>JAVXIH010000009.1:0-29135 GCA_036648455.1 Mucinivorans sp.
TTACATATCTTTTTATAAGTCTTTTTCTTTGTGCCTATCGCCACATACCAGAAAAGGTTAAATCCAAAATGCATTTTGTTGGAATGAATACTCTGCCCATATTGCTTTTTTCCCCCATTTTCACCATACTGTCCAAGGCTTTGGTACCTCTGTTTTCTTTTGATCCGTCTGGCTTAATATTTATGTGTGTCGCCGTGACTTTTGTAATTAGCGGTTGCTTTTTTATATCGTGGTTGATGGATCGAATGAACCTATCTCGCTATTTTTGTGGAAAATGCAATTTGTTAATTCGATAATGACAAGGTTTCGTATACACTCCTTACTCGCTTTTTGGTAACGAGAAGCTGAAAGTTGAGCCTTCGCCTTCTGTGGATTCAAACCACAGGCGACCGCCATTTTTGTTGACAAAATCGACGCACAGCAATAGTCCTAGCCCCGAACCCTCTTCGTTCGAAGTGCCAAAAGTGGAAAAATGGGTGGCTACCACCAATAATTTATGTTTGTCGTCTTCTTTGATTCCACACCCGTGATCGGTTACGTTGATGGTCACAAAATCAGCATCTTTGTCGTCGATTGTGATATTGATCGTGCCGTTAGGGTTGCTGAATTTGATGGCGTTGGACAGCAGGTTGCGCATCACGGTTTTGATCATATCTTGATCCACCATCACTTTATGGGCGCAAGTGGAATCGAATTCGATGTGGATGCCTTTGAGCCCAGCTGTGGTTACAAAAACCTCAATCCCGTCGCGAACTACATCGGTAATGTTGATCGTTTGGAAGGCGACGTTCAACCGCCCCAACTGGCTCTTTGTCCATTTCAGCAGGTTGTCGAGCAGCGTGAAGACATCTTCCGTGGTTTGATTGGCCATTCGGATCATTTCCAACATCTCTTTGTCCGTGTTTTTACCTTCCAGATTGCATAGTACCAAGTTGAGGATCATTTTGATTGACCCCAGTGGGCCGCGCAAATCGTGTGCAATCACCGAATAAAGTTTGTCGCGCCCAATGATGATTGAACGTAGTTCTTCGGTCTGTTTCAAAATGATGCGTTTAGCCTCCAAAAGCGAAATTTGGTGCTTGATACGTATTTTTAACTCGTCTTTGTTGAATGGTTTGGTGATAAAGTCGTTGGCACCAAGTTGGAACCCACGTACAATATCTTCGTGACTGTTGAGCGCGGTGAGAAATATAATGGGAATATCATTATATTGAAGCGAAGATTTCAACTTCTCCGACACATCAAAACCGCTGATGCCAGGCATCATCACATCGAGCAGGATTAGGTCTGGGTGATCTGATGCTACTTTTTCTAGGGCCTGCGCGCCATCATTGGCTATAACGATTTGGTATTTCTCGGTTTTGAGTAATGCTTTGAGCAAAATAACATTAGACATTACATCATCCACAATCAGTATTTTGTAACTGGTTGGATCTACTTCTAGTTTGATTTGTTGACTTTCCATCATTACTAATAAGTTTTATTATTGGAACTGTTGAAAGTATTGTATCGTCTTTTCTAGTCCTTGTGTTAAATCTATATCTGGGCTGTATCCTATCAGATTCTGTGCGAGTGTGATGTCTGGTTGCCGTCGTCGAGGATCGTCGGTGGGCAAGGTGGCAAAAATCAGCTTCGACTCCGAGTGGGTTAGTTCGATGATGTTGCGTGCCAATTCCAATATTGTGTATTCGGTAGGATTTCCTAAATTGACAGGCCCAGTCACATCATCGGCCGTGGCCATCATTTTAACCATTCCGTCGATCAAATTGTCGATATATTGGAAACTACGGGTTTGGATCCCCGTGCCATATATAGTTATGTCTTGGTTGCCGAGGGCTTGCATTATGAAATTCGACACCACCCGCCCATCGTTGGGGTGCATATTGGGGCCGTAGGTGTTGAAAATGCGGATGATTTTGATTTTTGTGTTATACTGTCGATGGAAATCCATAAACAGAGTTTCGGCACCCCGTTTGCCCTCGTCATAGCAGGAGCGCAAACCGATTGGGTTGACGTTGCCGTAGTAAGCCTCTGTCTGAGGGTGAATGACTGGGTCGCCATAAACTTCACTGGTGGAGGCCTGCAATATCTTTGCGTCGTATTTCTTGGCCAATTCCAACATATTGTATGCTCCTTGGACTGCAGTTTTGAAGGTCTGAACCGGGTCTTTTTGGTAATGGATTGGCGAGGCTGGGCACGCTAGATTATAAATCTCATCGATTTTGACATCAAAATCACAGGGGGCGTTTTCTACACTGCACTCGATGACCTTAAACCGAGGATTCGATACCATCGCTGATATGTTATCGTAGCTGCCAGTTAGAAAATTGTCCATACAAAACACGAAATCACCGAAATCCAGAAGTCGCTTGCACAAATGTGAACCAATAAAGCCAGCGCCGCCAGTAACTAGAATGTGTTTGTTTGCCATATTAAAACGTGATTAAATGTCGTCCTTCACAAAGGTAGTATTTATAAATCCTAATTACAAATTTTGTCACATAATATTTTCAAAAAAATTCTTATTCTCGTATGATTTTGCATATATCCAATTTTAAGACGTTTAGCTGTCAATAATTTTGTATATTTACGAAATTATTGATTACAAGACATAATGCACTCTAAATGTTATTATTTATTTAATGTCAAATAATGTCAAAAAGTGTAGCTATAATGTAATTATAGTGAGTATTTTTACTATATTTGTCGTTGCGTGTACAATGATGGTTTTTTCAGAAGTAATTTTTACTGAACTTTTATATAATTTATTTGTCAGATGAATAATCAATATAAGAAATTTTGCCATATGCTTAGGATCGGTTTGTGGAACCTCGATCTTAATACTTGGCGTGTGAGCATAGATGGCAATTTGTCGTCTTTGCTGAATGTCGATTGTGCTGAGTGTTCTTTTGACGAATCTCTTGGGTTTGTGGTTGATGAATCCGAGCGTGCCGAAATCCAGCGAATGGCTCGGCTGTTGCCGTGGGTGACGGCGACCAGTTATCACTTTAAGTTGTGTGTGAATAATGTCGTTTACGCGGTCGAAGCCATCCTACAGACCGATGCCCTGTCCGTCGATGCCCGACACATCAGCGGGGCGCTGCGTATCGAAGACAATCGCGAAGATCTGATACACCAAGAGGATGCTTTGGCCGGTCAAGAGGATGATCAAACGATGAATGCTACCTTGCTCAACAATATTTATCTCTCGATGCCTGTTGGCATTGAATTATATGACAAGAACGGGATAATGTTGGATCTTAATCGACGAGCGATGGAGATCTTCGGAGTCGATGATGCTGACGATCTACGCGGCTTTAACGTGTTTACGAGTGTCAATACGCCCGATATATTGCGTAACAAACTGCGTGCAGGAGAACAGGTAGAAACAATCATAAAGTATAATTTCAAAAACGATAGTCAGGCGTATCATTCATTCAATCACGGTGTTATTGATCTGCACGTCAAGGGAGTGCCCCTGTATGATCGAATGAACAACATATCTAATTATTTGTTGATCTATCTGGACAACACCGAGAAGGAGCAGGCGAGGGTAGAGGTCAATGATTTTAAGAATTTTTTTGCAGCTGTTATCAGTTTTGCCAACGTTGGTTATTGCAAATGGGATTTGTTGGCCAAAGATGGCTTCGCGGTCAATCAGTGGTACACCAACATAGGCGAATACGATCACAAAGGTATTGATCATATTTTGGTTCACTTCGATTATGTGCATCCCGACGATCGGCTGGTTCTCCAAAGGGCGATACAGCGGATCAAGCGTGGCGAGTTGCAATCCTTCCAGCAAGAGATACGGGTCAATCAGGGGAGTTCCTATAAATGGGTTTTCTGCAACTTTGTTGTCACCCGATATGAGCCGGAGAATGGTTCTATCGAGGTGATAGGGGTGAATGTCGAAATTTCGCACCACAAGGAGACCGAACTGAAATTAATGAAGGCGAACCGCGAAAGTCAAATTCTGACAACTCAGCGCGATTTGGTGATGAACAATCTGTCGTCGGCTTTGCTCTACATCAATCCCGATTATGTTGTTCAGTGGGAATCGACCAAGATTCTAGCGGCTCTTTGTGGTGATAAATGTTTTATTCCGGGTCGAGTTTGTTATCGCACCGCTTTTAACCGCGACACTCCGTGCGATGATTGTCCGTTCCAGCGAATGTTGAGTAGCAAAGTTTGCGAAACATCACAGATGAAACGCCATAATCTGGTGATCGAGGTGGTTGCCAATCCTGTCTTTGACGATGAAGAACGTTTGTTGGGTGGGGTGGTGCGTATGGACGACATAACTCTGCGTCGAGATAATGAATTGCGAATCGAGGAGCTGAGCCGCTTGATGCAGGCTATTTTGGATAACATTCCAGTCTTCGTTTTTGTCAAGAATCCTAACGATCATTTCAAGTATCTATATTGGAACAAGGCGATGGAAGATCTATTGAAGATCCCTGCCTGTGATGTGATTGGCAAGATGGACGAGCAAATATTTTCAAATACCAAAGATGTTGAAGGTTTCCATAGCTACGATGAAGAGTTACTCAGACAGCGTAAAGCAATTGAACTTGACGAATATTTTTCTGATGCTGATGGTGTCATACACACAACGCGGAGTGTGAAAACTTTGCTCGATACGGGCGAAGAGTTGCCCTTGATTCTTGGTGTGTCGTGGGATATTACTGATATGCGTCACAAAGAGGCTGAATTGGTTGAGGCCAAAGAAAAGGCCGAACAGAGTGATAAGTTCAAATCAACATTCTTGGCCAATATGAGTCACGAAATACGCACTCCGCTCAACGCTATTATCGGTTTTTCAGAACTTCTTATTGACGAAGAAATCGATGCCGATGATCGCAAAGAGTATCTGGCTATTCTCCATAGAAACAACCAGTTGCTGTTGCAATTGATCAGCGATATTCTCGATCTATCGAAAATAGAGGCCAATGTGATGAAATTAAATTGCGCTCCGCTGAACATTAAATCGTTGTGCTCTCGGGTTGCGACTTCGTGTGCGATGCGTAGCGATGCTAAGGTGCCTGTCTTTTTTGACGCTCGATTGCCCGAATATATAATTATGGGCGACGAAAACAGAATCCAGCAGGTGATCACTAATTTCACTACAAATGCGCTGAAATTTACCGAACAAGGCTCGATCGAGATTAGTTATACGCTCATCAGCCCTACTGAACTCGAAATATCGGTTCGAGACACTGGTATTGGTATTCAAGCCGATATGCTTGATACAATTTTTGAGCGTTTCCAAAAGCTAAACTCTTTAATCCAAGGCACGGGCTTAGGACTTGCGATATGCAAAAATCTAGTGGCACAGTTTGGTGGTCGTATCGGTGTGGAGTCCGAATATGGAGTTGGCTCTCGCTTTTGGTTCACTCTGCCTTACGATGAACATTCTGCCCAAGCGATCCCTCAATGAGGATTTTGCGATCCGCACCTAGCGCCTAAAAAGCGATTTCCCGAAGAATATTAGGTGGCTTCTAAAAATTGAATTTTTCAAGGCTGGCTCGTGGTCGCAAAACCGGAGCTTACTTGAAGTAAGTGAGGATTTTGTGATCCGAAGGCCAACGCCGAAAAAACGATTTTTAGAAGTCACCTACATAAATATCATACGACGTTTGAGCAGCACCATCATCTTAGATTTCAAGATTTGAGAATTGACAGGTTTGGCTGTGTAATCGTCGAATCCACTTTCTTTGATACGCTGTTCGTCGGATGTGAAAGCATATGCCGTGACGGCAATTATTGGGATCGAAGCCGATATCTTTCGTATTTCGGTTATCGCTTCGTATCCGTTTATTTTCGGCATATTGATGTCCATCAATATGATGTGTGGGTTGTACTCTTTGAACATTTCGATGGCTTGCTGGCCGTCCCAAGCGTGATAAATGTGGTAATCTTTCTTCAAAATCGCCTCGAAGAGTTTGAAGTTACTAGCATTATCTTCGGCAACGAGTACCGTCAATTTATCTTTTTTCACAATTTGTGGTACAATGTTCTGTTCGTCTGCTTTTGGCTGGATCGATATTGGGGTATATGGTATTGTGAACCAGAATGTTGTCCCTTGGTCTACTTTCGATTCCACCCCAATCTCGCCACCCATACGATTGACTATGGTTTGGCAAATCGATAGCCCTAAGCCAGTGCCTTGTACAAAGTTATTGAGTTTCACAAAGCGCCCAAAGATAGAATCGATCTTGTCGGGCGCAATCCCACAACCGGTATCCTTGACATAGAAATAGATATTTCCGTCCTCTTGCACACTGTATCCAAATCGAATACTGCCTTGCGAGGTGAATTTAGCGGCATTGTTCACCATATTGGTAATTACTTGTATCAAGCGATTTTTGTCGGTTAATATGCAGCAATCAGTGATTCCTTCGTTGATAATTTCAACATTACTATTTGTGATTCTCAGTCTGAACGATGTTTCGAGTTCAGTAAATAATTCTCGAATATCAACATTGAAATAGTTAAATTCGAGTGTGCCAGCTTCGATTTTCGACAGGTCGAGAATATCGCTGATCAGTTGCAGCAGCAGCGTGTTGTTATCCTCGATGATTGACACATATTCGCGCTTTTCGTCTTCGCTTTCCGTCGAGGCCAGGATTTCAGAGAACCCAACAATTGCGTTGAGCGGCGTGCGGATTTCGTGGCTCATATTGGCCAAGAAAGCAGATTTGAGGCGGTTCGATTCTTCGGCGTGGTTCTTGGCATCCACCAAATCATTTTCCATCTTCTTGCGGTTCGAAATCACAAGCGACGAACCGATTAATGAGATTGGTTTTCCGTTCGCATCGCGTTTATCAATGATTGCCTGGATTTCGACCCAGTCATATTTTTGTCCATTCCGGCTTCGGGATCGGACTCGATATTCTTCTTTGATCTTCGATGTTTTGCCATTCATTAGATTATCATACGCTTCATTTACGCGTTGCTGGTCATCTTTGTGAATTTCTGAAATGTATTTGTATAAATTAACGACAACGTGATCTTCGGCTGGATCGGATGATATTGCGCCAGTTTCGCGGTTAATGTCACACACAATTACACTTTGCTCAATGTCTAGTCGCCAAGGTGTAATGTCTGCCACGTCGAGCGCAATTGCCAATTTATGATTCAGCGTGCCCAGCATTTGTTGAGCCATAGCCAATTCGGTGTTGTCGGCATAGAAAATATCCAAATAGCCCTCGATCTTTGATGGTGCGATCACCATACTGTAATAGCGACCCGTTTGTTGGTGATAATATTGAGCGGTGATCTCTTTCTTGTCGTTGATGGCGAGTTTATAGAGAGCCACAAATTCCTTAAATGATGGGCTTGTGGTGCCGTGCGTTCCGACTGGCGAATCACCAGCCATTACAAAATATTTTTCGAAGCACGGGTTGACATTCGTCACCAAATAGTCCACAATCACACCTTCTTTGTTGTATATCAGTTGTTTCTTGACATAGGCCACTGGCATATTGGCAAACAAACTACTGTAATCTTGTATCAACAAAAGTTTTTCTTTTTGCTTGTTTCTTATTTTGTTGAGCATATTCATTTTCAGCAGCAAAAAGCCAAAGCCACTGAATATGAGCACCAAGCCTAGGATGATCCATTCGGTATATTTCTCAAAGACAGTCAATTCTTTCATATAGAAAATTGTGTCTTCTGGGCACAGTTCGATCGGGACGCCTTTTTCGGTCAGTGCTTGGTAGTTTAGTACTGGTGCTGGATCTCCGCAATTTTCGATTGTGATTTTAGCGTGATTAGCGCCTGACAATACTTTGTCCAAGGCGGATGTGATAATTTTTCTGATCCGTTTGTTGTCTACAAAATATCCTCCCGCCATTTCCACCCCTCCGACCGATTTGTCGGTCAGCGTAAAAATCGGAGCATCGGTGTATCGACTAAACATTTTATAGTCGTTGGTGGTGATGAACGTACTTTTGGATAGCGAGTTTTTCTTGTACCACGAAAAATAGAGGATTCCAGTATTTGCCGGCACATTGCGCAACTTATCGAACATTTGGTTGACTGACACATCGTCGGGCGTGATGCTTTCCATCTCGATATTCGGATAATCATTTTTGAGCAATTTGGTGAGATCATCCAAAACCTGAGCACTGACATACCGTTTGTCGGACAGGAATAAGATTCTGTTCATCCCCGGAATCATTTGGCGCATCAGATCGATGGTCTGTTGAAGGTATATTGCGTCGTATATAATTGTCAGGTGTAGCGGTCCGTTGTAGTCGGCCAGTGGAGTTTGCTCTTGCTCGGGGATCGCTTGTTTGTTGATATATGCCTCAATAGGCCCGTTGTATGGCTTCTCGACACACAAAATCACAGGCACATTAGGCCATCGCGTTTCCAAATCTTTGCGGAATGATTCCCAGGCGGGATTGCCAAGGATCATAATGGCGCGTGGTCTTTTGGTAGAATATTTTTCGAAAAGTTCTGCTCTGTACTCGTCTAGTTCTTGTTGGGTGTTGATGAGCAGCATACTCATATGTTCGGCATAGACCGTCAGATTGGAATTGCCTCTGAGCAACGACTCGTAAATGGGATGAATAAAACTATTACTCCAATCCGAAGATTCGGTGTATGTGTTAATAATGAGTACGTAGTCTGATTTAGATATGGCGGTCTGATGTGTCGTATCTGCAAAGCTAGGTGAGTGGTGCAGGCAACAAAAAATTAGCGCGAGCATAAACATCGTCGCTTTATATGTCGAACCTCGTTTCATATTTAATGAGTTTTGGTTATTTGTAATATCTTCCTTTCTGACAAATATAATTATTTTTTTTCGAGAAAACAAACACAATATCAATATAGGAGCCAAGATACGACATAATTTTTCAATACAAAATGCTGTATACTATTTGTAATATATAGTATACAGCATTGTATATTGTGGGTAGATTAACTGAGGCGATTCTTTTGTCGCCTAACTTTCGACTATACTATTGTAATCGATGTAGCCGCCTTGCCTACAACACGCGACAGCCTAGGCTGCATATGGGCGAGGCATAAATATCACATTCGATATTCAAATTGACAAAGTGAGCCTCCATTACCGCATTTACGGCGCGAGCCACCTCGATCGTATCGCACAGGGCAAAGACCGAAGGCCCTGAACCAGAGATGTTTGCGCCCAAAGCGCCACAATTCATAATATCGTTTTTGAGTTGGTCGTAACCTGGGATAAAGCGTTTGCGGTATGGTTCGGCAACGTTGTCTTTCAACGAGCGCCCGATCAATTTGGCGTTACCTTGCAACATTCCGGCCACCATCGCCCCCAAGTTAGCCCATTGGCGGATGGCGAGTGGCAATGAGAGTTCGTGAGGCAAGACCGCGCGCGCGTCCTTGGTGCGCACTTCGAAATGAGGGTGCACAACGGCGACAAAAATATCAGCCTTGTTCTCTATACGCACCAAATCCAATGGGTTGTAGTCGCGAATGAGCACCACGCCACCCAACAAACAAGGTGCCACATTGTCGGCGTGAGTCGAACCGCTGGCCATTTTCTCGCCTTCGAGCGCAAAATCGACCAACTCTTCGTCCGAAAAAGGCGATCCGATCAACGCATTATAGGCATAAACTGCCGCTGCCGCTGCCGCCGCGCTGCTACCGATCCCGCTACCAGGAATGATCTTTTGCAGAATTTTGACCTCCACACCGCGCCTACCCCCACTATTATCCATAATGGCATACAGGGCTGGGGTCATCAAATTATCCTCGTTACGCGTGGGCAACTCAACGCCGCTCAGGTTAATATAGCGAATTTCATTCTCTGGGATCAGACTCATACGCACAATGTCGCCGATGCCTTCGAAGGCAAAGCCCATCGCATCGAAGCCTGGACCAATATTGGCAACAGTTGCCGGAGCAAAAACGGTTACTGCTTTCATACGTTTTGATTATCTATTTTAGTGCAATGATAAGGATAATTCTCTATATTTGTCGAATATTTATTGAATTATTTTGTAAATTTACTCCAAAAGAGATGAAATATTATTCCACCCTTTCGCCAAACAAGTTCTATTCTATGCGTCAAGCCGCCTTGGTTGGTCTGGCTCCCGATGGCGGTTTGTTTATGCCAGAAGTTATTCCAACTATTGATTTACAGATAGTTGAGCGAGAAGCCGAGAAATCATTTGCTCACTTGGCTTATTATTTGGCGGACAAATTTTTTGGTGAAGACATAGAGCCCGATGTTTTGCGCGCCATTGTTTTCGATGCTTTTGATTTTCCGATCACTATGGCTCCTAGCGGTGCGTTGGAGCTTTTTAATGGTCCGACCCTTGCTTTCAAAGATTTTGGAGCTCGATTTATGGGGCGTATGGTGGCCAAGCTCAAAGAGCGCGATATGGTGATTCTCACTGCCACCTCGGGCGACACTGGTTCGGCTGTGGCTGGCGGTTTTCTTGGGATGGATGGCATTCGGGTGGTGATACTTTATCCCGAAGGGCGGGTGAGTGATTTCCAGGAACGGCAAATGACTACGCTCGGTTCAAACATAACGGCGCTCAGCGTTCGCGGTTCTTTTGACGATTGCCAGGCGATGGTGAAGGCTGTTTTTGCCGACCACGCGTTTTGTAGCGCCAATGGGGTGACTTCCGCCAATTCGATCAGCATCCTGCGTTGGATTCCTCAATCGTTTTACTATTTTTATGGTTATTATCTCTGGAAAAAGGCGGGCGGGAATGGTGCGCCTGTAATTGTGGTGCCGAGCGGTAATTTCGGTAATATTACGGCTGGTATCTTGGCTCACAAAATGGGGTTACCCGTGGCTCATTTCGTGGCTGCCACCAACGCCAACGACACGGTGGTGCGCTTTATGGCCACCCAGCAATACGATCCACAACCGTCGGTTGTCACTCTTTCATCGGCAATGGATGTTGGCGATCCGAGTAATTTTGCGCGCTTGAAAGATCTGTATCACAATGATATATCGGCAATCAAAAGAGATATTACGGCTCTCAGCTTTTCGGACATCCAGACCCAAGAAGCCATCCGCGAATTATATTCCACCCACCATTACGTGTCCGACCCACACAGTGCGGTGGGGTATTTGGGACTCAAAAATTTTGTACCTGGCAACCCTTTGGCTGGTTTTTATATTGCCACGGCCCACGCTAGCAAATTCGGCGACACGATCCACCAAACGTTGGGGTTCGAGCCGCCGATGCCTTCAAAAATGAATAAATATTACGGAGTCGATAAGCATTTCACCACCATCGACCCTGATGAGTCTCTTTTACGCCCTATCATCTGTGGCGACTTGGATCACCTCGATCCCCGCGCGACGCAGCAACGCTAAACCATCAACGGTGTGATAATCGTCGGCAAAAACCACACGACGAATACCAGCCTGGATGATCAACTTACTGCACTCGATACACGGCGAGGCGGTCACGTATAGCGTCGCTCCGTTGGACGAACTTTGTGATTTGGCAACTTTTGTGATCGCATTTGCCTCGGCGTGCAACACGTAGGGCTTTGTGCGCCCTATGTCGTGTCCTGTGTCGTCGGCCTGCCACTCACAAACGTTTTCGAAACCACACGGCGTTCCGTTGTAACCGTCAGAAATTATCATCTGATCTCGTACAATTAGCGCGCCCACCTTGCGCCTTACGCAGTATGAATTTTCGGCCCATATGCGCGCCATTTTCATATAGCGTACATCCAGTTGATGCTGTTTCTCAGAATCCATCAACTATTTTTTACGCTTTTCGATTTGTTTACGCAACGCATCGCACGCCTCGTCGGTAGCCTCTTCGAAGCTCAACGCGCGGCGTTCGGCGGTGAGGTCAGCCCCTGTTGCTACTAGCTTGATTAGCACCACTTTGTTCCCTTGGTCTGGATCTTTATCGAGCTTCAATATCGCTTCGCCCCAACTGATCGTATCGTCAAAAAGGGAAAGTTTTTGGAGCTTTGCATCAACAAAATCCAATAATTTCTGATCGGCAGTGAAGTGTACTGATTGAATTTGTGTTTTCATAATTTTCGTTTTTTTGTGAATACTTTTTTACTTAACGCGTTTACGTTTACTTAACGTGTTATTCTTTATTCTATTATTCTACTTTGTTTTTTTGTTGCGCCCTATGTTGCTCCCTGGGTTGCTCCCTGGGTTGCTCCCCATGTTGTTCCCTGGGGTGGGCGTTTTTATAACTTTTTTTGATCATTTCGATCGATGTGTGTGTGTAAATCTGAGTTGTTGCAATCGAGCTATGTCCCAGCAATTGGGCAATCGTTTTGATCGGTGCGCCGCCATTCAAAAGGGCGGTGGCGAAGGTGTGACGCAACACGTGTGGCGAGGCTACACCTTGGATGCCAGCTGTTTTCAGTGTTCGATGTACTATTTCATATATTTTGGAGTGAGTGATTTCCTGATAACTGTCCCCTAAAATTAATGATTTTTTAGGAGTTAAACAAATTTTTTCTTCATAAATGTTCAAATAGTTTTCCAAACTGACTCTGATCGGTTCGACCAGAGGAACGATTCGTTCCTTGCCTCCCTTGCCCATCACGCGTAGCAAATTTGCCCCTCGATCGAAGTTTTCGAGTTTCAGATCGGCTAGTTCGGCGCGCCGCAAACCGCAAAAGTAGAGTAGCAAAATCACAATTGCATCACGTTGCTCAACAAAATCTTCGCTCGGCGAGCGCATTTGCTCCACGATCTGCGCCATTTTGGTGGGGGGTACAAATTTAGGTAGATTTTTAGCCGTTTTCAACGAACGCAATTCGGCCATCGGATTTTGAAGAACAACCTTTTGATCGATCAAAAAATCATAGAATTTGCGTATCGAACTCATCCGTCGATTGACCGAGCGTGGCGAATCTCCACGCTCGATCATCGCCATCACATAACTTCGACAATCACTTGAAGTGACAGCCTCTAATTCTGTGTTTTCTAGGTATTTGTCTAGTGCTGCAAGGTCGTCCATATAGGCCCTTGCCGTGAGCGGTGAAACGACTAGCTCCCGCTCCAAATACTCTTTGAAGCGCTCTTTGTACATTTTTATATCAACCTGCGTGAGGTGGTTTTTGGTGTTGTTTTGAGCGTTTCGAGATCCACATTTTCGATCAGCACAGCCCCGGGGCGTCTCCCTTCTTCGAACGAACCAATTACATTGTCGAAGCCCAAACCACGAGCCCCGCCCTTGGTTGCCCAAGTCAAAATAACATTTAGCGGAATTTCTGGATTGTTTTTTTCGAGCCACTTGATCTCCTCGATCATCGAAAGCGAGTGGTTCGATGTCAGCGAATCTGTTCCTATGGCCACATTGACCCCCATTTCATACATCAATTGTGCGGGGGCAAAGGCGCGCTCGATATAGTAATTTGATCGCGGACAGAGCACAAACGTCACGTTGGTGAAGTAGTCGGTAACTTGCTCAATGTCACTGCGTTTACATTGAGTGTTGTGAACCAGCAACAGCGGCACATCGGGTGGCAAACTGCCCACCAATCGCGCTGGATGCGAGCCGTAGTACAGAAAATCGGGCTTCATCCCCCATTCGTCCACAATGAGGTGATACATACCGCCTGTGCCATCAAATAGACCCAATTCGGTCGATGTTTCCATAAAGTGAATTGACACCCGTTCAGATCCTGATGACATCTTAAAAAGCTTGTCACCAACCATATAGGTCGAATGTGGCGATGGTGAAATAGAAAGTCCAGCCTTGCGTGCGAGGGCAACATTGGTGGTCTTTTCGGCAAAATATGCTTCCGCTTCATCATCGGTAGGCATATTGAAATATTCGGCAAAGGTGTAATATTTGATTCCACTGGCAATTTTGGCGGGGAAACTTGTTGTGCCATTCGATATATCGCCCACAGCTTGCACGCCTTCGTGCCACATAAAGCGATCGTTGAGTTTGGCGGCATCAATCTGTTGTTGCTCAGTCCATTGTCCTCGTATTTGTGTGATCGAACGCACAAAGCCATCGAGCATCGAACCTTCTTCGATTTGTCCTTTGAGGTATGATAATTCGAGGTGACAATGGGCATTAGTCATCCCTGGAATCAAAATCCCATCATAATATTCGAGCGAGGGTATTGAATCAAAGGCCGAAGGATCTAGAAATTCTACTCCGAGAACGATCCCTCTGTTGTCGAAGCTCACCAGACCCCACTGCTTTAGGAGTCCATCTTTGTCGAGCACGTACTGACAAGCTATCTTTTTCATTCTGTATTATTTTATATATTTGAATTTTCTTGAAATTACGTCTGAAATAGTCCTCACGGGCTTTCTCGAGTTCTGGCGTGTAAACGATCTTAACGTTGCTGATAAAAGAGCTGTCTTTGACCTTACCCCGCAAGCTTTTGTCTAGCTGTGGTTCTTCAAAAACGTAGAGCAGTGTGTCGTGAGCAGCTTTTATATCTGCACGATTTACAAAACGAGTGGTGTCCTTTGCGCGATCGATCCACGTTCTGACGAGCGGCGCGATCGTGGTCCCTGCTTGTCGATCGCCGGTTCGGTATCCAACAGCCTTAGTCCCAGCTCGATAGTCGTTATTATTCTTGTAATCGAACGACAATGTATATGTTCCTTGGCGGATGTCGAGCAGCTTGATTTTGAACTTGCTGAGCGAGCCTCTGATTGTCGTGTCTTTGAGATAGACAGTGTCAGCATAAAAATTAAGTGCCAGTGTGTCATAGCGTAACGACACATTATATCGATATTCGGCCACCGCGGCCATCGAATCGATGCCTAGGGTCACTTGCCCAAAAATATTGTTCAGCGGGTTGCTTTTTCGTGTCGACATATCGTAGATCGTCGAGCGAAAATCATCCAGCGTGTATCCATAACGCTCCAAAATCGGAGTGTAAAAATCGATTGTATCGTTCGAACTACCAGCACTTGGCACCCCAAAGTCAGGCGAAGCAAAGCTCGTTGTCAGCAGCGCTTGGGTGATTATATCAACCATTTCATCGTCGGGAATATCCTTAATCGACGAACAAGCCACCACCAAGGCAATCATAAGACTACAAAATATCTTTTTCATTTCATTCGCTTTTCAATTTCATCACGCTCCACAATTTCGATAATTTTAAGCCCCGAAGGGGTGTATGATGGCTCTGTGCAAGCCATCAACTGAACCACAAACGCCGATACATCAGACAGTTGGCCGCATTTTTCGTTCAGCATCCCGCGCGATCGTCGCTCGGCTAGACATTCGATCACCGAAGTCGATCGGCGATCGGCGAGCGAGGGTAGCAAATCTGTGAAATCGGAAATTTTGAATCCCGAAGGCAGTGCGTGCACTTCGACACTCTTGTCGTCCACCACCACCACAAAACCCATATCTTCGAGCGCTTGTTGATTCTCGATTATCGTCGTGCGTTGCTCGATGTCGAGATCTAGTTTCTCGGGGGTGATCAGATATTGCGCCACAAGCGATCCTGAACTCTTCACAATGCGCTCATATTCAATACGGCATCGTGCGCGGGCAATATTAATGATCGAAATCCCATCACCCGAACCAACTACTAGATATTTGTCATCTAGCTGAAAACTTTTCCAGAGGTTTGTGACGACTTTTGGAACCGTGTTTTGGATATTGCCGTTCATATCATCGGGCAAAATTTCCATAAAAGGAACCTTTTCGACATCAATTACATCGCCCTGAAAAGCGGAAGTATCGTATGACAAAAAAGGATTGTATGCTCGATTGCTGTGTGTGAGCGGCATCGAATAGGTGCGCTTGTCGGACGATAGCGGGGCGTAAGTGGGAATGTCGATCGGCGAAGCTCCGCCTTCGAAATCAATGGCTTCTAGCACATTAGAACGCCCCAAGCAGCCTTTGACAGCGGCATATATGGTGTGGAAAATTGCTTGCTCGTCGTCAAATTTCACCTCGGTTTTGGTGGGGCTAATATTGACATCAATCGAGGCGGGCGAAAGTTCGAGAAACAAGAAATAGGAAGGATAACTACCGCTACTGATCAATCGATCATAGGCTTGCACCAGAGCGCGAGCCAGAAATTGGCTACGCACAAAGCGCCCGTTGACAAACAAAAATTGAGCCGATCCGCTCTTGATGGTGGCCGTGTCGGGGGTGCCAACGTAGCCTGACAGACGAATCAAATCGGTATTCAGATCGACGGACAGAAGTTTTTTCTTCAAACTCGCCTTCGTTAAATCGATAATCCGTTGGTGTAATCCGCCAGAGGCCATCAGCAAAGGTTTGTCCGTTAGGCTGTTATGCAATTCAAAAGCGATGTCAGGATTGACCATCGCCACGCGGACAAATTCGGTATGTACGGCCAGAGCCTCGGCTCGGTCGCTTTTGAGAAATTTACGCCGTGCGGGGATATTGAAAAACAGATTACGCACAGTGATCGATGTTCCTTTTGGAGTGTCGATTGTTTCGTTTTTTGTGATTGTGCCCGACGAAATTTCGATCAGCGTGCCGATCTGGTCAGCCGCACGCCGAGTTCTCATCTCGACTTGCGCCACCGAGGCAATCGAAGCCAGAGCCTCGCCACGAAAACCGAACGTGTGTAGGTCGAACAGATCTTCTGCCTGTCGGATTTTGGATGTCGCGTGGCGTAGAAATGCTCGTTGGGCATCATCGTGCTCCATACCCATCCCGTCGTCGATCACCCCGATGAGCGTCCGTCCGCCGTCTACCACCCGAACTATAACGCGCCCCGCACCAGCATCGACAGCATTTTCCATCAATTCCTTGACAATCGATGCGGGACGTTGGATAACTTCTCCAGCTGCAATTTGGTTTGCTATATTTGGTGGTAAAACTTCGATCATACGTTCTAAATGCCTCTATTACATAAATTTAGAGAACACGTCGGTCATATAATAGAGCGCGAAGAAGACCAAGGCCACAAAAATCGCAACACGAATGAGTGTCGAACGCGACGAACGTTGCACACGAGCCGAGCTACGCATTCGACGCATACGGTTTTCGCGAATCATCGAACCGGGTTTGTACTCCCCGCTCTGATAATCGTCGCCCAAAATCGCACGTCGACGCTCCTCACGCTCCTCTTTCTCTTTGTCCCAAAAGACGGGTGTGTAGTGAAATTCACGAGCCTTGCGTTTTACGCCTCCAAATCCTAACATTGTTTTGATTTTATTGAATTATAATAAGCATCTGTTTTAATTTCTTTCCAGCATTTTATTGCCACTCTTTTTATCCTCAAAAATAGCAGTAATTAAATTTTGAACACAAATTAAAACAGCATCTAAATCGACAGCACTTTTACAACTTTTTCCGCAACGCTTCCCCTTGGGCTTCGTAGCCTGGTTTGCCTAGCAAAGCGAACATATTTTTCTTGTAGGCCTCCACTCCCGGTTGATCGAATGGATTGACACCCAACAGATAACCGCTAATACCACAAGCTTTCTCGAAGAAATAGAGCAATTCGCCAATCGAATAGGCATCAATTTTCTCGATCGCAATGCCAATATTTGGCACTCCGCCGTCTACGTGAGCCAACATTGTACCCAATTGCGCCATACGGTTTACTTCCGAAATACGCTTGCCAGCCAAGAAGTTAAGCCCGTCCAAATTAGCACCGTCGAGTTTGATTTCCATATATTCATTAGGTTCCTCCACCTCGATCACCGTTTCGAACATTATCCGTTCGCCATCTTGAATATATTGACCCATCGAGTGCAGATCGCTAGTCAAACTAACGGCAGCAGGGAAAATCCCCTTACCATTTTTGCCTTCGCTTTCGCCATAAAGTTGTTTGAACCACTCGCCAATGTTCGAAAGTTTAGGCTCGTATGAAGCCAAAATTTCGATCTTCTTCCCTTTTTTGTATAAAACGTTACGCGTGGCAGCATATTGTGCGGCAAGGTTTTTTGCATAAGGTACCCCGATGGCTGTTGCTTGCTGCATATCGCGAGCGCCAGCAATCAGTGCGTGAACGTCAACCCCAGCAACGGCCAGCGGCAACAAGCCAACTGGCGAAAGCACCGAATAACGCCCGCCAATATTGTCGTCGATCACGAAAGTTTTGTAGCCCTCTTGGCTTGCCAATTCGCGAAGTGCCCCGCGTGAACGATCGGTGATGGCAACGATACGCTCGCCCGCACCGCCCTTGGTGTAACGACTTTCGATCTCTTCTTTGATGATACGGAAGGCGATGGCCGGTTCGGTGGTGGTACCTGATTTACTGATCACGATCGTGGCGATGGAGTAGTCCTTCAAGGTTTCCATCAATTCATACATATAGTCTTCCGAAATGTTTTGACCCGCAAAGAGCACAATTGGTGCCGAACGTTGTTTGTGCAGCCAATCGAAATTGTTGCTCAACGCATCGAGCACTGATTTTGCACCCAGATATGACCCGCCAATGCCGATCACCACCACCACTTCGGCGTTGGAAGCCAAGTGCTGAGCCGTGTGCTCGATGTCCGTCAGTAGGTCGCTCGTGGTGGCGCTAGGAAGATCGACCCAGCCCAAAAAGTCACTGCCAAGACCCGTGGCTTGGTGTAAAGCAGCGTTGCATTTAATAGCTTCGGCTTGCAGATCTTTACTAATTTCAACTCCCGATTTTTCTAAATTCAGTTTCATTTGTTATATTAATTTATCTAATATCGAATTAATTGTAGTCTTTACTGGCTTTTTTTTGTATAGAATATCATACATAGCGTCGGCTATCGGCATATCAATGTGATAGTTACCGCGCTCTTTGACTTCTCTCAGGCACGCGGTGGCGTAATAGCCCTCGGCCACCATATTCATCTCCATTTGGGCGGAATGAACCGAGTAGCCCTTGCCAATCATTTGCCCAAAAGTGCGGTTGCGCGAAAACTGAGAATAGCACGTCACCAACAGATCGCCCACATAGGCCGATGCCATTATGTCGCGCTCGAAGGGGTAAGTGGCGCTCAGAAAGCGCTCGATTTCGATCCCTGCGTTGCTGACCAACACGGCCAGAAAATTATCGCCATAGCCTATCGAATGGCAAATACCGCCCGCAATGGCGTAAATATTTTTGAGCACCGCCGCCCATTCGATACCGTAAATATCGTTCGAAGTGGTGACCCGAATGTATGGTGCGGCAAAAGCGCGCCCCATCACGGCGGTTTGCACTGGATCTTTGCCCACCATAGTCAAGTAGGACAAGCGCTCCAAAGCGACCTCCTCGGCGTGACACGGACCCGTGATGACACCAATATTGTCGAAGGACAAGCCGAAAGTCTGGTTCACATACTCAGCCACCGTCAGCCATTGTTCGGGAATGATCCCCTTGATGGCCGAAATCACAAATTTGCCAGTGAGTGGCACCGTCAAATCCGCCATCACACTCTGAATAAATGCCGACGGGGCAGCCAGTATCACAATGTCTGCCGCCGAAACCGCACCATTAATGTCACTGTCCAACGTTATATTGTCGAGCGAGAAATGAACCTGCGACAAATATTTAGGGTTATTACCGTGGATGGCAATATGTTCGCGTACCTCGCCATTACGCACCCACCAACGTACCGATCGATGGCTGTCGATCAGTATTTTGACCAGAGCCGTAGCCCACGAGCCGTGCCCTATAACTGCTATTTTACAATTGTTGTCAATCATAGTGCAAATATAGTAAATTTATTAGAGATTTTAGGATACAAGTCGATAAAAAAGCAAGGACACGATAGTATCCTTGCTCGATCTCCACAACCCACTTAGGGTTACAAAAAAAAGATTGCCGAAACCATAAGTTTCGACAACCCCTTCTCTGAATTTCGTTTATGCGAAATTATTTTTTAACAACCAAAGCGGCTCTTGCTTCGCGAGCTGCGATTGAATCAGCGGTGTCAGCAGCAGCTTTAAGAGCTACCAATTCGTCTGATTTAGCTTGCATTTTAGCAACCCATTGAGCGTTAAGGTCTGCAAGAACTGTAGCATCTTCTGATGCTGCGTCTAGGTCTGCCAATGCAACAGCGTTGATAGAATCTTGAGCAGCGAAGTTCATTTGGAAAGCTACTAGTTCGTCCAAAGATTGGATAGAATCAACTTTTGCAATTGATTCGGTAAGAAGGGTTTTTTGAGCTTCAACGGCTTTGTTAGGACCACAAGCTACGACTGTCATTGCAACAAGTGCAAGAAGTGAAAGTAAAATTTTTTTCATTTTTTTGAAAGTTTGTTTGTTTTTACGGCTGCAAATGTATGAACTATTTTTGAGATAAAAAATTTATTTTCATTTTTTTTATAAATTTATTTTCGAATTATTTAATATTAATTTTTCCACCATTTTATCTGGGGTAATTATACCAGATAAGTGTCTGTGCTCTTTCACAAATAGCGCTCCGTAATTGTGCAAAGTCATCGTGGGATCAATATATCGAAGGTGAGTTGGTTCATCGAGGATGAAGTTCAGTGTTCTGCCGCGCTCGACAAGTCGATCCGGCGCGAATTTTTCGCCAAATTCATCCTCGGCCCCCATATTAATAAGGAGTGCTTGGCTCTGAGCCACTACCCTCGGGTCTACGGTTTGGCTCAACGCGCCACGAACGCCCGTTGCCATCACCACCGCCCACGCTTGGCAAACGGCTTCGGTTGCGGCTCGATGGTCTGTGTAGTCGATTGTTGTACAGTCTTTTGGCGCTGTCTCTCGGTCGCTGACAACGGTGAGACAGCACCCTTGGCGGGTGGCTTCACGCCTGATACCGCGTCCGACTTTCCCTGCACCGAAAATAACAAGATTTTTATCCTTAAAATCGTGATAACCAAGCTGGTTCATTGCTCTGAAAAAACTTTCTCCCGTGCCGTACTCCGTCTCAATTTCTTTGATACGCGATGAATCGGCAAGGTAAACGGGCTTGGTGCAATCTTTGTAATATTCTGTGCCCGAACGAGTTAGTTCCACGTAGCCGATTTTTGCCTCACAATTGGCGAAAGCGCCTGCGCAATCGAGAATCAAATCATAATAGTTATTGTCAGCTTGGCGACTTTCATCGGTGGAACGCGTAGAAAGGCCTAATTCTTGGCTCACAAAACGTAGCACCTGGTCATTATGCGAAATAAATGGCGAAAGGCCGATGGTTAGATCGGCCCCTGCCGCCAGCAGATTGCGATATTTAAGCAGAGTATTACGAAAAAGTGGGGTAGCATCCAAAATCCGCAACCCATCCAAGGGGCGAGTGCGCACCCATTCCGCATATTGTGCTCCGAGGGCTGCGTAGTCGCTCGGGGTGTAATACGGTGTAATGTAATCTAAGATCTGGCGGCAGCGATCCATTAAAATCCTTGCGATTTGAGCTGCAAACCAGCCGTCTGATCGATAGAAAACATAAGATTCATATTCTCGACCGCTTGACCGCTGGCTCCCTTCAAAAGATTATCTATTTCACTGATAATCATTAAATTATCGCCGTGTTTTTCGAGATAGATCAAACATTTATTTGTGTTAACCACTTGTTTCAATGCGATATTGGTGTCGCTCACGTGGGTAAAAGGGTGGGTGGCGTAGAAGGTACTATATATATGGTATGCTTCTTGGATTGTGCCAGCGAATTTGGTGTATACGGTCGCCAAAATGCCACGCGTAAAATCACCGCGATAGGGGATGAAATTCACTGTTTGATCGGCCGCTGTGTGCGTGATCATTTGGTGGACTTCTCTAAGGTGTTGATGCTCAAAGGCTTTGTATACAGATAAGTTGTTGGCACGCCACGAAAAATGGGAGGTTGTGCTGAGCGATTGCCCAGCCCCAGTGGACCCAGTGACGGCGGAAATATTCACTTCGTTGGTGATCAGACCTTTGTCGGCCAAAGGCAAGAGCGCCAATTGCATCGCCGTGGCAAAGCAGCCAGGGTTAGCAACGCGCGCGGCTCCCTTGATCTTTTCGCGATTCATCTCCGTCAGTCCATACACGAATCCATCGGTGGATGGTTCAATTCTGTAATCTTGACTGAGGTCGATAATCCTTACGTGCGAAGGTATAGTGTTGGCGTTCATAAATTTACGTGCATCACCGTGGGCAACGCACAAAAAAGCCACATCGATGGCCGCCCAATCGAAATCGGCAGTGAAACACATATCTGTGTCGCCAAAAAGATCCGAGTGAACCGCATAAAACGGTTTACCAGCGCTCGATGTGCTGTTGACCCACACCAATTGAGCAAGCGGATGGTGGATCAGGATACGGATCGCTTCGCCACCCGTATACCCAGCTCCGCCTACGATTCCAACTTTAATCATCGCCATTTATTTTTCGATAAATAGCAGTTTGATTGCCGAAAATTTTACCAAAACCGCGAACGTCATCGCTTGTCCAGTCGGACATCATTTCGCCATAAGCCCCGAATTTAGAGCTCATCAAATCGTGATCGCTCTCGATGCCAACCACCACGAAACGATAGGGTAGCAGGCGCACGAAAACAGAACCAGTCACCGTGCGTTGCGATTTGTCGAGCATTGCCTCCATATCGCGCATCACGGGGTCGTAATATTGACCTTCGTGCAGATAATTGCCATAGAAAGCCGAAATTTGATCCTTCCAAAAAAGCTGCCATTTGGTGAGGGTGTGTTTTTCCAACATATGGTGTGCCTTGATGATAATCATTGGTGCGGCGGCTTCGAATCCCACGCGCCCTTTGATACCGATTATGGTGTCGCCAACGTGCATATCGCGCCCTATGGCATAAGGGGCTGCCTTGTGTTGCAAGGCTTGGATCGCTTCGATACGATCGGCATATATTGTGTCATTGATACCCACCAATTCGCCTTTTTCGAAGACCAGTTTGATCTCTTGCGCTTCGGTTTCGATCAGTTGCGATGGATAGGCCTCTTCGGGCAGCGTGTAGCGCGAAGTGAGTGTCTCTTTACCCCCGATAGAAGTACCCCAAAGTCCTTGATTGATAGAATATTCTGCTTTTTTGAAGTCAAAATCCACACCGTGCGAACGCAGATAGTCGATCTCTTGTTGGCGCGAAAGTCTTTGTTCGCGAATCAGGGCGATAATTTCGATTTCTGGCGCTAAGATATTGAAAATCATATCGAATCGCACTTGGTCGTTCCCAGCGCCCGTTGAACCGTGGCATAGGAAATCGGCCTTCATTTTCACGGCATATTCGGCGATGGCTGTGGCTTGCGAAATACGTTCGGAACTCACCGAGATAGGGTAGGTCGAGTTTTTGAGCACATTGCCGAAAATCATATATTTGATCGATTCGTCGTAGTATTTGTGCGACACATCGAGTCGGACATAGCTTTTCACACCCAATGCCAAAGCGCGTTTTTCGATTTTGGCTAGTTCTTCGTCCGAGAAACCGCCCGTGTCGGCTAGTGCTGCGTGGACTTCCAATCCGCGCTCTTTAGCCAAATAGATTGCACAATATGAGGTGTCGAGTCCTCCCGAGAATGCTAGTACGACTTTCTTTTTGTCACTCATTATTTATTATATTTCTTAGTTGCAAATTTTTGAAAAATAGCGGTCCACATATTTGGTGCTTTTGTACTTGTACTTGTGTTAGGGTTCAAGTCACGTGCCGGATCGAAAATCATAGCCGTGCAGAGGCAATTTTTATGATTTTTGGATTGTAGAATTGGGAAATTGATACAACTTTGGCAACCCTTCCAGAAAGCCTCATCGTCGGTCAGTTCCGAAAAAGTTACAGGTCGATATCCCAAACTTGAATTGATCTTCATCACAGCCAACCCCGTGGTGAGACCGAATAGTTTAGCTCCTGGAAATTTGTCGAGCGAGAGATGAAAAGTCTTCTCTTTGATGGCGCGAGCGAGACCCAAGCCGCGGAATTGAGGCGAAATAATCAACCCCGAATTGGCGACAAAATCGTCGTGTCCCCAACTCTCAATATAGCTAAAACCAGCCCATCGACCATCGTTATGGAAAGCGACAACTGCCTTTCCTTCAATCATTTTGCTACGTACATATTCGGGCGAACGTTTGGCGATACCTGTCCCGCGAGCCTTGGCGCTTTCAGCCATTTCGGTGCATATTTCCTCGGCAAATGATGTGTGTTCTTCTGTGGCCACAAGCACCTGAAAATCTTTGATAGTCATAATCTTTGTCTAAATCTTAAAAACACTTTTAATAAAATCACCGCAAAACTACTAATTATTTGGCAAAGTATTACAAAAAAATCACTAAAAAGGCAATTCGTTAGGATCATCGATCTGGAATTGATCCGTTTGGCGATCTTCGCCAAGAGTCGTACTTGTTTGATCTGTAATTTTTTGAGATGTCAAACGGACGGTGCTTGCAATGATTTCATAGACCATGGCCGACGTTTTGGTGCGAGGATCGATCGCCTCGCGTGAACGAATTGCCCCCTCGACATAGATTTCGTCGCCCACAGTGACGTTTTTTTCGACGTAAGTTGCCACCGAGCGCCACGTTACAATATTATGCCACTCGGTATGCACGGCTGCCTTGCCATTTGTAGTATAATATTTTTCATTTGTAGCCATCGTGAAGCGCGCCATTTTAGATCCAGTTTCGAGTACTCGCACTTCGGGCTCACGGCCTACATTTCCGATCAAGGTAACTTTATTTAACATTTTTATATATAAATAGACTGCAAGTTATGAATTTTTTGTAACTTTACCCAATATATGTATACCTAAAATGAAATTATTATGGGATTTGGTAAAACTTTTTTAGCTTGTTTGCTCGCCATTGTAGTGGGCTCTATTCTGAGCTTTTTCTTCACTATTTTCATCATTGCTGGCTTTGTATCATCGATTTCGTTTCTTGCTTCGGAACCTGTGACCATCGAAAAGAATTCGATTATGATGATCGATCTTTCGAAACCAATCGTTGAAACTTCGTCGGTTAAATTCGCCGACAATTTCGATTTTGATAGTTTTTCACTCAAAAAAAACATAACAACTTTCGAGGCCGTGTCGATGATCGATGCCGCGGCCGAGGATCCGTTGATTGCTGGCATATACATCAAAGTCAGTCCAACGGTCGAGGCTAGTTTGCCTACGCTTTACGAAGTGCGCGAGGCGTTGGGGCGTTTCCGCAAAAACTCTGTTGATAAATTTATTGTTGCCTATGGCGACACTTATTCTCAGGAGGCGCTCTATCTTTGTTCGGTGGCGGACAAAGTTTATTTGAATCCAGCGGGCGCGGTTGATTGGAGCGGGATGAGTGCGACTTCGGTTTTCTTCAAGGGTACGCTCGATAAATTGGGTGTTGAACCCGAAATTATTCGTCACGGGAAATTCAAAGGTGCAGTCGAGCCATTTATACTCGACAAGATGAGCGACGAGAATCGCCTTCAAATGC
The DNA here is from genome assembly GCA_036648455.1 of Mucinivorans sp. GTDB lineage: Bacteria > Bacteroidota > Bacteroidia > Bacteroidales > Rikenellaceae > Mucinivorans. The sequence continues at coordinate 25,243 of JAVXIH010000009.1, forward strand.
AAGGCATCGTGTCATCGACTTGGAACCACGTGGTTGACCAAATTGCGCTTTCTCGATCTTTGTCGGCCGACACATTACAACTTTTGGCTTCGGATCTGCGAATCACATCGGCATCGGACGCTATGAAAGCAGGTTTGGTGGATAGTATTTTTTATCGCGATCAATTGCAAACCAATCTCGAACGGTTGACAGGCGAGAGTGAGCTTCGACTCTTGACACTGAATGACTATGCTCGTTCTGGCAAGTCGATCAATGGTGATTTGTCGAGCCCTAACAAGGTGGCGGTGGTTTATGCCTCGGGCGATATAGTGGATATGGGTGATCCTGCCACTCAAATTGTTGGCAATGATCTGGCTGCTTTGATTGCCAAGGTGCGCAAGGATAAAGATATCAAGGCGATGGTGTTGCGCGTCAATTCGCCAGGAGGCAGCGCTTTGGCATCCGAAGTTGTGCGTCGCGAGGTGGAACTCACTAAAAAGGAGAAGCCAGTCGTTGTGTCGATGGGCGAATATGCTGCTTCGGGCGGGTATTGGATCAGCACTCCGGCCGATGCTATTGTTGCCGCACCGACAACGCTGACCGGTAGTATCGGTGTGTTTGGCTTGATGTTCAATGTCGAAAAAGGTGCGCGCGAAAAGTTAGGCGTTACTTTCGATGTTGTGCGTACCAATCCATCGGCCGATCTGGGTTCTATCTGTCGTCCCTTGACGCGTGCCGAACGTTTGGTGATCCAAAATGGCGTGGATACCACCTACAATCAATTTATTGAGCACGTAGCTTCGGGTCGTCGAATGAATCCGCAAAAGGTTGATTCGCTTGGTGGCGGGCGTGTGTGGAGTGGTTTGCAGGCGTTGGAAAATGGCTTGGTCGATAAGATTGGTGGTATGAATGATGCTATCATTTTGGCTGCCGAAAAGGCAGGCATTACTTCATATCGTATTAGTCGTATGACTGGCGAGTCGGGTAATAGTTTCTCGCATATTCTCCAAGATTTATCGCGAGCCTCGATCGGTTGGGCGTTTGGCCTGGATAGCAAGGTGAGTGATGCGGCTGTTGAGATTCAAAATTTGTTCAAAGAGCAAGGGGTTAAAGCGGCGATGGAAAATAAAATAATTTTTAATTTGTAGGGGGCTTCTAAAAATTAGATTTTTCAAGGCGGACAAGGTCGAAAACCCACAGTCCAACGTCGAAAAAGCAATTTTTATAAGTCACATCTTAAATTCACATCGATAATGGGCGTAATGCACGACATATTAATGGCTCCTCTTTCGTGGTTCTACGCTGCGGGCGTGTCCTTGCGCCATACTCTGTTCAATATCGGAGTTTATAAGAGTGAGGAGTTCGACATTCCGATCATTGTGGTTGGTAATATCACCGTTGGTGGAACTGGTAAAACTCCGTTCACCGAATTTTTGATCGAACTGTTGAGCGAACAACATAACGTGGCAGTGCTTTCGCGCGGATATATGCGTAAGACCAAGGGCTTTGTGCTTGCCACCGAGACATCGTCCTTTAAGTCCATTGGCGATGAACCGAAGCAAATAAAGCTCAAATTCCCATCGGTTCCCGTTGCCGTATGCGAGAAGCGCGCTGTTGGTATCAGAAAGTTACGGGAGTTGCACCCCGAGGTTGATCTTATCATTTTGGATGATGCTTTCCAGCATCGCAGAGTCGAGGGGTGGGTCAATATTGTGTTGATGGATTATAATTGTCCTGTGTGGGAGGATCATATGTTGCCGCTGGGTCGTCTGCGTGACAATAAAAATAGTTTGTCGAGAGCCAATATTTTTATTGTCACCAAATGTTCCGATCGTATCAGTCCGTTGGATTGCCGTATGGTGCACAAAAACCTTGATCCGTTACCTTACCAAGCTGTGTTTTTTACCCATTTCGAATCTGCTGCTCCGCGGGCTCTTTTCCCTGATTTGGCGATGCAACCAGCACTTAGGCGTGGGCAAGGAGTGGTGGCGATGACTGGCATAGCTAACCCTACGGGATTCTTGACCCACGTGGAGAAGAATTTCACATTGCTGCATAAATTGATTTTCCCTGATCATTATATCTTCAAAATGAGGGATATTTATCATCTAGACAATCTGTTGTCAACTTGCCCAGCCGACACGGCGGTGTTGGTCACCGAAAAAGATGCGGTCAAATTGATGAGTAGTCGCAAAATCAGTAACAATGTTAAGAGCAGGCTGTATTATATAAGTATCAATGTTGTTTTCAACGATAATGATGTTTGTTTTAGCCGTATAATTGACCAATATGTACGAGAAAATCAAAAATATAACATCACTCATCCAGAGTAAACTCGGCTTTACGGATGACTTGCGCCCCGAAGTTGCCATTGTTTTGGGTTCGGGTCTTGGTGTGTTGGCCGACCACATCACTCAGTGTAAGTGTTTGCCATACAGCGAGATTGATGGTTTCCCTCAATCCACCGTGGTGGGTCATCGTGGGCAGTTTGTGTCGGGAATGCTGGGCGGCAAGCGTGTGGTGGTTATGCAAGGCAGGGTGCATTATTACGAAGGATATTCGATGGAGGAGGTGACCCTTGGGGTGCGGATAATGTTAATGATGGGGGCGCGAGCGTTGGTGGTCACTAACGCGGCAGGCGGCGTGAATCCCGCCTTCAAGGTGGGCGATGTGATGTTGATCGAGGATCAGATCAATTTGCTGCCCAATGCGTTGATCGGATCTAATGACGAACGGTTGGGGGTTCGTTTTCCCGATATGAGCGAGGCTTATTCGTTGAGACTTCGGGAACTAGCGCTATCCGTGGCTGGCGAAAATAAGGTTGAACTTGGGCGGGGAGTCTATTTGGCATCGAGCGGTCCGAGTTATGAAACGCCTGCCGAATATCGATATTTTAGATCTATCGGAGCCGATGCGTGCGGGATGAGCACCACGCCAGAGGTGATTGTGGCACGGCACCAAGGCGTTGATGTGCTAGGTTTTTCGATGATCACAAATGTAGGCATTCCAATCGATTCGGGTGCCAAGGTGCAAGTTAATTCACATAAAGATGTGGTGGAGGCGGCGGAGAGTGCGGCTATGAAACTGACAAAAATCGTTGAGATATGTATTCAAAAATTGTAGAAATCGACGTTCGCGGGTTGCTTGGCTCGCTTGATTTGACTTGGCACTTGACCCAAGGTGTCAATATCTTGGCTGGTGGCAATGGTACAGGCAAAAGTACGTTGTTGCGCGCCGTTGCTCATAAATTGCGTACGGGGCAGATGGATGAATTGTGCTCGATGTTGATGAATGACCTTCAAATTCAAACTACCGAAGGTCCCGAAATTGAGGTGTTGACTAATTTTGACGAAAAAGAGTTGTCGGATGGCGATTTTTTGTTCGATGGGGTAGATGCCGATCAGAAAATCGTGTTTTACAACACGCTCGATCGTCTGTTTCATCGCAGTGGCAAGCACGCCTTGCGCGGCAGCGGGGTTGGTGGTTCTAGCTTTGTGCTCGGTCTGATCGAGATTCCTTTTCGCGCCCTTTCATCGGGCGAGCGTCATATTTTTCGTTTGCTGTATAATATTCTTACCGCGCCACGGGCTAGTGTGTTGATATTGGATGAACCCGAAATTTCGCTACAAATCGACTGGCAAAAAGTATTGTTGGAAGATATTTTGAAATTGAATCCGAATTTGCAAATTCTGCTCGCCACACACTCACCTGCCATTGTGATGAACGGTTGGGTTGATTGCGTGAGCGAAATATCGAGTTTGGCCATCACCACACCCAAAATTTAGGAAAGGGTGACTCCTAAAAATTGCTTTTTCATCGTTCTACTGCGGATCGATAAATCCTCACGTACTTGATGTACGCTGCGGTTTATCGCCCTTGTACGCCTTGAAAAATCTAATTTTTAGAAGCCACCT
>JAVXIH010000010.1:0-28372 GCA_036648455.1 Mucinivorans sp.
GAAAAATCTAATTTTTAGAAGCCACCTTTCAAGTGTCAAAATTGCTTTTTCGGCGTTCTATTTCGGATCCGTTTTTGAACAATAAGTCCTCGATCGATAATTTCGATCGAGGACTTATTGTTCAGGGTTGATTCTCCGTCATTAGTTGGCCGTTGCCGTTCCGTTGTAAGTGATTGGGGCGGCGAAATCGGGGATGATCGTCATAATTGTATATCCGCTTACCACGTCTATATTCATATGGATTGACATATTCATACTCTTGGTTTCGAGCGGCATAAACATCACGTTACTGTTGCTCACGCTGGTCAATCGGATCGACACATAGTAAGTGTTGCTGCCCGTGCCTTGCTTGACGCTGTAAGTATACGGCACGCTAGGCATATAGAGGTCAAAAACGCGAGAAGTTGGAGGTGTGTTTTGCAACGAATATGGCAAATTCACTGATAGATAGGTGGGCAATACATCCAAAAATGGTGAGTAAGAAAGTGTGTTGAGCTGAATCGGACCTCGGAAAGCCAGGTTCATTTGCGAAGGGATAAACATAAAATTCTGAGTTGCGAGCGCGGCCTGCATCTGCTGGGTGATTTGTTCGATACGCTCTTGGCGAGCTTCCTGGCGAGCATCTCTTGGGGTTTGAGCCATTGCGGCGGTTACAAATGCGGTAAGGGCAAGCGAGATAATTAACTTTTTCATGGCATTAGGGTTTTTGATGTTTGGAAAATTCCGTTCTCGGTTTTGATGCAAAGTGCGTGCCAAACTTGTGAATAAAGTTCAAACAGCATCTCACCTCATAGTTTGTCTTTTTTTGTTGGTGATCAATAATATTTTTTCGTACATTTGTACGTTATCGTCGTTTTTCGAAACGTCGCAATAGTTTTTTGATTCTTCTTATAAATTCTATAAATAATGAAAACAATTATTCTCGTCCCCCTGTTGGCGCTTAGTTCGGCAGCGGCTTTGGCTCAGAACACAGCCAAACGTCCCAATATCCTCTATATTATGACCGACGATCACGCCCAGCAGGCCACTTCGTGCTACGATGGGCGATACAATCGCACCCTTGGCATCGATCGTATTGCCAATGAAGGCGTGCGATTCGAGAATAGTTTTGTTGCCAATTCGATCTCTGGTCCTTCGCGCGCTTGTATGGTGACGGGTAAACATAGCCACGTGAACGGTTTTCTCGACAATCAAGGTCGCCAATTCGATGGCTCGCAACAAACATTCCCTAAGTTGCTCCAAAAGGCAGGCTACACTACCGCCGTGATCGGCAAGTGGCACTTGGGCAGCAACCCTACGGGATTTGACTATTGGAATATTTTCCCAGGTCAAGGGTCGTACTACAACCCCGATATGTATGATGCCACAGGCAAAAAACGCTATGCAGGCTACGCCACCGACATCACCACCGATCAAGGAATCGAGTGGCTCGATTCGCAACGCAAATCCGATAAGCCTTTCTGTCTGTTGCTCCACTACAAAGCCGTCCACCGCACTTGGATGAGCGATTCGACCCATATGAATATGTATGAGGATACCACTTTCCCCCTCCCCGCCACCTTCTACGACAAGTATGAAGGTCGCCCTGCGGCGGCGGATCAAGAGATGAATATCGCCTATTCGATGGACTTGACCTACGACAACAAAGTGCTCGACGATTCGTTGAACACCCCGATCAAAAAGGGCTATCTGGGCGAACTGAACCGCTTGACACCCGCTCAACGCGCCACGTGGGATAAACTCTATGTGCCGATCACAAAAGATTTTATGGCTCGTAAATTGACAGGCAAAGAGCTCATCGAGTGGAAATATCAACGCTATATGCGCGACTATCTCAAATGTGTGGCTTCGGTGGACGATAATATTGTTCGTCTGCTCAACTACCTGAAAGAAAGTGGTTTGCTCGAAAATACGATCGTCATTTACACTTCCGATCAAGGGTTCTATTTGGGCGAGCACGGTTGGTTCGACAAACGATTTATGTACGAAGAGTCGATGCGCACGCCGTTGGTGGTGCGCATGCCCGATAACGACAAATCGGCTCTCAGGGGCAAGGTGCTGCCTCAATTGGTACAGAATATCGACTACGCGCCCACGCTACTTTCGTTGGCTGGGGTTGATGTGCCGAGTGATATTCAAGGCGCGTCGTTTCTGCCCATCCTGCGCGGCGAGAAGGTGAAAACCATCCATCCCGATGGACTCTATTACCACTACTACGAATATCCAGGCGAGCACAAAGTACGCCGCCACGAAGGGGTGCGCACGGATCGTTATAAACTTATCCATTTCTATGGTCACGACATCGATTCGTGGGAATTGTACGATTTGAAGTCCGATTCGTTGGAGATCCACAACTTGTATGGTGATAAAAAAATGGTGAAGGTGCAGCAAGATATGCACGCTCGTTTGGATCGCCTGAAAACACAATACGGAGCCCAAAACGCGGCATCACTTAAAAAATTATAAGGTGACTTCTCAAAATTGCTTTTTCGGCGTTGGACTGCGGATCATCGACCTTGTCCGCCTTGAAAAATCTAATTTTTAGAAGCCCCCATAAGGGTTATTTTATATGCGAAAACTTACCAGTATCATCTCGGGTGCGCCCCTGATGGCGGTTTTGCTTATCATTTATGCGGTGCTGCTTGGCGCGGCAACCTTCGTTGAGCACGCCGCTGGCACACCGGTGGCGATGAATGCGATCTATAAATCGTGGTGGTTTTTCGCTTTTCAGGCTCTGATGGTCGTCAATTTTGTGATGATGGCTCACCGTTTGACGCTTTTCAAAAGGCATCGCTGGGGTGTGCTTCTTTTGCACTACGGTTTTGTGGTGATTTTGGCTGGTGCGATGGTCACTTTCCTCACCGGAGTGGAGGGGATGGTTCACATTCGCCAAGGCGAACAGACCACCAAAGTGAGTGATATGACGGGGCGAACGGTGGTTGCCGAGTTGCCCTTTGCTGTCCACCTAGACAAATTCACCATCGCGCGCTATGGTCACTCTGGTTCGCCGTCTTCGTTTGTGAGTCGTGTGACAATCGAGGGCGAAAGTCACGAAATATCGATGAATAATGTGCTCTACCACGGTGCGTGGCGCTTCTATCAAACATCGTTCGACAAGGACGAGAAGGGAACTTTCCTCACCGCTTCGCGCGATGTGGCGGGGGTGGCCATCACCTACACCGGTTATATTATGCTCTGTTTGGGGCTTATTTTGTCGCTCGCGGCTCGTGGTTCACGTTTTCGTCGTTTGGCGGCCTCGCTCGGTGTGGTGGTGGCGGGGATGTGCACGGCCTTTGGAGCTGAAAATGAAGTTGTTGCCAAATTTGAACGGCTTTTGGTTCAAGAACCTTCGGGGCGTGTGGTGTCGGTGGGTAGCTATGCCGAGGATGTGGTGCGCAAAGTGATGCGCGAGAAAACTTATAATGGGATGTCGGCAAGCGAAATGCTGCTCGGCATAACGACAAATCCAGCCTATTGGGCGCAACAGAAAATCGTGCGCGACACCACGGGTGGGCATATCGCCTTTGCCGACTTGATCGGCTCAAAGGGCGAGTATCTGCTCTCGGGGCGCGTTGAGGCGATCTATCGTCTCGCCCCGCGCGCGAGAACCAAGGCCGACAAAGAGGTGCTCAAACTCGATGAGCGCATCAATATTCTTGATAATCTATTCTCGGGGCGTATGTTGGCGCTTTTTCCGCGCCAGGGTACGGCGCGCTGGTATTCTTCGGGCGAAGACCTGAGTGATTTTGCCTCGTGGCCGAAAGATTCGTTGCTGGCGAGCAAAATATTTCCGTGGTTCTCCACCGAGCTCGTCGCGGGTAATGGCGATCGGGCGGTGGAAATACTCGATATGATCGAGATTTTCCAGAAAGCAAAAAGCGATCAAGTGAACGCCACAAAGATCGAAGCCGAGCTGCTATACAACAAGTTAGATGCCTTTAAGTGGAGTGGGTTTTCGTTTATGACCCTCGGTTTACTGCTTTCGATCATTCTGATCCTCACCACCGTTGGGGGCAGCCGCAGTTTGCGTATCGTGTTTTGGTCGCTCGTGGCGCTTGCTGGGGCGGTGTTTCTATTCCAATCGTTTGCGCTCGGTTTGAGGTGGTATATTTCGGGGCGTGCTCCGTGGACAAACGCTTACGAATCAATGGTATATGTGTCGTGGGCGGCCGCTGTGGCGGGTTTTACATTCCTGCGTAAATCGAAAATTACATTTGCGTTAGCCATTTTTCTGGCTGGTGTGTTGCTTTTCGTTTCGACGCTCAACTGGATGGATCCGCAGATCACCCCTTTGGCTCCTGTGCTCGATTCGTATTGGTTGATTATTCACGTGGCGGTGATCACCGCTTCCTATGCCTTTTTCGCCATCGGATTCCTGCTGGGTGTGGCGGCTATGATAGTGCTTGCCACCAAACAAACTGAAACTAAACGGCAGAAGATCAAAGAGTTGACCACCATCAATCAGCTCTCGCTCAACGTTGGTTTGGTGTTGATGACCATTGGTACTTTTCTGGGTGCGGTGTGGGCCAACGAGAGCTGGGGTCGTTATTGGGGTTGGGATCCCAAGGAGACTTGGGCGCTGGTGACAGTTGTTGTATACGCCTTTGTCACACATAGTTATATGATACGCCGATTGGCAAGGCCATATTTCACGGCTCTGCTGTCGATTGTGGCGTTACTCACGGTGTTGATGACTTTCTTCGGGGTGAATTACTACCTTTCGGGGATGCACTCCTACGGCTCTGACTCGGCTCCCGAGGCGTTGTGGCTCATTTATTATATCTATGGAGCCTTGGCTCTGCTCAGTTTAGTGCCTCTGTTTAGAGGTAATTATCGAGCTTAATTCCACGCGGCATCAGTTCCACTACCTTGGCTCCAAAGTGGTGCAATTCGCGGATGGCGGACGAACTGATGTCGACATAGGCCGTTTCGGTCATAATATAGACCGTCTCGATGTTGGGGGCGAGCCGCCTGCCCAGCGTTTCCAGATTCTGTTCATACTGCATATCTGTCGTGTTGCGCAGGCCTCGGATAATGTGTGTGGCTTGCATATCGCGAGCAAAATCGACGGTCAACGAGTCGTAGAGTTTCACCCTCACGCGGCTCTCCTTGGCGAACACATCTTCGATCAGGCACAGTCGATTTTCGGGCGAGAGGAATCCTTTTTTGCCGGGATTAATCCCCACGCCGATGATTATATTGTCGAAGATTGTCAACGCACGGCGCACAATGGCTTCGTGTCCGCGGGTGAACGGGTCGAAAGACCCTGGAAATATTGCAGTCATTCTTTTTGATTTTTAGCGCATAAATAGCAGCTCGCGGTACTTAGGTAGGGGCCACATTTCGTTGTCCACGATCAGTTCCAACTTGTCGATATGTTCGCGTACGTTGTCCAGTTCGGGCACCACAGTGTCGTGGTAGGCGATCGCTTTTTCGCGTTCGGTTGGTATCACATTTGCCACCTTGCGCGCGTCGACCATTGTGTCTACGTGGGTGCGGATGGCGTTGATGTGGCGCGAAATCTTTTCGATCAGCATAATATCACGTCCCGCGATCTCTTCTAATCGATCGGCAGGGAAAATTTCCTTGACCTTATACACCTTGTCCAGCAGTTGCGATTGGTAGCGCGAGGCGACGGGCAGAATGTGGTTCATCGTCAAATCACCCAAAACACGTGCTTCGATTTGCACTTTTTTGGTGTATGTTTCCCAATTCACTTCGGCACGGGCGTGGAGTTCACCAGCCGTCATAATGTTGGTCTTGGCGAACATTTCGATTGTCGATGGCAATAGGATCCGATCGAAAATCAGAGGCACCGAACTTTCGCAATCCAGGCCGCGGCTTGCAGCTTCTTTGCGCCACTGAGCCGAATAACCGTTGCCGTCGAAGTGGACGGGTCGACTTTCGCCAATATATTTTTTGAGCAGTTCGATCGTTGCCTGTTCGAATCCACGACCAGCGGCCATCAAAGTGTCAAGTTCGGCCTTGAAACGCACCAATTGTTCACTCACCGCACCGTTGATCACCGTGAGCGCTCCGCCGCAATTGGCAGTCGAACCAACGGCTCGAAACTCGAAACGGTTGCCCGTGAAAGCGAATGGCGATGTGCGATTGCGATCCGTGTTGTCGATGAAAATATCGGGAATATGGGTGATTCCGGTCAGGAATTTCGCCTTGTCGCTCAGTTTGATTTTGTCGTCCACATTGGCATCGGCCAGATGGTCGAGCACTTGGGTGAGTTGTTGCCCCAGAAAAACCGAGATAATGGCAGGAGGAGCTTCGTGTCCGCCCAGCCGATAGGCGTTGGTGGCGCTCGAAATAATGGCTTTCAACACCCCGTTGTGTTTGTTGACCGCCACGAGTGTGTTGACCAAAAAGGTGATGAATTGCAAATTTTCGAGATCCGTCTTGCCTGGCGCATAGAGGTTCACCCCTTGGTCTGTGCCGAGCGACCAGTTGCAGTGTTTGCCCGAACCGTTGACCCCCGCAAAAGGCTTTTCGTGCAGCGCAACGCGGAAGGAGTGCTTCCGTGCGATCTTCTTCATCAAGCTCATCAGTAGCAAGTTATGATCATTGGCGAGGTTAGCCTCTTCGTATATTGGAGCCAACTCAAACTGACCCGGAGCCACTTCGTTGTGGCGAGTTTTGGCGGGAATGCCGAGTTCCAAACATTGATATTCCAAATCGCGCATATACGAGGCAACGCGCGTGGGGATCGAACCAAAGTAGTGATCTTCAAGTTGTTGGCTCTTTGCGCTGTCGTGTCCTATCAGCGTGCGCCCCGTCAACATCAGATCGGCACGAGCCGCCCACAGCCCCTCGTCGATCAAGAAATATTCTTGTTCCCAACCCAGAAAAGTAGTCACTTTGTTGACTTTTTTGTCGAACATCTGGCACACCGCCGTAGCCGCACGATCGACCGCTTCGATCGATTTGAGTAGCGGCGCTTTGAAGTCTAGGGCTTCGCCCGTGTAGGATATGAAAATCGTTGGTATACAGAGTGTTGAGCTTACGATAAAGGCAGGCGAAGTGGCATCCCAAGCCGAATAACCGCGAGCCTCAAAAGTGGAACGCGTGCCGCCATTGGGAAAACTCGAAGCATCGCCCTCTTGCTGGACAAGCAACTTACCCGAGAACTCTTCGATGAGCCCCCCGCTACCATCATGTTCAATAAAAGCATCATGTTTCTCGGCCGTGCCGCCCGTGAGGGGCTGAAACCAGTGGGTGTAGTGGGTTGCGCCTTGCTCCATCGCCCATTGCTTCATCCCAGCCGCTACGGCATCGGCAATCTCACGCGAGAGGCTCGCGTGTTGGTTGATGGTTTGCATCAATTCGTCGTATGTCTTCTTGGGCAGATATTTACGCATCTTGTCGGCGTTGAAAACCTTTGAGGCGAAATATTCCGAAGGGCGAACATCGGGAGCTTTGACCTCCAACGCCTTACGCCCAATGGCGGCCTCTACCATTTTGAATCTCAAATTACTCATATTCTGTTTTAATATATTATATCTTTTTTTATTTGAGGAAAATACCTTGTTCGGCACATTCGCGGCGCTCGGCCGCGCTCCACAGACTAGACTGAACTTCGCCAATGTGCGCCGCGCGAAGGTAGTACATACAGAGGCGACTCTGGCCGATCCCGCCACCGATGGATAGCGGCAAGCGATTCATCAGCAATTCGCGATGATAAGTGAGCGAACGTTTGGCATCCCACTCACCGCGCTCGCGCAGTTGGTGCTCCAAAGCCGCAGCGTTGACCCGTATACCCATCGAACTGAGTTCGAAAGCACAACCCAAAACGCGATTCCATACTATTATATCTCCGTTCAAACCCGCAAGGCCAGTGGATGGATCGATGCTCGAATAATCGTCGTAGTCTGCCGCGCGCGAATCGTGTGGCTCGCCCGAGGTTAACTTGGCTCCAATGCCGATAATGAAAACTGCCCCAAATTCCTCGGCCACTGCGTTCTCGCGCTCTTTGGGAGTCAAATCGGGGTAGCGATCCAATAACTGTTGGGCGTGGATAAATGTGATTTCGGGCGGCAATTCGGGCGTGATGTGCGAATGTGAGTGCCAAACGATGCGCTCCACCGTGACAATGGCTTGATAAATATCGCGAACGATGGCTTTCAGAAAATCGACCGACCGCTCTTTTTCGCTGATCGTGCGCTCCCAATCCCATTGGTCTACATAGAGCGAGTGCAAGGCATCGGTGAGCTCGTCGGCGCGGATGGCGTTCATATCGGTGTAGAGGCCATAACCGGTGTCGATGTGATATTCGGCCAACTTCATACGCTTCCATTTGGCCAACGAATGAACGATTTCAGCGCGTGCACCGCCAAGCGAAGTGACAGCAAAACTGACGGCTTGCTGTTCTCCGTTCAGGTCGTCATTGATCCCCGAACCTGAAAGCACAAACAGCGGGGCAGTCACACGGCGTAAATGAAGGCGATCGGATAACGCACATTGAAAGGCATCTTTGATCTCTTTGATAGCCGCCTCTTGGGTCTCGGGGGTTAATTTTGCTCTATACATATAGCAGTTTGAATTAGTTCTCGCTCCAAACAATTTGAGTCTGAGCGCAAAATTAAGAATTATAAATTAGAAAAAGGGCGCATCATTAAAAAATGTGCGCCCTTTTCTTCAATGTCTTAAAAATCTACTAGTAGAATTTGTAGCGCTCGTCTACTATATTGCTTCTTTCGAGCAAGGTCTGATAAGCAGAAACAAAGACGTTTTGCTCTCTTTCGGCAGCGATTTTCTGTGCTTCAACTCCCTGAGCCACTGGGGTGGCAACGGTAGAAGTGATCTTGGCAACATAGACACCCGACACACCAACGATCGGTTTGCTGAGGGTTAATGAATCTTTGATGCCACAAATACCACCAGCAAAAGCTGGATCATAACCAACTTCGGGCGCGATAAAGGTGTTGAAATTAACTTCTGGTGCGTTGATCACTGTTTTGGATAGTGTCGAAGCAAGGGCTTCGAGCGAAGCGGCACCCGCCATTTTTTTGCTCAACATTTCGCCTTTCTTTTCGCGGCGGATCATTGTTGTTGCTTGCTCGCGTACAGCGTCTAGCGGAGCGATCCCCTTGTCGGTGATGGTGGTGAGGGTGGCGATCACGAAGTTATCACCAAATTCCATAATGGTCGATTTATCATCTTTTTTGGCGTTGTAGGTCCAACGAACCAATTCGCGTGAAGAGTTAAGACCTTGGATCGCACGATCGGTCGAATTGACAACCACCGAACGTTTAGCGGCCGAGGCTGCGGTGACTGCCTTTTGGAAGCCAAGTGCATCGATGCTCTTATTGAAATCGGTAGCCTTAGCAAAAGTTGCGTTGCGTGTGTCCTTGCTGGCCTCCACTTTGTAGGTGATCTTGCCAAGTTGAACCTTGCTACTTTCGCCAATGCGGTTGTTCACCTTGATGATGTGTATCCCGTTGGCTGTGGCAACGGTGGTGATTGACCCTTTTGGAGTTTTGTATAGTGGTTCGGCAAACTCAGTGCTCAGGGTTTGAGGATCGAGCGTACCCACCAGACCAGCCGTGGCACCTGTTTGGGTGTCGAGCGAATATGTGGCGGCCGCTTTTGCCCAATCTTCTGCCGAAGCCGAAGGTAGTACAGCGGCGAGGCTGTCGGCTAGTTTTTTGTTGTCGGGCGCGATCACGATATGGCTAAAATTGATGCTGTCTGGCACTATTTGAACGTCCGACACGCGAGCCAATGTGTATTGGTCACCCGAAAGAACGGGACCGTAGATTGTCTGACCAGTGGTGTTGAAGGCAAACGCACCAAGCTCACCCGTCAATTCACCTTCTTTATAGTAGCGACTGTCGAATGGATCTTGCGAATTGAGTGTCACGAATTGTTTCACATTTTGACTTGCTTCAAATTCGCCCGTCAATTCGGTCACATATTTCTCTGCCGCCGTGTAATCGGCTGGCGAAGGAAGGGCTTCGAAAACTACGAAATCAATCGAGCGCGAAAGTTGGCGGTCAAACATCGCTTTGTTTTTGTCGTAGAATGTTTTGAGTTCAGCCTCGCTAACGGCGATGGTGCTGTCGGCAATCGCCGAGTAATTTTCGGCCACAAATTGCACCCCGTAAGTGTTGCTTTCGAGTGAAGCCATCAAATTCGATTCCATCCCAGTGACGTATATTGATTTGTCGATCAGAGTTTTGTATTTCAAAATTTGCGCCTGAGCTTGCACTTCGCTTTGGAGATAATCCCAGAACATTTGCATCCGACCAGACTGATCTTTGTCTAGGTTTTCGACAAATTGACGAAGATAAACAGCGTCAAACTGACCTGTTTGTGGGTTGGCGAATATTTGTTGAACGATCGGCGAGAGGTAACGTCCCGAGATCAGTTCTTTCATTTCGGCCGATGTGACTGTTATTCCAGCTTGTGAAAGTTGAGGGTCAACGGCATATTTACGTACCATTTGTTCCCACGCTTGGATCTGGATGGCTTGGCTCTGCTCTTCGCTGACAGTTTCAGTTCCGCTCGAGATTTTTTGAATTTCGGTCAGATAATTGATCTGATTGCCGTATTCGACTGCGGTAACGTCTTTGCCGTTAATCTCACCGACATTATTGGCGCTGTTGCCAAAGAGCACACTGCCCGAGGTGAGCATATCGCCCAAAATAAATGCCAAAAGGGCAATACCGATAATCACGGCAACGATTACGCCGCCTTTGTTTCGTAGAGTTTGTAGAGATGCCATATTTTTAATTATAAATTATGAACTAAGAACTAAGAATTTGAATGAATAATGAACCAAAAGATAAGCTATACCTAGATAGTTCGCACATTTCCAACCCTTAACTCTTAACTAGCAAGTGGCAAATATAGTAATTTTGTTGCAATAAATGGTAATGTGTTCATTTTTTTTGAAAATTTTGTGATTTGTGAAATAATTATTAACTTGCACCCAAAATATAATAACAACTAACTGCAATGGATTACCAAGAGCAAGAAGAATACGGTTATGAGCAACCTCAAAATTCGGGGCAAGCAACCGGCGGACTTAAAATCGCAATTATAATTTTGTTGGTCATTCTGGCCGCAGTTTCCATCCTTTATTGGCAGAGCGTGCGTCGCGATGCAGCCGAAGTGGCGGCTATGCAAGTAGATATGGATACTATCTCGGCGCAATATTCCCGTTTGGTGGGCGAGATGGACGGCTTGGAATTTGATAATGACACACTAAATACCAACCTTGAAACTCAACGACATAAAGCCGATTCGCTGTTCGCCCGTCTGAAAAGCGAACGTTCGGTCAATTATTCGAAAATCAAACGTTACGAACGCGAATTGGGAACCTTGCGTTCAACGCTTCGCGGTTTTGTGCGTACGATCGACTCGCTCAATCAGCTCAATCAACGCTTGGTGGGCGAAAACGTAGCCTTCCGTCGCGAAATTTCGAATCTTCGCACCACCACTGAGGCCGCCAAGGAGACAGCCTCGGAACTCAACAACAAGATCAAACGCGGCTCGGTGATCCGCGCACGCGACATCACTTTGCGCGCCGTCAATCGCCGCAACAAAGACGTGACCAAGGCTCGCCAAACCGACCGCCTGATTACCTCCTTTGTCTTGGCTGCTAACGACCTAGCCACCCCAGGTGTGCGCACGGTCTATGTGCGTATCATTTCGCCTGATGGTTACGATATGGCCGAAAGTCAAAATTCGATGTTCGAATTCGAAGGCACACGGATCCCATACAGCGCCTCGCGTGACAATATCGATTACCAATGCGAAGACCTCCCAGTGTCGGTTCTATATAATGGTACGGGTTTGACCTCGGGGCAATACACGGTGATGGTGTATATGGACGGTATGTTGATAGGTAGTAATGTGATAATCCTAAAATAGTCTTGTTCGAATAAACTATAACTCATAAACCAGCATCCCCGAGAGAGGATGCTTTTTTACTATGATGCAAATAACAAAAACAGTTGCCGAGCTCAATCAAGCGCTTGACGAGAAAACAGACATCGCATTTGTGCCCACGATGGGCGCGTTGCACAATGGACACGTATCGTTAGTCAAAAAAGCTCGTTCAATCGGGCGCACAGTTGTGGTGAGTGTCTTTGTCAATCCCACTCAATTCAACGACCAGACCGATCTGGTTAAATATCCACGCACTTTGGAGGCCGATGCCGAGCTGCTGAGTGCTGCCGGTGCTGACATCCTTTTTGCGCCTTCGGTGGACGAGGTTTATCCTCACGATGCGGCGCAGGCTCAGGGCGGGGAGTGGGAATATCTGGCCCAAGTGATGGAGGGCGCTCGTCGTCCGGGGCACTTCTCGGGCGTGGTGCAGGTTGTCTCTCGCTTGTTTGATTTGGTGAAGCCTCGTTGGGCGATGTTTGGCGAGAAGGATTTTCAGCAGCTTGCCATCATTCGTTCGATGGTTGCCGAGCGCTCGATGGAGGTCGAAATAGTTGGCTGTCCCATCGTCCGTGGCGCTGATGGTTTGGCTCTCTCGTCGCGCAATGCGTTGATGAACGAGGGCGAACGCACCGCTGCACCGTTGATATACAAAGAGTTGTCGGCTCTGAAAGCGAAAATTGAAAGTACGCCGAGTGCGGAGATTGAAAAATTAATCGAAGAGTCGATCGAAAATCTAAAAAATAATAAATACCTTTGTCCCGAATACATCGAGGTGGTCGATCCAGTGAGCCTACGCGCGACTGACGATCATCACTCTTTTCGGATTTGCGCCGCCGTTCGGTGTGGATCTGTGAGGTTGATAGATAACGTTTAACAAAGGTATGATAATAGAAGTTCTTAAATCCAAAATTCACCGTGCAACGGTGAGCGAGGCTAATTTAGAATATGTGGGCAGCATAACTATCGACAGTTTGTTGATGGATGCCGCGAATATCATCGACGGCGAGAAGGTCGCCATAGTCAACAACAACAATGGCGCTCGTTTAGAGACTTACGTCATCCGTGGCCAGGCTGGCAGTGGTCAGATTTGTGTCAACGGTGCGGCGGCGCGATTGGTGTCGGTGGGCGACATAGTGATCATCATTTCGTATGCTCACTTGGACTTCGAGGAGGCAAAAACATTCAAACCGTGGGTAGTTTTTCCGCATTCGCCATCTAATTTATTGTTATAGGTGACTTTTCAAAATCGTTTTTTCATAAACCCTCTTCTAGGGTCAAAGGGTTCAAAAGGGCTCAAAAAAAGGAGGCACTATATGTATAGCACCTCCCGAAAATCAGATCTACCCCCTTATTTAGTTGCGCACACCTTAGAAATGTCGTTGAACAATTCATCAACGCCATTTGTTAAATCTGTTCTGATGGCTGCGTAATGTTTACGAACCAAGCGAGCGTTGTTCTTCTCGGCTGGGTGATTAGCTCGTTGGATCAACGAGTTGTGGAGATCGATCGCTTTGTTCATCGTGTCGGTGAGCGATTCTTGGCTCCCTTCGCCTTGAAAAAAGAGCGCCAAGTAGCAGTTAGAAATAACTTCGCCAGTCAGGTAGGCTATATCTTTTTTGATTGTCTGTAATTTTGCCATTTTTATTGTTTTTTAGTTATTTGTACAAAGGTAATTAAAAATTATGAATTACGTTGACGTAGCACCTCAAATAAGAGTACGGCAGCGGCAGCTGAGACGTTGAGTGATTCGATCGCCCCGCGCAATGGAATGTTGACCATTTGGTCACACAATTTGAGCGTGTCGGCCGATATACCGTGCTCCTCGGATCCCATAATGATGGCGCAAGGGGCGGTTAGATCGGCCTTGAAAAGCGATGTCGACCCTTTCTCGGTAGCTGCAACGAGTTGAATATTTGCGAGTTGGATTGTTTTAAGTGTATTGCGCAGCGACCCCACACGCGCCACCGGGATGCGCCCCAGCGCGCCAGCCGACGACTTCATAGCCTCGCCATTGATGGGCGCGCAGCTCTTGGCTCCGATCACTATCGCATCCACCCCCGCGCATTCGGCCGATCGCGCAATGGCTCCGAAATTCCGCACGTCGGTGATCCCATCGAGCACCAAGATCAGTCGAGGCTCGCTTTCCAATATTTCGGTGATCTCCTTGTATTCGATCGGCGGCACGACAGCCACCACCCCCTGGTGATTATTGCGGCGAGTCAACCGATCCAGTTTTTCGACTGGCACCCACTGCACGGGCACATCGTGTTCGGCGGCTAGTTCCTCGATTTCGCGAATCGCATCGCCCGCGCCTTTGATAGCCAGGCTAGGGTCTATGCGGCGAAGATAGATTTTTTCGATCGGATTACCCGCTTCTAGCGCTTCGCGTAGCGGATGGATGCCGTAGATCACATTTTCGGGAGCCTCTTTGGGCTCTTCGGGGCGGCGTTTATCGTCGCGGCGGAAATCTGGACGCTCGCCACGTGGCGCACGAGGGGCGTAAGGGCGATCATCCGAGCGACCTTCGCGCGGTGAATATGGCTTACGCTCGCGATCATCGGCGCGCGGTTTACGTTCGGCGCGTGGCTCGGAGCCGCGATCGGGGCGGGTGAATGGGCGGCGAGCAGGGCGAGGTAGATCCTCGTGCTCAGCCTCGGGGCTCCAATCTTGGCGATCCATAGCCGCTGGCGGCGTTGATGGCGTGGCATCGGACGGGCGGCGGAAAAAACTTTTTTTTGTGTTATCCATTGATTTTTAGTATTATTCTGATTCTTCGGTCCACTCTTCGAGCTTACTGTCGAGCTCTTTTTTTGCCGCATCCCATTCGTTGAACAGCTCAACGCTGTATTGCGCAGGGTCGGCAAGTTTAGCATCCAGAGCTTTGATGGTGGATTCCAACTGCTCGATTTGACCTTCTAACTCCTTGATTTTGAAAGCGTTCTTAGGCTTTTTGACCTGTTGCGCCTTTTGTTTAGATGCTGTTTTCGATGCTGTTTTTGCGGCAGCTATCTCCGCTTTTTTCTCGACTGTTGGAGCTGCAACTACGTTTTTGCGCTCGATGTCGCTGATGTTTTCGATTTTACGTGCCGTAATAAAGTCGTAAATCCCGCCCAGATATTCTTTGACCCGTCCGTCGCGGAACTCGTATACTGTGTCCACCAAGCCATCCAAAAATTCACGGTCGTGAGAAATAACGATCACCGTGCCGTCATATTGTTGCAGGGCGAGTTTAAGTATCTCCTTGCTGATCATATCCATATGGTTGGTCGGCTCGTCGAGCACCAGCAGGTTGTATGGTTCGAGCATCAATCGCGCCATAGCCAATCGCGAACGCTCGCCACCGCTGAGCACCTTCACTTTTTTGTCGATGTCTTCGCCGCGGAACAAAAAGGCTCCAAGTATATCGCGCAATCGGGTGCGAATATCGCCAACGGCCACTCGATCCAGGGTGTCGTAGACCGTGAAATCACCATCCATCAGATCGTCTTGATTCTGGGCAAAGTAGCCCACGTGGACGTTGTAGCCCATTTTGACCTCACCCTCGGTGGGGGTGATTTCGTGCAACATTGCGCGTACAAAAGTGGTTTTACCCTCACCATTACGCCCCACGAGTGCGATTTTTTGCCCCCGTTCGACATTGAAAGTAGCGCCCGAAAAGACGTGTTTCTCGCCGAAGGAGTGACCCGCCTCCTTGGCCTCCACCACCACTTGCCCCGAGCGTGGAGCCGACGGAAAACGAATATTCATAGCGTGAACGTCTTCTTCTTCGACCTCCAATCGTTCGAGTTTGTCGAGCTGTTTTTGGCGCGACTGCACTTGGTTGGATTTGGTGGGCTTGTAGCGGAAACGCTCGATGAAATCCTCGGTCTTTTCGATCATTTTTTGCTGATTCTCGTAGGCTGCTTGTTGCTGGGCGCGGCGTTCGGCGCGAAGCACAACGTAGTGCGAGTAGTTGGTCTTGTAGTCCACCGCGCGCCCCAGAGTCAGCTCGATCGTGCGGTTGGTCACGTTGTCCAGAAAGGCCTTATCGTGAGAAATAAGCACCACTCCGCCGCTGAAATTTTGCAGATATTCTTCGAGCCATTGAATACTCTCGATATCGAGGTGGTTGGTCGGCTCGTCGAGCAGAAACAGGCTCGGCTTGCGCAGCAGCAACTTGGCCAGCTCGATACGCATACGCCAGCCGCCGCTGAAGGTGGAGGTCGGCTTATTGAAATCTTCACGCCTGAAACCCAGACCGAGCAGCGTGCGTTCGATTTGTCCTTCGCGTTCATCGCCGCCGTGGGTGTGATAATATTCTGAGGCTTCGTTGAGTCGGATGAGCAGTTTTTCGTATTCGTCACTCTCGTAATCTGTGCGCACGGTGACTTGATGGGTGAGTTCTTCCATCTCTTTTTCGAGCGCCACAAACTCTTCGAAGGCCTTGCCGCATTCGCTCACCAGATCCGTGTCGTCGAACACGCGCATCGTTTGTGGCAGGTAGCCGATCGTGCAGTCGGATGTTTTGCTCACTCCGCCGCGAGTTGGAATTTGTTGCCCGTTGATAATTTTGAGAATTGTTGATTTTCCCGCCCCATTCTTGCCCACAAGGCCGATTCGTTCGCGCGCATTGATCAAAAACGATACATCGGTGAACAGATCTGTCCCACTGAAAGATACCGTTATATTGTCTACTGATAACATACTTGGTTGATTATTGATTTAGTAATTTTTCGATTGTTGCCGCCGGATCTTCGCTCGCAAAAACGGCATTGCCAGCCACCAAACAATCGGCACCAGCGGCAAAAAGTTGTGCGGCATTGGCGGTATTCACCCCGCCATCTACTTGGATGATACCTTGGTAGCCCATCGCACGAAGGCGCTCGATCTTGTTCAAAGTCGAAGGGATGAATTTTTGACCCCCGAAGCCTGGATTGACCGACATCAAGAGGATCATATCCGCATCACCCAAAATTTCCTCCACCGTGGTGAGCGAAGTGGCGGGGCAAAGAGCCACACCAGCCTTCATCCCCTCGGCGCGGATGGATTGCAACGTGCGATGGATGTGCGTGGAAGCCTCGACGTGGAAGGTCAGAAAATCGGCTCCGGCACGGTGAAAATCAGCCACATAGCGCTCTGGCTCGCGGATCATTAGGTGTACGTCCACTACTTTTTTGGTGGCGCTGCGCACGGCCTTGACAATCGGCAGGCCGAAGGATATGTTGGGCACAAAAACGCCATCCATAATATCGAGGTGAAACCATTCGGCTGCGCTGCCTTCGATCATCGCGCAATCGCGCCCAAGGTTCAGAAAATCGGCACTTAGCAGTGAGGGGGAGATAATTTTCATTGTCAAAAAAGCAATTATTCGACAAAGATACGCTATTTTTGTCAAATGGATAGCTTGCATATCATATTAAAAAAATATTGGGGGTTCGATTCTCTGCGTGCAGAGCAGGGCGAGATAATTCGCGCTGTGATGGCGGGGCGCGATACGGTGGGGCTCTTGCCCACGGGCGGGGGCAAATCGCTCACCTACCAATTGCCTGCGATGGCTCTCGATGGGTTGGCGATTGTCATCACGCCGCTCATTGCCCTGATGCGCGATCAGGTCGAGCGGCTCAAAAGTCGCGGCATCAACGCCGTGGCCATCAATTCGTCGATGTCGGCCCAAGCAATCGATATTGCGCTCGATAATTGTGCGTATGGAGATGTGAAAATGCTATACATTGCTCCCGAACGTATTGATACTCTGATCTTTCGTTCGCGTCTGCGCAAGATGAAAATTTCGCTCGTGGCCGTGGACGAGGCGCACTGTATTTCGGAGTGGGGCTACGATTTCCGCCCCGCCTATCTGCGCATCGCTTCGTTGCGTGAGCTCTTGCCGGGGGTGCCGTTGTTGGCGCTGACGGCCACGGCGACCAAGGTTGTCTTGCAGGATATAAAACTTCGTCTCGTGCTCGGCGATCCGCTCGTTGTGAACGCTTCGTTTGCGCGCCCAAATATTGCCTTTGTTGTGCGCTGTGTCGAGAATAAATATGAGCAAATGTTGCGCGTGGTGAGCAAGGTGGCTGGCGCGGGCATTGTCTACTGCCGCACACGCAAACAGACAGAACAGGTGGCTGAATTTCTCGTTTCGCGCGGGGTGAAGGCCGATTTTTACCACGCGGGGCTCGATTTTCGCCTTCGCACCGCGCGCCAAGAACAGTGGATGAACGGGATGAATCGGGTGATCGTGGCCACCAACGCCTTCGGGATGGGGATCGACAAGGCCGATGTGCGTTTTGTGCTCCACTTTTCGCCTCCCGCCTCCATCGAGGCCTACTATCAAGAGGCTGGCCGTGCGGGGCGCGATGGGGTGCGTTCGTGGGCGGTGATGCTCTACAACGACACCGATCGGGTATCCATCGATCGGCGATTGGAACTCGAATTTCCGCCCATTGACGAAATTAAACGAATATACGAGGCTCTTTTTAACTTTTTGCAAATCACTGTCGGCGGGGGTAAGGATGAGGTCTATGATTTCGATTTGATGGCTTTTTCGATCTATTGTCACGCTTTTTCGCTCACGGCGCTCAATGCGTTGAAAATTTTGGAACTGTGTGGTTATCTGACTTTGACCGACGAGGCGGAGCACGCCACACGAATTATGTTCCGTGTTCAGCGTGATGATCTCTACCGATTCCGAGTCGAAAACGCAGCGCTAGACCATTTTCTGATGACCGTGTTGCGTAATTACACTGGTTTGTTCAGCGATTTTGTCGCCGTGGACGAGGCTTTTTTGGCGGCTGCTTCGGGCTACACCGAGCGCAAGGTTGTCGAAATGTTGATCACGCTCTCGCGTGCCAAGGTGATAAAATATATCCCGCGTCGTCGCACACCGCTTATCGTTTTCGACGAGGAGCGCCTGCCAGCGAGCGATGTGCTGATCCCAGCTGCTGTCTACGCTCGTCGGCGCGAGCAATCAGCACAGCGTGCGGGGGCGGTTGTCGATTATGCTCAGCAACAGACCGAGTGCCGCTCGGTGGTGTTGCAACATTATTTTGATGAGCCGCACGCCGTGCCTTGCGGGGTGTGCGATGTGTGTCTGGCAAAGCGAGCCGAGGATAGGTCGAGCCAAGTGGTTGACATTCAGAGAGAAATAATGGAACTCCTGCGCCGTGGCGAGCGGTATGATGTGCGTTCGGTTGTGGCTCGCATCGGTGGCGTGTCGGCCGAGGTGGTGGGCGTGATTCGTGGTATGATGGATGACGGTCGGATCGAGCAACTGCCCGATGGACAGGTGCGGATCAAGGTTTGAACCGCCACCGTAGACTTCAGATACAAAAAAAGGCGAGAAACTGTTTCTCGCCTTTTTTTGTGCTATAATGTGGAGGCTTATGCCAAGAAGCCTAGCAAAATACCCGCCGCAACGGCCGAGCCGATCACACCAGCCACGTTAGGACCCATAGCGTGCATCAACAAGTAATTCGTCTTGTCGTACTTGCGCCCAATCTCTTGCGACACGCGCGCCGAGTCCGGAACGGCCGACACGCCAGCATTACCGATCAACGGATTGATCTTGTTGCCTTCTTTGAGGAAGAGGTTGAAGAACTTAACGAACAACACACCCGAAGCTGTGGCCACAAGGAAGGAACCCGCCCCAAGGGCAAAGATCTTCAAGGAGTTGGTGGTCAGGAACGTTGTCGCCTGGGTCGAGGCACCAACGGTCAGACCGAGCAAAATCGTTACAATATCGATCAGCGTTCCACTGGCCGTGACTGCCAAACGGCGTGTCACACCACTTTCTTTCAACAAGTTACCGAAGAACAACATACCCAGCAGCGGTAGACCCGACGGCACCAGAAACGTTGTGAGCAGCATCCCGATGATAGGGAACATAATCTTCTCTTTTTCCGACACTTGGCGTGGAGGTTTCATACGGATCAGGCGTTCTTTTTTGCCTGTGAGTAGTTTCATCACTGGCGGTTGGATCACCGGCACCAGAGCCATATATGAGTAGGCCGAAATGGCGATCGCCCCCATCAAGTCAGGCGCGAGCTTCGAACTCAGGAAGATTGCCGTCGGACCGTCGGCACCACCAATGATACCAATTGCACCAGCTTCGGCAGCCGTAAAGCCCAGCCCCAAAGCCGCCATATAGGCACCAAAAATACCGAACTGCGCCGCCGCACCGATCAACATCAGTTTGGGGTTCGAAATCAGAGCCGAGAAGTCGGTCATCGCCCCAATTCCCAAGAAGATCAACGGCGGGTAGATACCCTGTAAAACGCCGAAGTAGAGGTAGTTAAGCACTGATCCGCTTTCGTAGACCCCGATTTGGTAGCCGGGCGAAAAGGGAATGTTACCAACCAAGATACCGAATCCAATCGGCACGAGTAGCATCGGCTCAAATTTCTTCCAAATTCCCAAGTACAAAAAGGCCAGGCCGACTATAATCATAGCCAAGTGACCGGGAGTAGCGTTGGCGAAACCGGTGAAATTCAGAAATGTCTGTAAGTTTTCTATAATAAAATCCATCTTTTGTCAATATAATAATTAGCCGATAACTACTAGTGGATCACCTTCGAGCACCGAATCCCCTTTACGCACTTTGAGCGAAGTGACGACTCCGTCGCGATCAGCGTCAATATTGTTTTCCATCTTCATCGCTTCGAGCAACATCAGGTGTTGACCTATTTTGACCTTATCGCCTTCTTGTACCGATACATCGAGAATAACGCCTGGAAGCGGCGATTTGATGCAACCAGCCGAGGCGGCGGTCTTAGCGGGCGAGGAAGTGGTGGCAACTGCTGGATGTGAATCACCAGCTGGAATGGCGGCTGTTTGAACTAGACGTGGTGTCTTTGTTACTTTTTGTACCTTCATCCCTTCGACATCAACATCGTATGAGGTACCGTTCACCACAACTTCGGCCGAATTGTCATCTACATTTTTAACCGTAGTGATATAGGTGTTACCGTTTATCTTTAATTTATACTCTTTCATTTTTTATTGGGTAGTTGTAGTAGTGAATATATTTTTGAATTCCAAGGCGAATAAACCCTTGCCACACGATTGATGGTGAGTACTTGTGACTCGATGTCGTGCATATCGTTTTCGTAAAGTCGAATAGCTGTTGCAATAGCGGCTATCGTTTCGCCATCCAGATCGCCATCTTCCTGGTTCTGAGTTTGGAGTAGCGCATTCTCGGCCGCATCGCGGGCAGCTTGTTCGCGGCGCGCAGGGTTGATATGGTGCATATATTTGCCCAGATACTTAAACACCAAATACAGGCAAATCAGAGCCAAGAACACCACCGTCATCGCGATGAGCGACATAGCGATCCCCACAGGGTCTTGTTGGCGGAAAAGCTCGTTTTTGGGAGTGTCTTCGCCCACTTCGTTGCTCTGCATCGGAGTGATGCTTTCCAGCAGACCGTGTTTGTAAGTGCCGTCGTTATTTCTGATGCGCCCAAAGGAGACATCCGGAATCTGAGTGTTTACGTCATATTCGATCGCGTCGATCACGTTGCGACCGCTTTGATCCAACAATTCCAGACGGTCGTTCAGATCGACCAATTCCGCCAAACGCGTCGAATCGACAACGTCGAGCGCAAAATTGGTGTGGAACGTGCCGCGGTTTGAACTATTGTCGGCATAGAAAATCAGATAACCTTGCGCTGCCATTTGGGTGCGCGAGTCGGTCTTCGGGATTCGGTAATCGATCGTGTCTTTGCCTTGTATAAAGCGCAGGTGCATACCCGCCACATTGACGTTGGAATAACTACCGTTGAAAAGTTCGATCCACCCCACCTTGTGGGCGTGGTCATCGGCATAGCTGTCTTCGTTTTTGACCAGTATCTCATTGATGCGTAGATCCATATAAGCCTGAGCCGAAACGCTGAACGTGCTACATACCGCAAGCAGTAAAAAAAGTAATTTTTTCATCCTTATAGCGGTATATTGTTGTGTTTCTTAGGCGGATTGATCACCTTCTTGGTGGCGAGCGATTGCAGAGCACGAATGACACGGAAACGTGTGTTGCGTGGCTCGATCACATCATCAATGTAGCCATAAGAAGCTGCTACATACGGATTTGCGAATTTTTCGCTATATTCCGCGATCTTAGCTTCCGACAATGCTGCGCGCTGAGTTGGATCTTCTACGGCGTTGATCTCGCGAGCGTTCAACACGCCCACGGCACCCGAAGCACCCATAACGGCAATCTCGGCCGATGGCCAAGCGTAGTTCAAATCGCCACGAAGATGTTTGGACGACATCACGCAATAAGCGCCACCATAGGCCTTGCGTAGGATAACGGTAACCTTAGGCACTGTTGCTTCGCCATAAGCGAACAATAATTTCGCACCGTGTGTGATGATCCCGCCATATTCCTGAGCTGTGCCTGGCAAAAAGCCCGGTACGTCCACAAAAGTGACGATCGGAATGTTGAAAGCATCGCAAAAACGAATAAAACGAGCCGCCTTGCACGAAGCTTTGATGTCCAGAACACCTGCCAAATATTTAGGCTGGTTGGCGATGATACCCACGCTTTGACCGTTGAAACGAGCAAAACCAGTTACAATATTCTGAGCATAAGACTTTTGTGATTCCAGAAATTCGCCACAGTCAACCACCGCCTTGATCACATCCAGTACGTCGTAAGGTTTGTTGGCGTTGTCTGGGATTAGTTCGTTGAGCGAATCTTCGAGCCTATCGATTTGGTCGGTACAAACGGCTAGCGGAGCCTCTTCTAAGTTGTTAGAAGGAATGTAGCTCAGCAACTTGCGAACCAATTGAAGTCCCTCTTCTTCGGTGTCGCTCACAAAGTGAGCCACGCCCGATTTGGTGGAGTGGATCGATGCACCGCCCAATTGTTCTTGGGTAACTTCCTCGCCAGTAACGGTTTTAACAACCTTAGGCCCGGTGACAAACATATAGCTGATGCCTTTGTTCATCAATATAAAGTCGGTTAGGGCTGGCGAATAGACTGCACCACCGGCACAAGGGCCCGAAATGACAGAAATTTGAGGCACCACGCCGCTAGCCAAAATATTACGTTGGAAAATCTCGGTGTAGCCGCTCAATGCGTTGACAGCCTCTTGGATACGAGCTCCACCCGAGTCGTTGATACCGATGCAAGGCGCGCCGTTTTTCATTGCCATATCCATCACTTTGCAGATCTTGCCCGCAAAAGTTTCGGACAGCGAGCCGCCGAAAACCGTGAAATCTTGCGAAAAAACATAGACCAAACGACCGTCCACCGTGCCGTAACCAGTCACCACGCCATCGCCCATATATTTCTCGTTTTCGAGCCCGAAGTTAGTGCAACGGTGCTGGACAAACATATCAAATTCCTCGAACGAACCCTCGTCCAGAAAAAGTTCAATACGTTCGCGAGCCGTCAATTTTCCTTTGGCGTGCTGTGAATCTATGCGTTTTTGTCCGCCGCCAAGGCGAGCCTGTTCGCGCAGGGTGATCAGTTTTTTGATCTTATCTGAATTGATACTCATTTTTTAGCAGGTGTTACGTGTACTATATTATTTGTTTTTTGTGCAAAGTTCGGTCAACACGCCGAGCGTTGATTTGGGGTGCATAAAGGCGATGTTAAGACCTTCGGCACCGCAACGAGGCGAGTGGTCGATGAGTTGGAAACCAGCCTCTTCGGCATCCGCCAGCGAAGCGGGGAGGTCTTCCACAGCAAAGGCGACGTGTTGAACGCCTTCACCTTTTTTCTCGATAAATTTAGCGATCGCGCTATCTTCGCTCATCGCTTCAAGCAATTCGATCTTCGAAGCGCCGATCTTGAAAAACGCGGTGCGCACTTTTTGTTCGGGCACCTCTTCGATTGAATAACATTTTGTGCCTAGCAATTTCTCCCACATAGGGATTGCTTGATCTAGGCTCTTGACAGCGATACCTATGTGTTCGATGTGAGTTGGTTTCATTACTTATCTTATTTTTATGATTAATCTATCCTACAAAGTTATAACTATTTGCAGACAAATTCAAAAAAAATCGAAAAATTTATGCTGTCTATACAATTTTATTAAAATAGGGTCTTAGGTGACTTCTGAAAATTGCTTTTTCGGCGCTCTACTACGGATCGAAAGGTCCTCATTTACAGCTGGGTAAACGGCGGCTCATCGCCCACGAGTCCGCCTTGAAAAATCTAATTTTGAAGCCCCTCATTTAGAAGTCGTTATCGTAGTTTAACCGATTGCGCTTCAATTTCCACGGCTTGGATCAGTTTTCGGGAATCAACTTTCCCGTTGACAAATTGTGGAATATTATAACTTTGCATCTGGCGCTCATAGTGGTCGGTTTTCTCTTGCGGCAAGAGGAAGGGCTTGGCGAAATGGCCAGTGGCGAGGTCAAAATAGGCAATATATGGTCTGCATCGCAAAGTCGATGTCTTTCAAAAACAGACCGCCTGTGCTTTGATAGATGACTATGTGATCTAAAATTATACCAAAAATGAGAGCCACCACCACCCCTAGACACACACTAAGCCCAGCGCGCGAAGAGATGACCTTTAAGACTTTTTGAAAAAACATCACTTATTGTAATTTGTGGATTTTGACTATCAATCACTATCAGCCCCAGGGTGGATAAACCATTGATGAGCTGTATTCTTACAAAGTTAGAATTATTTGCAGATAAATTCAAAAAAATCGAAAGTTTATGCAAACAAGATTCTGCCGAGGCAAAAAGCGATATGCCTTTGGTGTCAATTTAGTGATGTTTTGAAGGCGATATCCCGATGTTGCGCCACATTGTATAATGTTGTATTATAGGTTTGTGATCGTTTGTTGATGCTATATAATTGGGATTTTTAGATAGTAAATTTATTGTCTAATTTAAACTCTTAATTTAGAATATTTTTATTATAATGCGGATTATATGATAATTATTTTTAGTGTATTGTACGCATCGTGACATATTTTGGGATGGATGAGGAATATTTATTGTAATCAATTGATTGTCTTGTTCGAATTGAATGGGTAAATTGAACGACGAAAAATTATAACATAAAAAAGTAATTTATTTCTATATATTGTTTTTTATTTCAAAAAAATGATATACCTTCGTATGCCATTATAGGTTATGTGGGGTTTAATGTACGATGACTCATAAAATTAGTTGTATTGTAAGGCGTTGATATTTAGTGTGATCCAATATATTATTCTAAATAAAAGTGGTGTTGAGTTTGATTAAAGAAAAAACATTAGTCGGGTGTAAGGGATTCTGTCTCGACGTGGATGTTGAAAAACCAGTACGGAATCCCGAATTAACAATTTTGTAAAGACAAGTTTCATAGTCGTATGTAAATAGTTATTAGATATTATAGTCGAGTTTTTGAGTAGTTAGAAATATCTCGAAAAGCACTCGACAAACAAAGGGGTACCCCTTTGTTGACATCCCCAGGGGATGTCAACAAAAAAACATTACAATCCAAAATCGAAGCAAAATTGTAATTATAAACAACATTAGTCGGGTGTAAGGGATTCTGTCCCGACTCAATGTTGAAAAACCAGTACAGAATCCCAATTAATCATTTTTCATCATGAGGAAAATTTTACAATGGACAATGATCTTGGCTCTTTTGTTAGGGAGTCAATCTTTACCCGCTCTGGCGGGGGGTGGTTCAGTCTCACTTGCCAATGGCGAGTCGAACCAAGATCAATCGATGAACGCTCAGTCCAACGCAGCCAAGGCGATCACGTTTGTGGTTAAGGATGCTAAAGGGCAACCAGTGATTGGTGCGATGGCGAAAGTCAAAGGCACAACCAACGCCAAGCTTGTCAATGCTGATGGTTCAGTGACGATTCAAGCCAAAGTCGGCGATGTTATTCAGATCAGCTTTATGGGTTTCAAGACCCTTGAAGTACCTGTGACATCACAAACAAATTACACCGCAACACTTCTCGAAGACGCTATCGCGCTTGACGAAGTTGTTGTTGTCGGTTTCGGTAGCCAAAAGAAAGTTACCCTAACTGGTTCTGTGTCGGTGGTAAAGGCCGAAGACCTTAAAAACCGTCCAGTAGTGAACGTCACCCAAGCCCTTCAAGGTATGGTGCCGGGCTTGAACATTTCGCCAGGGGGCCGTGGAGGTTCGTTGGACGCTGGTATGAACATCAACATCCGTGGTGGTGGTACTATCGGTGCTGGTTCAAACTCTTCGCCACTCGTTATTATCGATGGTATGGAGGGTGACTTGAACTCGCTCAACCCTAAGGATATCGAGACTATGTCAATCTTGAAGGACGCATCTTCGAGTGCCATCTACGGTTCGCGTGCACCATTTGGTGTGATTTTGATCACCACCAAATCAGGTAAAACTGGCCGTGTGAATGTTACATATAGTGATAACTTCCGCTGGTCGACTCCAATGGGTATCCCAACGATGATGGACTCTGAAACATTTGCCGAGTATATCAACCTTTCTAACATCAACAAAGGTGGTACTGCATTTATCGGTGAAGAGCAACTGCAAAAGATCAGAGACCATAAAAATGGTTTGTTGAACACAGAAACTGGTCCTCAGGGTAATGGTAAAAACTGGGAATGGCAAGGTGGATCTTGGGGAAACAATGACTGGTACAAAATTATGTACAAAGACTTCCAGTTCTCTCACGAACATAACTTGGCCATCGATGGTGGTTCCGAGAGAGTTCAGTTCTATGTTTCGGCCAACTATATGGACCAAGGCGGTCTGTTGCGTTATGGTAATGATGATTTGAAACGTATGGGTTTCAATGCCAAGATTAACGTCAATATCGCTAAGTGGGCTACATTTACTAGTAGCACAAAATTCGTTCGCGAAAATTATGATGCTGCCTCGTATGCAGACAACCAACAGCTATATCACGAAATTGCTCGTCAATGGCCAACACAAGCTTTATACAGTCCAGAAGGTTTTGTAACACCATCAGGTCAAGTATTGCCTAAGCAATTTGGTGGTGGTAACTACATTCAAGCTTTGACAGATGGTGGTCGTTATAATAAAACTACCGACCGTTTGTATCAACAATTCAAAGTAGTCTTGACCCCAGTCAAAGGTTGGACAATCAATGCAGAAGCCAACTTGCGTATCACTAACCAAGACTCACAAAGAGCAAATCTAGAAGCATTCTATTTCAATCCAGATGGTAGCCTAGGCCCAGCTGAAGGTGCTCGAAGTGGTACTTCGCTATCTCACGGTCAATGGAGAGAAGATTATCTGAATCCTAATATCTATACTGACTACACTAAACAGTTTGACAATGGTCACTTCTTCAAAATTATGGTTGGTTTCCAATCAGAAGTAGCATTGCCACGTAATTTTAGCGGTTCAGGTAAAAACTTGATTTCTAATAACGTTCCTTACTTGAATCTAGCTCCTGATAGCCAGTCAACTAGCGCTACTTATGATCAATGGGCAACCGTTGGTGCGTTCGCTCGTGTGAACTACAACTACAAAGAGCGTTATTTGTTGGAAGCAGCCGTTCGTTTGGATGGTTCGTCACGTTTCTCTCGCGAAAAACGTTGGAACTGGTTCCCTTCGGTTTCTGCCGCTTGGAACATCGCCAATGAATCTTTTATGGAATCTGCTCGCGACGTGGTTAATACCTTGAAAATTCGTGGATCATACGGTCAATTGGGTAACCAAAATACTAATGACCTATATCCATTCTACCCTCGAATGCCAATCGGCACAAGCAAAGGGAATCACTGGATTATCAATGGTGCAATCCCTACAACATACAGTAGCGCACCGGGCTTGGTGTCGTCAGGTTTGACTTGGGAAACTGTTGAGTCTTATGATATTGCTTTGGACTTCGCTTTGTTCAACAATCGTTTGACTGGTTCGGTTGGTTACTACAATCGTGTGACTCGTAATATGATTGGCCCAGCTCCCGCTTTGCCAGCTGTATTGGGTGTTGGTGTGCCTCGGGCTAACAATGCCGATATGCGCAACTCAGGTTGGGAACTCGAAATGGGATGGCGCGATCGCACTAAATCGGGCTTTAGCTATGGTGTTCACTTCAACGTATCAGACAATACTGGTCGTGTGTTGAGATACCCTAACGAGCACCCAGCTTGGAACGAATGGTATGACGGCAAAGAGATGGGTCTCCAATATGGATTCACCTCAATTGGTATCGCTCAGACAAAAGCAGAAATGGACGCACACCTAGCCAAAGTTGACCAAAGTCAACTTGGTTCTAACTGGGGCGCTGGTGATATGATGTATGCCGACTTAGATGGCAACGGTAAAATCGACAGCGGTACTGGTCTATTGGGTGACACTGGTGACTGGCAAGCGATCGGTAACAGCTCGCCTCATTATGCTTATGGTATTAATGTTGATTTGGCATACAAAGGATTTGATTTGTCATTCTTCTTGCAAGGTGTTGGTAAAGCTCAATATGTAATTCCACCAAATACCAATATTATGTTCGGAACTTCGGGTGTTGCACCTTGGCAATTGTCTGGTTTCACCTCTCACCTAGATTTCTGGCGTCCAG
>JAVXIH010000011.1:0-28201 GCA_036648455.1 Mucinivorans sp.
ATAAAGTTACAGGGGGCTTCTGAAAATTAGATTTTTCAAGGCGAACTTGGTCGACGAGCCGCAGTTTTCCCGCGGTAAATGAGGACTTTTCGATGCGTAGTAGAGCGTCGAAAAAGCAATTTTCAGAAGTCACCTAGGCCGCTTCTTAGTGTAGCATCAAGAGCGAGCTGTCGCCATAGCTCAGAAAACGATAGTCGTGGCTCAGTGCGTGGGCGTAAATTCGGTGCCAATCATCGCCCACAATTGCCGTGATGAGCAGCATTAGCGTGCTCTTGGGCTGGTGAAAATTGGTCACCATCCCCGCGATGGTAGCCATTCGAAAACCTGGGGTGATCATAATCTGAGTTGACGAACGCAGGGTATTTAATCCGTTGTCTATCATATATTGAAGCAGCGGTTTGAGCGATTTGTTGTCATAATGTTCCCATTGCCCCACGTGGCGTTCGGCCTCCAAAACGCCACTCGTGGCCACTCGTCCGCCCAGAATGGCGAGGCTTTCGAGCGTGCGCACGGAGGTTGTGCCCACGGCTATGATTTTCCCCTCGGCGGCGGCGAGTTTTTCGAGCGCCGCGCGTGACACTTCAAAATGTTCGGTGTGCATCACGTGCAGGGTCGCGTCGTGCTCTTTGACAGGCAAAAATGTACCTGCGCCCACGTGTAGCGTCACTTCGGTACGGTCAAAACCGTTGTCGGCAAGCGAACGTAGAACATTATCCGAGAAATGCAGCCCTGCCGTTGGCGCGGCAACCGAACCCTCGATCTTGGCGTAGGTGGTCTGATAACGTGTGAGGTCGATCTCCTCGCTCTCGCGGTTCAAATATGGCGGAATGGGCATTCGGCCTAGTTTTTCGAGCAACTGACCGAAGGCGATATCCTCGTCCCACTCAAAATGCACCGTATCGCCTTCGCCTCGCTCAGCGCGGAGCATTCCATTTTCGATGGTGAGTGGCTGGTTGAATTTTTTGGCGTTACCCACAATGCAGTGCCACGTGGCGTGTCCCACGGCGGCAAAAGCCTGTTCGTATGATGGCGGATCGCACGGTTCGAGGCAGAAGATCTCGATGCGCGCCCCCGTAGGTTTGTGGAAAATCAGGCGCGCCCGCACAACCTTCGTGTTGTTGAAAACGAGCAACGTGCCCGCGGGTAAATGCTCGGCAATGGAACGAAAAGGAGCATCGATAATTGTTTGCTCTTCGGTGTAAACCAGCAACTTAGATGCGTCACGCTCGGCGAGCGGGTATTTAGCTATTCGATGATCTGGCAGTTCGTAGTCAAAATCATCAATATTAATTTTATTTTTCATAACTTTGCACAAAAGTACACAAAAAAGTGAAGTGTGCAGCCGCTGGGTGAAATTTCATTCAGAGGAAAGTCCGGGCAACATAGAGTAGCGTACTTGCGAAAATACAAGTGGGGCGTGAGTTCCAGAGCTAGGGTAACAGAAAATAACCGCTTTTTGAGTCCTTCGTGGATCGCAAAAAGTAAGGGTGAAAATGCGGGGTAAGAGCCCACGGCGGCGCGCGGTGACGCGTGTTGGGTACCTCTTTGCGCGTTGCAAGACCAAATATACCGATTGTTTTGGCGCGAGCTTCATTGCTCCGTTGATAAAAGGGCTGCTCGCCCGATGTCGGAGGGTAGGTTGCTGACGAGTTGTCGAGTGATCGACAACCTAGATAAATGGCTGCGGCCGTGCCCCTTGGGGTGCGGTACAGAACTCGGCTTATAACTTCACTTTTTATTTTGATTATTTCAATATTATGAGTAAATATCTTAAATTCACCGATCTCGCTTCGCTCAGCGAGCGCGACACTACTGCCACCATCACCGCTTGGGCCGAGGCTGCCGTTTCGGGTACAGAACTGCCTGCTGCTCTGTGCGTTTACCCTTCGATGATCGAGAGCGCGGCTCTGGCCATTGGTTCGTTTCCGGTGGCGCTGGCTTCGGTGGCTGGGGCGTTCCCAAGTGGGCAAACGTATATGGAAGTCAAGCTGTTAGAGGTGGCTATGGCTATCGAAAATGGTGCCGACGAAATCGATATGACGCTAGATGTGGGGGCGATTTTGGCGCGTGATTTCGACGTTGCCAAGGCTGAGATTGCCGCCATCAAGGAGGAAATTGGCGATGATGCGCTGTTGAAAGTGATCCTGGAAACAGGAATTCTGGCGGACGATCAACTGATCTACGATGCCTCGTTGGTGGCTATGCAGGCGGGTGCTGATTTCATCAAGACTTCCACTGGCAAGGCTCTTGTGGCTGGGGTGGTGGTTGGGGCTACTCCTTCGGCCGCGCGCGTTATGTGTCGGGCTATCAAGCAGTTCTACGATCTCACTGGGCGGCGCGTTGGTTTCAAGGCCTCGGGCGGAATCCGTACCGATGACGATGCAAAGGTCTATTATGATATTGTAAACCAGGAGCTGGGTGAGCAGTGGCTTACACCATCGTTGTTTCGCTTGGGACGCAGTTCGATATGAAATTCAAACTTAGATACGATACGCTAAGTCGCTCAATGACAGCGATTTTCCTCACTATCATTGTGGCGATAGTTGTGTATGTGTACTATAATTCTGGCGGTTCATATTTGCCCGCGTGGATCACAACGTTAACAGTTTCTATTGTATTGTTGTCGATTTTGTCGATTCCGCGTTTGTTGATTTTGACTCCTTTTTCGGTCGAGATCCATTGCCTGCTCGAAGTGACACGCATTTCGTATGACGATATTCGAAGTGTCAAAGCATTGGATAACAAACAGATGCGGTGGTGCTTTCCGTTTTTCGGCATTTTCGGTATTTTTGGATATTATGGTTATTATATTGATTTAAAGCATTTTCGTACTTTCAAAATTTATGCGCGTCGGTGGAGTAATTTTGTGATGATCGAAGATAATTTTGATCACACATATGTGGTTAGCCTCGACGATCGCGATACTTTTATTGAAGAATTAGACAAGATAAAATAGCATTATGAAAAAAATCATCACTCTTGCCGCCATCGCGCTGTGTGTCACCAATTTAGTTGCTGCACAAAGCTCGCCATCATCGTTTGTAAATCCATTTATCGGCACTTCCAATTATGGAACCACGCAGCCTGGGCCTGTTGTGCCGGGCGGGATGGTGTCGATGTCGCCCTTCAATACCATCTCGCGAGCTGAACACAGAATACATTCAGATAATTGGTGCTCAACTCCTTATGAGTTTACAAACACTTGGTGTATAGGCTTCACGCAGGTCAATCTGAGTGGGGTAGGGTGCCCCGATTTGGGCTCGTTGCTCTTGATGCCTACGAGTGGAAAGTTGGAGGTAGATTTCCAAAAATATGCATCTAAACTTGCTGATCAACAGGCTTTTGCTGGATATTATTCTGCGCGTGTCGGTGTAGACAAAATTCTGAGCGAGATGACGGCGACTCGCCGCACAACTCGCAGCCGATATTCCTTCAATGCTGGTGAAAATAACATTCTTTTCAACATCGGTAAAGGGCTCTCGACCGAGAGTGGATGCTATGCTAAAAAGGTGAGTGACACCGAGATAGAGGGTTTTCGTTTGATGGGTGATTTTTGTTTCGAACAGCCTCAATCCATCATCCCGATCTATTTTGTGGTGCGTGTTTCGAGGGCTGCCGACAAGATGCGGTTTTGGAAGAAACAGCCTACTTTGCCGCGAGGTTTCGGGTCGAGTATGTACAATGGAATATACAAGGTTTATGAGCGTTATTCGCGCGAAATTGCGGGTGATGAAATCGGGGTGGCTTTCACTTTTGATTGTGCTGCTGGCGAGCAAATCGAAGCCAGCGTTGGGGTTTCATATGTGTCGATCGAAAATGCGCGTCAAAATCTGAATGCCGAACAGCCAGCCGCTTGTTCGTTTGACGACATTCGCGCCAAGGCGGTCGGTGAGTGGGATAAAGTGCTCTCGGTGGTGGATTTAGAGGGCGGCACTAAGGATCAAAAAGTGCAATTTTACACTGCATTGTATCATAATTGGATTCACCCCAATACACTTTCAGATACGAATGGCGAGTTCCCGCGGATGGCGAGTGGGGTGACTGGTAAAGTTGATCGCGATGATGAGCGAATGACTATGTTTTCGGGTTGGGATGTGTATCGCATTTCGCCTTTCATAGGCGCTTTATTTTACCCTGAACGTCAGGCGCGGATGGCTCGCACACTGATGGATATCTATCGCGAGAATGGCTCTCTGCCTAAGTTTGAGGTCGCTGGTCAGGACTTTCAAGTGATGGAAGGTGACGCTGCGTTGCCGTATATGACGGCTTGTTATTTCTTGGGTTTGACCAAAAATATCGATACCGAGGAGCTCTATCAAGCGATGTTAAAAAACGCTCTAGGGTTGACTTATGTCCGCGGAAATCAAGATTTTTACAATAAAAACTATTATATTCCATTGACTGCCAAATTCGATAATTCGGTGTCTCAGGCCTTAGAATTTTATATTGCAGATTGGTCGTTGGCACAGCTGGCTCAACGTTTGGGAAAGACGGCCGATTATGCGATGTTGATGGCCAGGGCCGATGGGTATAAAAAATATTTTGATCCTGCGTATGGATTGCTTCGTCCGCTGCTTCCCAGCGGTGAATATATGCCGAATTTCAACCCGTTGGAAGGGCGGAATTTCGAGCCTAGTAATGGTTTTCACGAGGGAACATCGTGGAATTATACCTTTGCCATTCCGTATGATATTCCGGGTTTGATCAAGCTTTTCGGGTCCGACAAGCGTTTTGTTACCGCTCTGGATACTTGTTTTACCAAGGGCTATTTCGATATGAGTAACGAGCCCGATATGAGCTATCCTTACCTGTTCAGCTATGTCAAGGGCGAGCAGTGGCGGACTCAATTTTGGGTTGCCGACTGTTTGAAACGTTATTTTAGCAACACTCCTGGCGGGCTGCCTGGCAACGATGATGCGGGCACAATGAGCGCTTGGGGTATGCTCTCGATGATGGGGATTTACCCTGCGTGTCCAGCTAGGGCCGATTATGTGATCACCACTCCGACCTTCGATCGGGTGACCATCCATCTGGATGAGCGCTACACGGGGAACAAAAAATTGGTGATCGAGGCGGTGAATCGCACGCCTGAAAATATCTATATTGATCGGATTGAACTCGACGGCAAACCTTATCGCAACTCTTTCATCACTCACGATTTGCTGATGAAGTCTTCGCGGTTGACTGTTTACTGCACTTCCAAACCAAGCAAACGATAGCCACGGGATGATAAACGCATCAAAAAAGGCTGGAAGAGAATTGAACTCTTCCAGCCTTTTTTGATGCGTGAAAATTCGACTAGCGTTTGTTTAATAATACAACATTTTCTACGTGATGAGTGTGCGGGAACATATCGACGGGTTGAATCCGAGTGACGCAATACTGCGCATCGAAAATCGCTAGATCGCGAGCCTGAGTGGCGGGATTGCAGCTCACATAAACAATTCTATCAGGCGAGGCTTCCAGAATCACACGCGCCACATCTTCGTGGATACCTGCTCGCGGCGGATCCAGAATTATAACGTCTGGATGGCCGTTTTGTTCGATAAACTTAGCCGTCAACACATCTTTCATATCGCCAGCATAAAAAACCGTATTGTTGATACGGTTGAGACGCGAATTTTCGCGCGCATCGACAATTGCCTCCTCTACATATTCAATACCTACGACCTTAGAAGCTTTGCTGGCCACGAAGTTAGCGATCGTACCAGCACCCGTGTAGAGGTCATACACGACCTCGGATCCAGTCAGATCGGCAAAATCGCGTGCCACTTTATACAGTTCATACGCTTGTTCGGAATTGGTCTGATAGAACGATTTTGGGTTAATTCGAAACTGCAAATCCTCCATTTTTTCGATCATATATGGCGTGCCGTGGTAGCAAATCACCTCTTGATCGGCAATCGAATCGTTTCCTTTTTCGTTGATCACATAACAAAGCGAGGTGAGTTGCGGAAATTTCTCGATCAAAAAATCGAGTAATTCGGTTTGGCGTTCTTCGACCTCGTGGGCGAAAACCACGATCACCATCGTCTGCTCGGTCGAAGTGGTACGCACGATCAGCGTGCGCAACAAACCGTGTTGTTGCCGAATGTCGTAGTACTGAAAATCGGGGCGATGGAGCGTGAAATCGCGTACAGCGTTGCGAATTTCGTTCGACAAACCGCCTTGTAGATAGCATTTGTCGATGTCGATCACCTTGTCGAATAGGTTGGGGATGTGGAATCCGAGCCCGCCTTCGCTCGACAGCTCAGCGCCCGCAGCCACTTCGTCGTAGGTCACCCAACGACGCGCGGAGAAGGTAAATTCCAACTTGTTACGATAAAATTCGGTATTTTTGCTGCCGATAATTGGCTGCACCGCTGGCAGGGTAATCCCCCCGCCGAGGCGACTCAATTGGTCGGCAACTTGACGCTCCTTGAAGGCCAGCTGCTCGGCGTAGGGCAACATTTGCCATTTGCAACCGCCACATTGACCAAAATGAGCGCAAAATGGATCGACACGACGGTCGGAATATCGTATAAATTCAGTCACATAACCCTCCATAAATCGGCGGCGTTTGTTGCTGATCTGAACGTTAACTATGTCGCCAGGCACAGTCCCTGCAACAAAAACCACTTGGTCGTTCACGCGAGCCAAGGCTTTCCCTTCGGCTGCTAGATCGACTATTTCAAGCCCTTCGATCAAAGGGTATTTTTGCTTTCTTTTCATATGGTGACTTCTAAAAATTAAGTTTTCGGCGCTCTGCTACGGATGTCAAAACGCTGTCTTAGATTAAAATAGTTTCTTAGAGCCTACTAAATTCTAATTAAGACTATTTGCTGGCCAGAAGAAAGCCACACCACGTTGCCAAAACACCAAGAATGACGGTCACCAAAGCATATATGGCGAAAAACCACCATTGACCAGCGCGAATCATAGCCATCCCATCGCCCGAAATGGCAGAAAAAGTGGTGAACCCGCCACAAAATCCAACGATGCCCATATATAAAACCATCGAGTGGTAGGGCAACGCAAAGAGTATGCCGATCAAAAAACTGCCAGCGACATTGACACTCATCGTGGCAATGGGGAAGGCGGCTGTTGGATAAAGATAGGCACACAAAAGCCCCATGGCGTAGCGTGATGCTCCACCAAGACCCGAACCCAAGAAGACTAATGCGACCTCTTTCATCGAAGGTTTGCTTTACGAAGATTTACGAGCCGTTGTTCCTTTGGTTGCGGTTGCTTTTGGTTTGGTTGATACATTTGCCTTGGCGTTAGAGCCAGTGGCTGCTTGTGTGCGGCGCACTTTCGGTTTGTCGGTGGCGGCTACGGCAGGAGCCGAAGCATCGGCGGGTTGCTCTTCTTCGTCTTTGAAGGTTGTCACGCCAACAGACACTAGGATGTTGTACCACGAAGCCAATTTTTTGATGTCCGAATCGTGTACCCGACTCTGGTCGTAATTGGGTAGCGAGGCACTCATAAAGGTGTGCAACTCATCGACACTAGATTTGCCAGTGATTGTGAGTACGGCACCGCTTTGATTTTTGAAAATAGTTTCGAAAATGTCGGCCAAAGGTACTTCTTGACTATCGGTAAACATAGCGATATCGCCGAGCGAACTCACCTTTGCTGATCCGCTCACCATTTGGCGTTTGGCATCCGGGGTAAGCGACTCAACGATGATGCCGCCCTTACCTTGGGCAACGTATTTGAATAAACCGGGTTGACCGGCGATCGAAAGAATTTCTTTGAGATTCATCTGTTGTTTATGAATTAAAATTTACTGGTTTGCAAAGTTAGTCATTTTTTCGTAAATGAGTGCAATTTTATCTGTAAGCTCTTCCTTACCGTTATTTTCGATACACCAATGAGCGTAATGATTCAATTCGTTTTGATCCATCTGAGCCGCCATTCGTCGCTCCACATCGATGCGCTGTGCTCCATCGCGCGCCATAACGCGTGCCAAGCGAACGGCTGTCGGTGCATTCACCACCACCACGGCATCCATCAGGCGATTGATCCCGCTAGGGATCAAAATAGCACTCTCTACCACTCCCCATTCGCCATCGTTCACCGCGCGCCAGTGCTCGATGTCGCGCTCAACGGCAGGGTGAATAATGCTTTCTAAGCAAGCGCGTAGATGGCTGTCGTTGAATATCTTAGAGGCGATAAATTGGCGGTTCAGCACTCCATCGATATAGGCTTGGGTGCCAAAAATTTCGATAATTGAATCGGCACATTCGCCTCCTTGCACCATAAGTTCCTTGGCCCGGCGATCGGAATCGTAGACCGGCAAACCCAGACGCGCAAAGCCTGAGGCGACCATACTTTTGCCGCTGCCGATCAAACCCGTGAGCCCAAGTAGTCTATCGATCATTGCTGGGTGGTTTGTGGAGGTTCGATAAAATATTCTGCCATCGTCGGTTCGATCGATGTGATGATGGTCGAGCGTGGATGTTGAACGATCTTCAAGGGATAGAAGCCCGAAGGCGAGGTGATGCGAGGGTCGATCTCGACGGTTGGTGTTTCGGTGTTTTGGTAGCGGGTGAGTGGTATTCTCAGGCGGATCGTCGCTCGGGCGGGCAATGTGGTAGCGTCGGGCAAGCCAGCCACGACAATGGGGACAGAATATATTTTTTCGCTATACTTTTCGCACATCACTTCATAACGAATTTTCGGCTCGTTTTTCAATATCACATTATGCGGCACAACAAGCCCCACGCTGCCGCTCAGTTTGCCATAGCAATCCGTGAGCGATAGTTTCTCGGTTCTTATATATTTTATGGTGTCCAGCACGGCTAATGGAGCCTTGATGTCCACCGAATCGATGGACAAGAATATATCTTGACTGAGCATATATCCATCCGTACACCGCACATCGATATTTGGTTTGATCGCCACACGACCAAAGCCATTGCCGCTCACGTGTAGGGTCTGTATGGTGTCGATAATCATCGACAGAGATACGTTTTTCTGAACTTGCATAATTGCTTTTTCGAGCGAATTTTCGTCGATTTGGTAGAGGTATGGATCACCCTGGGATTCTTTGGGTGTGATCTCGAGCAGCGAAAGTGGGATTTTTACGTTCGGAGCCAGCCCCATTTTGTAGAGCAGCAAATCACGCCCATCAGCCGATACAATCGAACGCACGTTCTGTACACTATGATCGACCCAAAGCTGAGAATCGTAGTCGGTGGTGATCTCAATTGGGATTTCGATCTGTGTGGTATAATTGTGCGACAAACGCCCGATGAGCCATAGTGTGGTCGAAAGGACGAGCAATATCAGGAAAGGTAACGAAAACAATTTGCGGATCTTGATCATTATCGTGTGATAAAATATCTTTAAGAGGTAAAGTTAATGAAAATCCGCGAAATCTTAATAACTTTGTCCCGTATTGGTGTTATTTTATGCCATAAAAGTGTAGGTAACTCCTGAAAATTGCTTTTTCGGTGTCGAATCTCGTGTCGCTAAAATCATCATTTACGGTGAGTAAGCTCCGTTTTGTTCGACCTTATTGGCCTTGAAAAATCTAATTTTTAGAAGTCCCTTGTAATAATTAAACGACAGATGAATAAACAGACTAAAATTGTAGCAACTATTTCAGATTTGAATTGTGAGGTTGATTTCATTCAATCCCTTTTCAACGAGGGTATGAACGTGGTACGAATCAATTCGGCGCACACAACTTTCGAGGGTGCGTCGAAGGTGGTGGCAAATGTGCGCCAGGTGAGTTCGGCGATCGCTATCCTGATCGACACCAAAGGGCCCGAAATCCGAACGACCGAAATTGCCGGTGGGGCGATGGTGGTTGCCCAAGGCGACAAGGTGGAACTCGGCGGCTGTGATGGTAATAGTTGTGTGTCCACGCTAGCGAGCGCTACGGGGGTACACAAATTATTTGTGAATGACAAAGACATAACTTCCAACGTTCCGGTTGGTTCGTGCGTGCTGATCGACGATGGCGATATTGAGCTGAAAGTGGTGGGGCGAAATGGCGATGCGCTGATGTGCGAGGTCTCTAATTGTGGTGTGATCAAGAGCCACAAGAGCGTCAACGTGCCGGGTGTTGACATTAATCTGCCATCGCTCACCCCGCGTGACACCGAATATATCCATTGGGCGGTGGATAACGATCTGGATTTTATAGCCCATTCATTTGTGCGTACCAAACAAGATCTGATCGATATTCAGGCGATTCTAGATGCTCGCGGTTCGCATATCAAGATTATTTCTAAGATCGAGAATCAACAAGGGGTCGATAATATTGACGAAATTTTGGATCACTGCTACGGTGTGATGGTGGCGCGTGGCGATCTGGGGGTTGAACTGCCTGCCGAAGAGATCCCGGTCACCCAACGTGCCTTGGTGCGCAAATGTATCGAGAGCAAGAAGCCGGTCATTATTGCCACCCAAATGTTGCATTCGATGATCTGTTCGCCGCGTCCAACGCGTGCCGAGGTGAGCGACATCGCCAACGCGATCTACCAGCGGGTGGATGCCATTATGCTCAGCGGCGAGACTGCGTCGGGGCAATATCCCGTTGAGGCGGTGCGCACGATGGCTACCGTGGCCGCGCGCATCGAACAAGAGGTCAAACCGATCGAGGATATAAATATGGTGCGCATCAATAACGAGATCACGGCACAGCTCTCGCGCTCAGCGGTCAGGGCATCGACCAACTTGCCAATCAAAGCCATCGTGGTCGATACTTTGACTGGTCGTACGGCTCGATATTTGGCCGCTTTCCGTGGGTCGAAGCCAGTCTATTCGCTCTGTTATCGCAAGCACGTGATGCGCGAATTGGCACTTTCTTATGGCGTTTATGCAGAATATGGCGAGCCTTTGATTGCTCACGACCGTTTCACTTATCAGATGTTGGTTCGCTTGGAACGTGCTGGTACCCTGAGCGCTACCGATCTGGTGATTGTCCTGGGTGGTAGTTTTGGTGCCGCCCGTGGAGCATCATATATGGAGATCAGCAAGGTGATTCACTTGATCAACAAATCGTTGATCGACTAGGCAGCCTTTCATATTATGGGGCTTCTAAAAATTAGATTTTTCAAGGCGGACAAGGTCGAAAAACCGGAGTTTACTCGTGGTAAATGAGGACTTTTCGATCCGCAGGCCAACGCCGAAAAAGCAATTTTTAGAAGTCACCATCAATCAATAAGCCCCGCGTACAACTGTTGTACGCGGGGCTTATTGGTTAATGGGGTGATCCCCCCTTAGAGTTGATTCTCTACATTCCACACAAAGGCTCGCAGCCCTTGTTGCTCGGTGCGCGAATCGAGTTCGCGTAGTGCTTCGAGCAGTGGTTCGATCCGATGATCGTCCATCACGGCTAGAATCACCGTGTTCTTGGCTGGCCAGGTGTGCGAACCTAGGTGCGGTTCACCCGAATAGGAGCCGCTACCCGACACGTCGAACCACTGGGTGTATCCTCGCACACTATGTTTGTCCAGAATGTTGGTCACCAGCTCGGCCAGTGATTGATTATAACTTAGAAATAATGTTTTCATCGATTTGCTTTTTTAAGTTGACGACGTTCTTTTTTGAGGCTCGAAGCGCAGAAAATCGTATATACAATCGGCACCACAATCAGGGTCAGCATCGTGGAGAAGGTCAGACCCCCGATCACAGCCACACCCATTGGTTGCCAAGTTTCCGATCCTTCACCAATGCCGAGCGCCAGAGGCAACATCCCAAGGATTGTTGTCAGGGTGGTCATCAGCACAGGGCGTAGACGAGACTTACCAGCCGCGATCACCGCTTGGCTAACCGACAGCCCACGTTCGCGCAGCAGGTTGGCAAAGTCCACCATCACAATACCGTTCTTCACCACAATCCCCACCAACATAATGGCTCCGATCAGGGCAATCACGCTCAGAGCGGTGTTGGTCAGATAGAGCGCCAGGAACACCCCTGTGAAGGCGAATGGCAAGGAGAAGAGAATGATGAAAGGCATTTTGAATGATTCGAACTGAGTGGCCATCACAATGTAGACCAGAATGATGATCAGTATCAAGAGGGTCATCAGATCGCCGAATGATTCTTGTTGATCTTCATACGAACCGCCGATCTCGACCAGCGTGCCTTCGGGCGGTTCGTTAGTGACCAATAGTTGTTGGATACTACCCACAATATTACTCAGCGTTGCCCCGCCACCCAGAGTGACGTTGACCGAGATCATACGTTCGCGGTTTTCGCGTTCGATGGTTGGTGCGGCGAACTCTTCGCGAACTTCTGCCACGTCACGTAGCTTGATTGGTTTACCTTGTGGATTGTATATTGTTATGTCTTCCACATCGGCCACCGTGGTGCGGAAGTTTTCGTCATAGCGTACATAAATGTCGTACTCGTCGCCATCTTCGCGATATTTGGAAGCCAGCAGTCCGTTGATACGGTTACGTACATACATCGAGGCGGTGGCTGTGGTGAGGCCATAGTTACCCAAGCGATTACGATCGAAGATCACTTGCAACTCGGGGCGCATCTCATCGCGCGAGAGTTGCACGTCCGTTGCGCCAGGAATCTCTTTGATCTTAGCTTGTAACTCTTTGGCGTATAGTTCACTCACCATCATATCGTAACCAATAATCTTCACCATAATATCTTTTGAGGAAGACGAAGGGCCACCCGAACCTGCGGTGACGGAGGCTTGAACGATCTCTGGTATTTTGGCAAAGTCGCTACGAATAGAGTCACTAATGACGAAA
This sequence comes from Mucinivorans sp., assembly GCA_036648455.1. Lineage (GTDB taxonomy): Bacteria > Bacteroidota > Bacteroidia > Bacteroidales > Rikenellaceae > Mucinivorans. The sequence goes on from JAVXIH010000011.1 coordinate 12,705, forward strand.
ATGTCACGCGTCCGCTGAGCCATAGGTGGCAGTCGGAAGTTGTAGTTGATGATGTGCGAACCAGTTTTCTGCATCGCGGCGAAGATATTATCACCTGCCGCTGTCCCAGCACTGGCCGATATAACTTCGATCTCGGGGTATTTGGCCTTGATAGTCGAGTCGATTCGGCGTGCTATTTCGGTTGTGTATTGTATATTCACACCTTGGGTCAATTCGACGCAGGCCGTAATACGACCGTTATCACTCTTAGGGAAAAATTCCGAAGGTACTTTTTTGAGTAGGAAAATACTACCAAAGAAAATCCCCATCGCAACGATCAACAACGCTGTGCGGTGTTTGACCGACCAGGATAGCAGTTTACGGTATCCTTCGTCCAATCGGCCCAGCATTCGATCGATCGGAGCAAAGAGGCGCGCGCCCCAACCGATTTTGCTTTTGTCTTCCATTTTGAGCATCAACGAGGCCAACATTGGGGTCATCGTTATGGCTGCCGCCGTGGAGACAACCGTCACCAAGGTGACAATCCAACCCAATTCGCGGAACATAATACCAGCCATCCCTGGAAGCATAGTGAGCGGCAAGAATACGGCAACCACAACGAGCGTGGTTGCAATAACGGCCAGCCAAACCTCATTGGTGGCGTAGATCGCGGCATTCTTTGGTGTCGAACCGTGCTCGATGTGTTTGGTGATATTTTCGAGCACCACAATCGCATCATCCACCACCATCCCGATGGCGATAGAGAGCGAACTGAGTGAAATAACGTTCAAAGTCGAGTCGGTGAGCTTCAAATATATGAAGGCCACGATGAGCGATATAGGAATGGTCAGAATAATGATGAACGTTGCCCTCCATCGTCCGAGGAAGAAGAGCACCACGATCACAACGAACAAAAAGGCGAAGGCGATCGTGTCGCTCAGCGAGGAGATACTATCGCGAATTGATTGCGACATATCCACCAGCACCCCGATTTCAACATCAGGAGGCATCTGTTTTTGGAGCGTGGGCAACATATCGATCACATCCTTGGCAATGGCAACCGAGTTGGCTCCCGATTGTTTCTGGACAATGATACGCACCGCGGGGCGAGTGTTGACACGTTCGTCGAGGGTTATTTTCTTGATTGTGTCGATAATTGTCGCCACTTCGGGCAAGTATACTTGCCGACCGCCAGCGTTGGCCACCACAATATCGCGTAGCTGTTTGCTGTCGTCAAATTCACCCATCGCGCGGATGGAGAGCGTTTGCCCTCCAATATCGATCGTCCCGGCAGGTGTGTCGCGGTTTTCGGCCACGATTAGTTGTCCGAGTTGTTCGACCGACAGTCCGTAGGCATCCAATTTGCGAGGGTCAACATTGATCTGCACCTCACGTTCGGGCTGTCCCATCATCGAGACCGCACCCACGCCGTTGACGCGGTTCAGGGTGTTGACCACCTTGTCGTCGAGCAGTTTGTATAGCGCCTCGTAGCTTTCTTCGGCCGTGGCGTAGAGCATCACCACTGGGATCATCGAGGACGAGAATTTGAAGATCATAGGCGTTTCGGCCTCCTCGGGCAGTAGCTTCTGAACGCGCCCGATCACGTCGCGCACGTCGTTGCTGGCCACGTCAAGGTCTGATCCCCACTCGAATTCCAGAGTTACCATCGAAATATTATCCGATGATTTGGATGTTATCTTATCCAGGTTGTCCACCGTGTTGAGGTTGTCCTCCAACACGCGCGAAATATTAGTTTCGATATCCGCCGCATTGGCCCCTTGATAGGTGGTCATCACGGTGATTGTCGGCATATCCATCTCGGGATACATATCGATGGAGAGCGTTTTGAGCGAGAAGAGCCCAAACACGATCACACCGACAAATATCAGTATGGTTGAGATCGGTTTTTTGACCGCGGTTTCGTATATTTTCATATTTTTATATTGTCAACTATTTCACAATATCGACTTTTTCTCCGTCGAGTAATTTTTGACCACCGGCAATCACCACTTGCTCACCAACTGTGGCTCCTGAAAGAATTTCATAATTTTTGCCAACCAGCTGGCCAATGGTCACCACTTGGCGCTCAGCGGCACCATCTTTGACCACGAATATATAGCGTTCATCGGTTCCCACTTGTTTGTGGACTGCAATGTCGGGCACCAATACGCGATCAACTTTGCCTAGGTTGAGGCTCACGCGGCAGAACATCCCAGGGCGCAATTTGTTGCCTCCGTTGTCGATCGTGATTTCGATGGTGAAGGTACGTGTTGAGGCATCCAAGGCGGGGTAGATGAGCGAAACGCGACCTGCAAAGGCAGTCGATGGGTAGAGGTCAAGTTTAATATCCACCGTCATTCCAAGTTTCACCTTGGTGAAGTATTGTTCAGACACATTGACTTGCACCTTTACTTTGTCGATCTGCATAATGGTCAGAATGCGCCCCGTGGCAGGCGAATAGATGTCGCCTGGGTCGAAGGTTCGATCGGTCACCACGCCAGTGATAGGCGAAACGAGTTCCGAATTTTCGAGCAGATTACTTGTCGCGTGGCGCGATACGGTGAGCTGCGATTCCAGTTGATCGAGTTGTTGTTTGGACACCCCGCCCTCTTCGTATAATTTTTGCATACGCATAAAGTCGGTTTCCAGGGTCGAAGTTTGAGTGGCTGATTGCAAGTATTGACGGCGATCCATCTCCACCAACAATTGTCCTCGGCGCACGTGATCGCCCACATCGGCATTGATCTTATTGATACGCAAGCCCAGCGAAGGGCTGATATTGTTTTTTGCAAAAGGTTCGATCGACCCAGTGTATGTTGCTATCTGTTCGACTGGCTGCTGGACAGTGGTGGCAACTTTTACAAGTGGTGTTTTGACCACTTCGACCTTTTTTTCAGAATCAGCCGAGCCGCAAGCCGTCAGGGCAAGCGCTGCGAGAGCTGTGAAAATGATGTTTTTCATATTTTGATGTTATTTATTATTTCTCTTTTGTGTGATCTGGAAGTCACCTTGACAACCTTTTGCGCTTAATTCAATGATCCTGTAACTTTGTCCAGATCGGCGCGTGCGCTCATATAATCGTATATCGATTGGGTGAAGTTCAATTCGGCTTGCAACATTGCCACTTGCGCGGTGTTCAATTCGACAATCGTACCAGCGCCTGTGTCGTAACGAGTTTTGGATATTTTATACGCTTTGCGAGCTTTGATTTTGGCTTCACTGTTGGCATCCATTTGTCCGCGAGCCTTGACCAGGTTCGATATGGCAGTTTCGGCCTCCACACTCACATTTTGCTCCAAGTAGTCGCGTTGCATATTGAGTTGCGAGATCGAGTTTTTGATCTGGCGTTCTTTGCTTACTTTGCTCAATCCCGAGAAAATCGGAACCGACAGTTGCAAACCAGCGAGCGCCGAACCGCGCCAATTGTAGGAGCCGATCCGAAGGTCGTTGTTCTGAGTTTGAACCGTATATTGAGCCATCGCGCTGATGGTTGGAATACGTGTCGCCTTTTGCATTTCGAGTTGCTTTTGGAGAATCTCGCGCGCAATGTCGGCCAATTTCAAATCCGAGTTCGTTGACAAATTATATGAATTGACTGAATCTTCAAGGGCGTAAGTGGAGTAGTTCTCCAAACTATCGTTGACGGTCACCTCGGTGTTGAGTGGCAATGATAGCAACATGTTGAGCATCAGTCGCGAAATGCGCAATCCGTTCTCGGCCGTGAGCAGCACCGGGTTCATATTCGAGAGCTGAACTTGCGCGGTGATCAAATCGTATTCAGCTACCACCCCTTGATCGAATGAGTTCTGGGTGTTGTTGACAATCAACTGAATATTCTCGATATTTTCTTTGATCACATTGAGCGAACTTTCGCCCAGCAGGATCCCATAGTAACATTTCTTGACTTGGTTGACCAGTGCGATTTTCGATTGTCGCGACGTTTCTACGGCTTGCAACATCTGTTTGTCGTTGAGTTGCATCGCTTTGTATAGCGTGGGCATATAGAGCGGAATGGCCAACTGAAAACCACCCGTGAAGCCGTGAGAATACCCAATACGCATTGCTCCGCCGGGGCTCCCAGGGCCAAAAGTACCTTCGGGCATAAACATCACCGGCTTCAATATGTTATAAGAGTATGATCCGCTAGCAGATAGCGATGGCATTAGCCCGCCGCGAGTTTCGTCGTGAACATATTTCTGACGTTCGATTTCAAGGCTAGCTACCTTGATTGAGGGGTTGTCGTTCAGTGCCAATTCGATGGCTTGCGGCAGATTGAGCTCAATTTTTTGACCTTTCGTGGCCTCAATTGTTTGAGCTTCGATCAGCGTAAGGCTCATCGCAAGGGCTAAACCCAGTGCAATTAATCTTCTCATATTTATTTGTTTTTGTTTATATTATCAATCATGTCATCGATCATAGTTACTCCTTTTGGCGTTGCGATGCCACGGAAGAAGGAGATAAAAGCGTAGCGAAAGAGGTCCTCGGACGAGAAGGGTAGGTCTCTAATATCTTCGGGGTGCGTGAGGAACGAATTTATAGTGGTGAAGATCACGTAAACGGAGATGTTTAGATCCGTAGTTTCTTGTATAATATGCTGGTCTACCCCGCGTTGTAGTCTTGCTCTGATCCGACTGGATATGTGCTGGTGTCGATTTATGTATAGTTCCTTGAACAGATCGGGGAAATATCGTTTTAGTTCCAGCGAAAATTTAGCTTTGGCAGTGTTGTCGTTGCCCACTGGTTTGAGGATATAGTACAATTCTTCGACAATATTTTTGGCGTGCGCCACCAGTTGCGCTTCGTTTTCCGCTTGTGTGTCGTAGTTGTAGTCGATGCAGGCGCTCAGCAGCGCGCGTTTGTTCTCGAAATGTTCGTAGATAGTCCGTTTAGACATACCTAGATTTTGCGCCACATCGTCCATTGTGATGCATTTTATACCGTTGCGGATAAATAGTTCAGTCGAAGCTTCGACAATTTTTGTTGTAATACAGTCCATCATTACGAATTAGAGCAGCAAAGGTAATGAAAAAACTAAAAAAACAAAAAAAGTTTTTTAATTTTTATTTTTTTTGTTATAGTCGCTAGACACAATAATTCACAACAATAAGCAAAAATAAAACTAAAAAAGCTAGAAGCAGTTTCTATAAACTGGTTCTAGCTTTTTAGGCTCAATTATTTTTGCTTATTTGACTCCGCTACGCTTCGTCGCAAAAATTCTTGACCCTTGACGATCTGAATGCGACCTTTTTCATTACTCTGATCAGTCGCTACTTGGGGCTACGCGCCCCAACCCCGCGGTCGGTACCCCGACACGGTGATTTTGTTAGTCACTGTAATCAAAAGACGCTGTGCGTCCGCTATGCGTCAGTTGTCGCCAAAACCTCGTCATACAAAGCCCTCACCGCACCCGTTAAACGCTGCGGATCAAAAGCACTACGCACCCATTCATTCGCCCGACAACCGTGAGCTGCTCGTTCTTCATCGCTATAACTGAGCAATTTACACATCGCTTGGGCGATCTGAGGCACCGAATCTGCATCGACATACTCCGCATATGGCCCCCCAGCCTCGGGCAACGAACTGACGCGCGAAGTGATCACCGGACAACCACACAGCGCCGCCTCGGCAACTGGTAAGCCAAAACCTTCGTAGAAAGATGGATAGACCAAAAACTTGGCAAGAGTATAAAAATCACGCAACACACCCATCGAACTGAGATTCTCGATCCGAACAACATCGTTCTCGATCCCCAAATCCAGAATAGCCGCCATACACTGCTGTGCATATCTCCCATTGCCGTTACCTATCACAACCAGCGGCAAACGATCAGCACGATCGATGGCCGCATAAGCACGCAAAACAGATAATAAATTTTTGCGCTCGTTGAGCGAACCCACAAATAGCATATACGAACCGTGCAAACCATAACGCGACACCACTTCACGAGCAGTCGCCAGATCAGTCGGCTCGTAAAAAACAGGGTTCAGAGCCTGATAAATCACCACCACACGAGCAGGATCGACATCAAAATATTTCAAAATATCGCGCTTCGTACTCTCGGAAATCGCAATAATTTTGTTGGCAACCTTGATGCTATGACGATATTTCACCCCATACATCAACCGTTCCACTAGGGGGAACATCCGCGGAAAAGTCTTGTAACACACGTCGTGGATGGTGACCACCGATCGCGCACCACTATGCTCGATACCAAATGGCAGATCGTGACTCAAACCGTGATAAATATCTAGTTCCAGTCGCTTGACATCCTTCACACAGCCACGTAAACGCCACGTTTTGCGAGACTTAGCGGGAGAGACAATATGATAGCCCCCATCCAAAAACTCTTGCGTTTCATCGGTGGCAGAAATTTTGTCGGCCAACAAGAAATAATCATTCGCAGGCTCGAAACGGTGTAAATTCGACACCATCGTGCGACTATAATTACCCAGCCCTGTATGGTTGCGAAAAAGCCTCTTGGCATCAAAACCTATTTTCATTTCTCTTTTATTTCGTTTCTGAGCACACCAATCCGCGGCGGTGCATTAGCGCAGTTTTAGAAGGTGCTTTACCGCGGAAATTTTGATATAATTCTCCACCATCGGCCATACCTCCACGGCTTAGTATTTCGCGACGGAAACGTTCGGCAGTGGCTTGATCGAACAAATTGCCAGCTTCGCGGAACGCTTCAAACGCATCACTATCAAGTACTTCCGCCCATATATAGCTATAATAGCCCGACGAATAGCCACCCGAAAAAATATGTTGGAAATAGGTCGAGCGATAACGTGGCGCGATTTGCGACATCAAACCAAATTTTGAGAGCGAATTATTTTCGAACTCGGCAACCGACTCTTCGATCGGGGCGGTGATGGTATGAAAATCCATATCCAAGAGCGAAGCCCCAAGATATTCAACGGTCATAAAGCCCTGATTAAAGAGGGCGCTATTTTTAATCTTTTCGACAAGTGTCGCTGGGATCACCTCGCCCGTTTTGTAATGTTTGGCATAGAGTGCCAAAACTTCGGGTTCGAAGGCCCAATTTTCCATTATTTGTGAAGGCAGCTCAACGAAATCGCGTTCCACGCCACCCAGACCTTTGTAAGGTACGTCGGCAAAAAGAGAGTGCAGCCCGTGCCCAAATTCGTGAAAGAAAGTCTCCGTTTCATCTAGATTCAGTAGCGCCGGTTGGCCTTCGACGGTCGAAGGAGTGAAATTACAAACGATCGACACGATGGGATATATCTTCTTGCCATCCTTGTAGCCCTGATCGCGGAAACTGGTACACCACGCGCCAACTCGCTTACCAGCACGAGGATGGAAATCTAGATAGAGCACACCGAGCACCGCACCATCGCGATCGTTAACCTGGTAAACTTGGCACTCAGGGTTATATTTTTCGGCATCAGGCATCAATTTATAAGTCACGCCATAGAGTTTGCCAGTCAAGGTGAAAATTCCTTGACGCACATTGTCGAGCGAAAAATATGGACGCAACTCATCTTCATTGAGGTCGTATTTTGCTTTGCGCAACCTTTCGGCCCAGTACCACCAATCCCAGCTTTGGAAATCGGACGGCGCACCACCCAGAGCCTTCATTTGCTGCATTTCGTCGTAGGCCAACCTGAGGGCAGGAGTCCACAATTCCTGCAACAACGCATAGACAGCATCTGGATTTTTCGCCATATTACGATCCAAAATAAAGGCGGCGTGCGAATCGAAGCCCATCAGCTTGGCGCGTTCGGCTCTCAGGGTAGTCATCTGTCGGATGACCTCTTTATTGTCGTTTTGGTCGCCATTATTACAGCGTTCCAAGTAACCTTTATACAACTTTTCGCGCAGGTAACGCATATCAGCGTATTGGAGAAAAGGGATCATCGAAGGTTTGTCGAGCGTAAAGACCCAGCCCTTCATCCCTCGCGATTTGGCCTCTGCCGCCGCCGCATCGATCGACGAAACGGGCAGCCCAGCCAGTTCGCTTTTCTTGGTTACGTTGAGCACAAATTTACTATTGTCGCGGCGTAAATTATTACCGAAATCAAGCGAAAGATCCGATAATTTTTGGTCTATTGCACGCAGCTGAGTTTTTTGCTCTTGGGAGAGATTGGCCCCGTTGCGTTCGAAGCTTTTGTATATTTTATCCGTGAGTCGTTGCTGCATTTTGTCGAGCGAAGAGCGATTGTTCCACACCGCTTTGATGCGTTCAAAGAGCTTGGCGTTGAGCGAAATATCAGAGCCGTGCACGGTGAGCAACGTCGAAATCTCGCCCTCCAAAGCCTCTAATTCCTCGGTCATATCGGTACTGGTGATGTTAAAAAACACAAAACCCACTTTTTCGAGATCGGCACCCGAATTGTCGTAAGCTAAAATTGTGTTTTCAAAAGTCGGAGCAGCTGGATTCGCTACAATAGCCGCTATCTCAGCCTTTTGCAGGTCGATACCTTGCTTGATAGCCGGCATATAATGTTCGTTCTTGATCTGCGAAAATGGAGGCACACCGTGGGGCGTAGTCCAAGGTTCGAAAAATGGATTTGAAGCCATAGCAGCCAAGGCGGCCGAGGCAAGAAGAGTGGTCATAAGAATTTTTTTCATCATAATTATCATAAATCACAGGGGGTGTTAATGATCCAAAGATAGTGTTTTTTTGAGAATTTTTACGCCACAATGGTGGAATATTTGATAAAATTACCTATTTTTGGTTAAATTTTCAGTTGATATGCAACTATTCTACAATCAAAATTTCACGGCCGACTCGCTGCAAGAGCTCACAGCTGGTCAATCGCATCACTGTGTCAATGTACTGAGAATGGGCTCAGGCTCAACGCTTTGGGTGAGCGATGGCGCGGGTACGCTCTACGAATGTCGCATCGTTGAACCAAGCGCAAAGAGGTTAGTGGTGGAGGTGATAGCCACCCAAAAAGAGTACGGCAAACGCCCATACACGCTGGATTTGGCGGTTGCTCCGACCAAAAATTTCGACCGAATGGAGTGGCTCGTCGAAAAAGCGACCGAAGTGGGCATCGACAGTTTCACGCCCCTGCTGTGCGAACATAGCGAACGCAAGGTGGTCAAAGACGAACGTCTGATACGAATTGTGGAGAGCGCCGCCGCCCAGTCCGAAAAGGCTTATTTGCCTCGCGTAAACAGCCTCACCCCGTTCAAAAAATTCATCGCCGACCATCCAAAGGGTCTGATTGCCCACTGCATCGATGGCGCGGCTCAGCCCAAAATCACACTACCCGCCCAGACTCACTACACAATATTGATCGGTCCCGAGGGTGATTTTTCGCCCGCCGAACTGGATCGCGCCATAGAGGCTGGCTATCAAGGCTTGACCCTGGGCTCGGAACGCCTACGCACCGAAACAGCAGCCCTGTATGCTACTATTGGCGCTGCGTTTCAGAATTTCAGCCTCTAAGAAGCTGTTTTAAATTTTATTCGAACAGATTCTAATAAAATATCACTAAATTTGCAGATCAACCAATAAAATTTCACCTCACAGACGTGTTTTTCGAATACTATATATTATTAGCCTTATTACCACTAGCTGCGCCAACGCGAGCCAAGGGATGGGTAGCGCTGGGTGCCATCACGGCTGGTGTGGCGGTGAGTGGCGTGGGTGCGGTGGCTTCGCTCGGCGGATTGAGTGCCGTGGCTTGGGCTCCAAGTTTTGATGGGCTAAGCGCTCTTTTCGTCCTGATTTTCAACTTCACATTTTTCACCGTTTCCCTCCACCTCGCCTCCACCACGCGTATGCTCGGAGCCGACAAAAGCAGCCAAGCGATCCACTACGCCTCGATGGTGGCGCTCTATTACTCGTTGATCGGAATACTGAGAGCCGACACCATTTTTGAGTTTCTTTTCTATTGGGAATTGATGAGTGTGACCGCCTTTTTGTTAGCTATTTTGACCAGCGCACGGCGCGAAGCAATGCACTCGGCGGTCAGTTTTTTTGTGATGATGCACCTTGGATTTTTCGTGCTGATGGGTGCCTTTTTTGCACTCACCCCCTCGGCGCATCTGTTTGGAACGGGGGCGATGAGCATTGTCGTATGGTCACTTTTTGCTGTCGGTTTTATGATCAAATCAGCCGTTTTCCCTTTTCACGTTTGGCTGCCCTCGTTTTATCAGAACTCGCCTTCGTGGGTGAGTGCTTTGATGGGCGGAGCGGTGACAAACATTGGCATCTACGGATTGCTACGTGTGACGCTAGGGGTGGGTGATATGGCTCTTGCCTCGTGGGTGATGATGATCCTCGGGGCGGCAGGCGGACTTTATGGCGCTTTCAGGCTTCCAGGCAGCCACACACTCAAAAAGCTACTCGCCTACTCTTCGATCGAAAATATAGGGCTTACGGTACTCGCTTTTGGACTTGGATTTTATTGCCAAGCGATGGGGCACACCACTATGGCGCATTACGCGTTTGTGGGCGGGGTGCTGCAACTGATTTTTCACGCCGTGGCCAAGACACTCGCCTACCTGAGTGTGGGACATATCATTCGAGCCACTAGCGACGATTCGTCGAGCACGCTCGGCGGTTTGGTGCACACCATGCCGCGCACGTCGCTCTTTTTTGCTCTGGCTTCGTTTTCGCTTATGGCGCTAGTGCCGATGGCTGGCTTTTTCAGCGAGTTTATGATCTTCTTTGCCTTCTTCACTGGTGTGACTGGGGGTGTCGAGCCCTTGGTGGGTGTGGTTGGGATTTTGGTGGTGTCCATTGTCGCCTCGGTGGCGATCTTTGCCTTCGTGCGTAGCCTATCGGTGGCCTTGCTGGGGGTTGGGCGCACTAAATGTTCGCGTTCGGCAATCGAAAAATTTTCGCTGCTCGATTGGTTGCCTCTCACTTTACTGGCTCTTGTTTTGCTGGGCGGAGGGGTGCTGATCTCGCCATTAAGTGAGAATATCGACCGTATAATGACCCTCCACTGCACGGCGCACCTACTCGATTCAACTGTTCTCAATTTAGCTTTGGGTGTTGGACTTTTTGTAGTGCTGGTCGTGGTGCTGTGGCTGATCAGACATTTCTCGATGCGCGGGCGCGAGGTGACAATCCAGCCCACGTGGGCTTGTGGTCAGGGTGCCCCTGCTTGCGAAGGGCAAGCAACCGACGAATCTTTTGCACGCGAAGCCAAAAACACATTCGTTCTACCCACTTACGCACAACGAATCGCCAATGGATCGCTCACACGTAAGCTTGGGCCAGCCAAACTAATGCGACGCACAACCGCGCGCCTGGCTTTTCTACAAACTGGACGTACAAGTCACTACATACTACACATTATACTCTTTCTGACACTAATTTTATTACTCACCATTTTCGGCGTACTATGATCCCCTTTCTACTCATTATATTTGGAATGTTGACCGTGGTTGGTGTGATCAACCGCACGGGCTCGATATGTTCGGGTAGGCGCGGGGTGCGTTTTTTCCAACCACTCTACAACGTGTGTGCTATCTTGCACAAGGGAGCCGTGATCAGTCAACGCGCCAGTGTGGTGAGCGCGCTGGGGCCGATCGTTTCGCTCGCCGCCTTGATCGTTGCCGCTTTGATTATTCCCCTTGGCACTTTTGGAGCCGCGATCAGTTTCGGTGGTGATGTGATTCTGTTTTGCGCCTTGATGGCCACCGCGCGCGTGGCGATGGTGGCCACGGCGATGGATTCGGGCGGTAGTTTTCAAGGGATGGGCTCGGCTCGCGATGCCTTTTTCTCGATGCTCGTCGAGCCAGCGCTTTATATGCTTCTGGCGACCTTGACTATGATCACGGGCTACGATTCGTTGAGTGGAATTTTTGCTCAATTCGATAATATGTCGCTCAACGGGGCACTGCTGTCGATCGTGGTTGGTTATGGATTTTTGAAACTCGCGTTGGTTGAATGTTCGCGAGTGCCAGTCTCCGATCCGGCCACACATTTGGAACTCACGATGACGCATTCGGCGATGGTGCTCGATCTGTCAGGTTTCGATCTGGCAATTGTCCATATCTCGGGATGGCTGAAACTTTCGATTTTTTCGCTTCTGCTTTTCAATTCGCTGATCCCCGCACATATGGACGGATGGCCACTTTTTGCGCTTTACCTGGGGATTGTCTTTGTCTTTGGAGTCGCCATTGGTGTGGGCGAATCGATGAGGGCACGCAACCGAATGAACAAAAATTCAACTTACATAGCCTCCATTACCGCCATCGGAGTGTTGGCCTTTATAGTGGCTTATATGTTGGCAACCAACCATTTAATTGCTTAAAAAATGCTATTTCTACTCATCATACTCTATGCCTTGACCCTGCTCTACACGGCCACCAGCGAGCGTTTTCGCCACTACGCCCTCTTGGTTGGGCTTCAAGGTTGGATCCTGATGTTCATCGCCTTGATGCAATTACAGAGTAGCGGACTGTTCGATCAAATTTTTATAGTCACCGAGACATTGATTTTCAAAGGTTTGCTCGTTCCGTATTTGCTCTTTAGGGTGATCCGGTCGACCAATATCAACAAAATATCGTACCGAGCGATGCCGCCTTTTCTGTCCAATATTTTTTCGGTGATCGCGCTAGTTGCCAGTTTGTCGATCACCTATTTCGTGGCCGACACCGAGACTAACGCCTTGTTTTTCGGTGTGGCACTCTTCGGGCTATTGATGGGTATGATACTGATAATGACCAGAGTACGAATTTTTTCGCACTTGGTAGGTTTCCTGATCATCGAAAATTCGGTCTTCCTATTTTCGCTCGCCGTGGGAGCCGAAATGCCAATGCTCATCAATGTAGGGATATTGCTCGACATATTGATGGGTGTGTTGATGCTCGGACTTTTTGTGACCAAGGTGAGCGAGCGTATGCACTCGCTCCAAAGTGACACCCTATCTAAACTCAAAGACTAAGACAATGTTTCTATACATAATCATAATAGCGCTGCTTTGCTTGGCCGGGGTGCTGCTTGCCCGCCACAAGAACATAGTCAACCTGTGTGGGATGATGTTTTTTGTGGCGCAAATTTCGATGGCAGTCAATTCGGTGATCAATCTGGGGATCAATTATTGGACTTTTTTCACCCTTGATCACCTTGGGGTGACCTACCTCTGTATGATGTCCGTGATGGGTTTACTCACCGCGTGGCGTTCGATGCGCTATTTGGATAGCGAATCGCTGCGCCATCGCAAGATATATTTCACCTCGCTGATCTTGTTGAGCATCACCCTGATTGGGGTCTATCTGTCCAACAACCTTGCCGTGACGTGGATCTTTCTTGAAGCCACCACCGTTGCCACGGCTGGCTTGACCTACCACCGCCGCACGGGGCGCGCGCTCGAAGCTACTTGGAAATATATCTTTGTCAGCTCCGTGGGCATCGCCATCGCCTATCTTGGGGTGTTGCTGCTGAGCACCGCCTCGCCCGACACGCTGAGTTACAGCGGACTGAGCACCGCCCTTGCCGATGGAGGAAATTCACTGTACCTGAGACTCGCTTTTTTGTTTATCTTGGTGGGTTACAGTACTAAACTCGAAATCTTCCCGCTTTTCACCGTCGGAGTCGATGCCAACCACTCCGCACCCACACCAGCCTCGGCTTTTATCAGTTCGGCACTCGTTGGTGGCGGTTTTGTGGCTCTATTCAGGGTCTATCGGGTGATGGAACATTCATCAGAAATCCAATGGGTACGCGGGGTGCTGATCGTGGTGGCTCTGCTGTCGATCGTGGCGGCGGCGGTCTATCTGGGGCGCACCAACAACTACAAAAGGTTGCTCGCCTACTCGACCCTCGAAAACAGCGGTCTGACGATGCTAGGGCTAGGCCTTGGCGGCGTGGGTGTGGTGGCGGCATTGCTACACTCGATGGCTCACACAATGATCAAAGGGGTGAGCTACCTGCAAATGAGTATCGTGGGGCGGATGTTTCACACCTATCGCATAGGGCGCATCGGAGGCTATGCCGCGCTGGACACGGTTGGCTCGATTGTCATTACCCTATCCTTGGTGGCGCTAATAGCTATGCCGCCATCGGTGCTCTTTCGCTCCGAATTTATGATGCTATCGCAATTGCTTAATTCGCCGCTTTGGTGGCTGATTATTTTGATCGGACTGCCGCTGCTGGTATGCCTGTATTGGATAGTGAGCAAAGCTTTACAAATTCTCTACCGCCCGATCGAATCCAAAACCATTGACCGTACACAAAATGACACCGCCCTGTCGTGGATACTGCTGGCGGTGATCGGGGTGGTGTTTTACTTTGGAGCGGTGGACAGTGACTTTCTCACCCATTTGATCCAACAAATCGTCAACCAATGAAAGATCAATACATAGTTAAAGTAGGCCCTGTGCACGCAGGTATAATCGAACCTGGGGTGTTTCGCTTCACGTGTGCGGGCGAAAAAGTCGAAGCGCTCGAACTTGAACTGGGCTATCAACATCGCGGCATCGAGGCGTTGATAGTGGCCAACTCGGATAATGTGTGGCGTATGATGGCCCTGGCCGAGCAAATAGCGGGCGACACCACGGTGGGTCACGCCACGGCAATGGCCAAGATCCTAGACCCGATTCAGCTCAACCCCATCATCCGTTGCGAGCGGTTGGTGGCGCTCGAAATGGAACGCATCGCAATGAACATAGCCGACGCGGCTGGTATGTCGGGCGATATGGCTTATCGATTGGCTTATGTGGGTCTGCAAGCTTTGCGCACCTTGATCATCAACGCTATGCAGCGATGGTCGGGCAGTCGTTTTGCGCGCACCTTGATCCGCCCCGCGGGTTCGTTCTACCGCTTGGACTTGGATCTGATCAAAGATTTCGAACAAACCCTGCACACCGTTTTGCCTCGCATCGAAGCCATCCGAGTCGATCTTTTCTCGTCGCCCTCTGTGCTGTCGCGTTTGGAGGAAATATGTATTATGAAAGCGCCTGCGGGTCGCTATTGCGGAGATCTATCTGCTCGATTGGCTATGCGCTTTGATCAAATCGCCGCTTCGGGTGCCAAAATCACAGAGGAATTGAATCACCTGAAAGCCGTTTGGTTCGAAACATATTGCCAACCCAATATGGAAATGCCAGTTTTGGCTCCCAACACCACCCTGTCTGCGTATGTGGAAGGTTGGCGTGGACGAATCACTCACCGCGCCACCACCGATGCCCGTGGGCGGATTGTGCAATACAAAATCATTGACCCATCGGCTGCCCTGTGGAGTGTGATGTGCGCCACGATGGTGGGCGGTGAAATTTCCGACTTTCCGCTTCACAACAAAAGCTTCAACTTGTCGTATTCAGGCGTTGATTTATAATTATTACTGTTACTGTTACTGTCCGATAAAAGTTGTATCTTTACTCATAGGCTGTTTTTTGATTGTGGTAAACCAAATTTAGCCTAAAAAGGGCTGACTTCCAAATCTATGGAATCAGCCCTAATTTTTACCCCTCAAAAATCTTTGTCGGACAGTAATAAATAAGTATCAGGTAAATATCTGATACTTATTTGTTTATAGTGGTCTATCAGTAGGTCTAATCTACTTCTATTTATTACTGTCCGATAAAAA
>JAVXIH010000012.1:0-28064 GCA_036648455.1 Mucinivorans sp.
CTCTTCGACTGATCCAACGAGACCTTGCGAAATTCTTTCATCATCTTCTCAATTTCCAACGAGGTTTTACGGGCTCGTGTGCCAGCTGCTTTATTTCCGGTTGATTCTTGAGCCGTAGCGTCAGTTTTGAAAGCCGCAAAAGCGGCTTCAACTTTCTCGATTAATTCTTTCATATTTTTTTGATATTTAGTTAGTTTACAAAAATTTGAAGACGAAGATAATTTATTTTTGTCTATAAAATTAATCTTGATGGTCTTTTGTTACCATGCTTAAGGATGCTTTCCCGGGCCTCTGTGCGATTATTTTTAGCGCAAAGCGTGGGAGAGTCTACGAGCCACTGTTGTAGCTCTTCTTCAATGAAATATAATTTTTTGCCCTTTTTATAGGCAGGAATACGCCCTAGACGAACCATGGTATAAATTGTGGATTTAGCTTTCTGAATCAGTTCAGCAGCTACATTTATATCAATAGTTGTTTTAGTATTGGGGGCTTTTTGAGTGGGAGCTATTGCATCAATCTTTTGTTCCAATATCTCTATTTTGCTTATTAGATACCCTACAGCTTCAGGCAAGTTATCAAAACTCAATTTTTCGTTTATCATTAATTCATCTCTATCCTATTTTACTTAGAGTAGAGGGAGTTTTAGATAAATGTTTGAAGATTTGATGACTTTTATTTCAACGAAATAAGATTTGCAGATTCAACCTTCTTCTCGTTCACTAATTCGGCATATATCTCTGTGGTGGCGACGTGTTTATGGGTTAACATTTTGCTCACAGTGTATATATCGCTCCCCATTGCAATCTGTAAAGTTGCGAATGTATGACGAAAGCAATGGAACGTAATTGGCTTCTCAATACCTGCCTTTGCAACCCACTCTTTAAGCGGTTTATATACCATATATCTCAGTAGTCCTTTGAAAATAATGCCTGTATTTGGTTCACCGCACCATTCCAGTGCCTCTGCACTAATGGGAAGTGTTGCCTCTGTTTCTGTTTTTTCGGTTCGAATACGCATACAGTAACCGCCGTTGGTCGTTTTGCGGATATGTCTCCATTCCAACTGCAATATATCACTAATTCTCAATCCAGTCATACACGAAAATATAGATGCAGCCTTTAGTATCGGTATAGTGCATGGAGTATCAACCAATAATTTCACCTCTTCAAGCGTAAGATACTCTTTATGGGTATCTTCCCATTTGATTTTATCCAGATAATCGTTTACATTTTCCTTTATGCGATGGTCTCTATATGCTATTTTCAGCAGGGCACGAAAAGTCGAAAAATAACCGGCAAGTGAATTGTTTTTAAGTTTCTTTGTCGGATCACTAAGTTGACGAGAATCTGTTAGCAAATAGTCTCTGAATCTGCGACACAAGTCCACGTCAACTTCTGCGAACGTACATTTGCCCTTAACAAAGTTGCTGAAGTGTTTAAAAACCTTTTCCCACTTTTGGTCTTTTTTCGTTGCTATTTCTGCGAAGTATTCGAGGAAATCCTCCTTCATTTTGTCTTTGTCAAGAAAATCGTACTCCTCGTTAATAAGCATTTGAACACGAATTGCTTCAACCGCCTTAGCTTTGTGTAGAGTGTTTTTATTATGCAGAATCTCTTCTTCACCTTGTGGATTCTCGTAAACATAGAGTCCCAGCATCTCCTTTTGTACCATCTTCATTGTCCTCTTGTTGCGAACAGCAGGATAGTATTGTAGATAAAGTGACTCTCTTCCTTTAGAAATTTTATACTTACGTAGATATACTTTTGTTGCCATAATGATTAATATAATTTAGGTGGATTAATAATTTTGTTTAGCTCCGATTTCTGAACCCGAATGAGTTTACTATCCTTCAGTTTAGGGATATTATGCTTTATCACGAGTCTGTGAATCTCCTCTTTGCTCTTGGCGAAACATATTGCGGAATCCTCAATGGTTAGGAAAATAGTCGGTGGGGCTTTTTCAATAATAGCATTGTCGAAATGCTCTTTGGAGTAATAGCCCCTACCACCGGTTCTTTTCTTAGGTATCTTATTGGTGAATACGAAATTCGCTATATAATGTGGTAGAAGTCCATACTTATCATATATATCCTCTATTGTGTACCATTCAGATATACCATCATCTCCTAATCGAGTTTTCAGCAGTTCATTCACATGAGTTTTTGAGTAATATGTTTTACCTTGCTCATTTTTTCGAGGAATAGCATTTGCACTGACAAAGGAGTAGACGGAACTTTTAGTCATCTCATAAGCTTTCATCACATTTTCAATAGAATACCACTCTTTGATAGCAGGATCAACGCCTTCTTTCTCGTAGAGCCTATCAATGTGAGTTTTGCTGTACAGTATACGTCCTTGAAAGGTTATTTTTGGAACATTATTACTCTTGGCACGAGTGCGTATCGCTCCCTTCGTAACGCCATAAATCTGTGCAGCCTCCTCAGCAGAGTAGAACTCAGTGACTGCCTCTTGTGGTGGCGATATGTCTGGCTCGGTCTGTTGGGTCAACCTGATGGTTGATTTGTTTTTTGGTTTTACGACTCTTGGAGTGACTTGATAGTCTGATGCTGTTTCAAACATCTCATCAAGGTCCTTTCTTCTGATAAAAATCTTTCGGTTCATCTTAATACATTTTAGTTTACCACGTGCGCAATAGTTGTTGATAGTAGCTTTGCAAACACCAAGTAAAATGGATGCTTCCTGTGTACTTAAAAACTCTTTGCTCTTTAGTATAGTAAGATCGTCAGAAGATAGTTTAATCGTTTGTACTTTTTTTTGCTCACGTATAATAGGCGGTTTGCCATAATTGGCAATGTCTTCTTGTGCTTTTATGAGTTTTGCTTGCCGTTGTTTATCTTTATATGCAAGTCGAGAACATCTATGAGAACAGTATTTAGTAGAGATTTTTTGAGCTTTGAAGTTCATACCACATCTGATACAAATCTTCGGAATTTGCATATTACCCATATTCATAATATATTTGTGAGTATGTAATTGGTTGTGATTTCTCCGTTTATTTCGCCATTTCGCCCGAGATTTCACCCAAACCGAGAACGTTCTGTGAAATATCTTGGACTTATTTCTCTTCCACGCTCGTCTATCTTCGTCTAAGCTCGTCCACGCTCGTCTAAAAAAGCGACATTATTGGAGAAATATCGGGGTGCGGTAAAGTGATCTTTTTTTTGCCGACTAAATACCGACTAAAATGTCGATTAAAATCGGCTAATAAAAAGTAGCATCGAGTAGATAAAAACAGAAAAGACACTGATAATCAGTGCCTTTTGTAATTGATGGTAATTTATGTAACTCGTTGATAATCACCAATTATTTCCCGATGCAGAAAGTGGAAAAAATGTTGCGGAGAACTTCGTCGGAGGTGATTTCACCCGTGATTTGAGCGATGTGAGAGAGGCCATCGCTCATCGAGGAACAAATCTTGTCCGTCGGGCTGCCTGCCGATAGTTCGACAGAAGCCTCACGCAAAGACATAAAAGCACGCTGCAAACAGTCGTAATGGCGAGCATTGCTTACCAAAACCTCACCGCGCTCCACAGCCGCCGCACCAGAGCGAGCAACCAACTCATCGCGCAAAGAATCCAGACCCTCACCAGTCAAAACAGACAAATAACGCTCGCCAGATTGGCGCATAGTGTACTGATCGCACTTGCTGTGAACAACTATAAGATCCTTATAATCATTATCTTGATCGCTGCAATTGCCATTCTCGTCAGTCAGCCTAACAACGATGGCCGAGAGTCGAGCTTGTTCTCGCGAACGACGAATACCCTCGCTCTCGATCGCCGACAATCCATTGCGCAGGCCCGCCGTGTCGATAAAACGAAACAAAACACCGCCGATAGTCACTTGACTTTCGATATAATCACGCGTGGTGCCAGCTTCCGCAGACACGATGGCGCGATCATCGCCCGCCAAGGCGTTGAGCAAAGTCGACTTCCCGACATTTGGCTCGCCAATAATGGCCACCGCAACACCATTTTTAATTGCATTACCGCTCGCAAAAGATGCTGTTAAATGGCCGATTTTATCCAAAACTTGGGACAGTAAGGCGGCCAATTCGGTGCGCGAAGCAAACTCAACTTGTTCTTCGCCAAAATCCATTTCAAGTTCCAACATCGACTTGATATGCAGTAACTTAGCGCGTAATTCACGCAATTCATCGCGATATCCACCACGCATTTGACTCATCGCCACTCGCGCGGCGGCGGCCGAAGTGCTGGCTATCAAATCAGCCACAGCTTCGGCCTGAGACAAGTCCAACTTGCCGTTCAAAAAAGCACGTCGAGAAAACTCGCCAGCCGTAGCCATCACACCACCTTGCTCGCACAACAAACGCATAATTTCGCCCGCGATCCACGACGACCCGTGACACGAAATCTCGACCATATCCTCACCCGTATACGAGGCAGGCTGAGCAAAATAGGTGCAAACCACCTCATCAATCACCGCGTGATCAGTCGGCGAAACTATATGCCCAAATGTAGCTAGGCGAGGCTCCATATCACGATCAAACAGCTGACGTACAATCTTATAAGCATCAGATCCCGAAAGACGAACCAAAGCAATAGCACCACCCGTAGGGCTGGAAAGAGCAACAATTGTAGACATTAACTTACGCTTTTCGAGTTAAAAATGACGATCACGCCCAGGCGTGATACACCACAAAGGTAACAAAAAAATGAGTAGACAAAAATAGGGCGGATGAAAATCATACCAATTATTTTACTATCTTTGTTCGGATAAATAATACAACATTATGGTAGAACAAGAAAATACTTTGCGGCCGAGTTCGCTCCTTGCCGTGGCTCGTTCGATGATGAGTGCCGCGCGTACAGCACCCAAAGCGTGTGGGGTCGATTCGCTCGAAATAGCGGTGGTGACGGGTGATGACATAAAATTATTAGCAGATAAAATGCGCGAAATTGGTCCGAAATTGGGTAAGGATTTTTTTGTGCGCGATGCAGGCAACATCGTGCAGGCTGAGGCGATTGTGTTGCTCGGTATGCGCAACCAGACGCTGGGGCTCAATTGCGCGTTGTGTGGATACGCCACCTGTGAGATGAAACCAGCCACGAATCCGTGTTTTTTCAAGGCTCAGGATTTGGGTATCGCCATCGGTTCGGCTGCCTCGGTGGCGGCCGATAATCGGGTCGATTCGCGCGTGATGTACTCGGTCGGAGTGGCGGCTATGGAGCTCAATTTTCTACCTTTGTGCCACGCCGTAATGGCGATTCCGATTAGTGCTACTGGTAAAAGTCCATTTTTTGATCGAAAATAATGTATAAATTTCTATTGACTTTATTGTTAACATTGCCTTTGTCGCTTTGTGGGCAAGATTTAGTTGTGTCTAGTTACAACATACGCAACGGTATGGGGATGGGTGGGGAGCGCGATTTGGATCGGACGGCTAGTGTGATTACGGGTATGGGAGCCCGTTTTGTGGCGCTCCAAGAGGTTGATAGTGTGACTATGCGCAGCGGTAAGCTAGATGTATTATCGACGTTGGCCGCCAAATGTGCGATGCAATCCACATACGCTCGTGCCATTGCATATGATGGTGGAGCGTATGGGATCGGCCTTCTATCCAGAGACAAACCATTATCAACCAGAAGGGTAGCGTTGGACGGACGCGAAGAGGCGCGAGTACTTCTTGTCGCTGAATTTGAAGATTGCATCGTTTTTTGCACCCATTTTTCGTTGACTGCCGATGATCAAACAAGTTCAATTAAACGCGTTGTGGAGCTTGCCAAAGAGTATCGGAAGCCTATAATTTTTATGGGAGACTTGAATCTGGAACCTTCGAGCCCTCAATTTGATCTGCTACGAGAGCATTTTATTCTGCTTTCGTCGGCTACTCAACCAACTTACCCAGCCGACAAACCAACTCAAACGATAGATTATATTTGGAGTAGTTTGCCCAGTAAATACAATGTAAAATACAGTGAAGTTGTCGATGCTCCAACTGAATCGGACCATCGTCCAATCAAAGTTTGTATGAGCACAAACAGATAAAACTATTTGGATGGTATCTGTTTGCTGCGTTTATTACGGTGAAAAGTAATTCCGAAGCGGTGTGCCTCGTCGCGCAAGTGCATCAAAATCCGTAGTGATTCGCCCTTTCGATCCAGGTAATGCGGTGTGGAATCGCCTACAAAAAAAACCTCTTCCAGTCGCTTGGCAAGGCCTACAATCTTGATTTTGTCCTGCAAACCAAGCTCACATAGAGTATCGTAGGCTGAGCTTAGTTGTCCCTTACCACCGTCAACCACAATGAGTTGTGGTAGGGTAGTGCCCTCGTCTAACATCCGCCGATAGCGTCGGCCAACCACCTCCTTCATCGATGCAAAGTCGTCAGCCCCGACAACAGTCTTGATATTAAAATGACGATAATCGCGCTTGGCGGGTTTGCCGTCGCGAAAAACCACGCACGAGGCGACGGGAAAAGTACCCTGCAAATTCGAATTATCAAAGCATTCAATATGACGCGGTTGAATATCCATCATCAACTCGCGCCGCATATTTTCCATCACACGATCCACGTTGAGCGCTGGATCTTTTCGTTCAAGATTTTTTAGCTTTTCGAGCCTGAAAAACATACAATTTTTAGCAGATAATTCAAGTAAACGTATCTTATCGCCGCGCTGAGGGACAAAACAACGATCCGTAAATTCGGAAGGCATCATTGGCACCACAATTTGAGGAGCAGAAAGTGTGAGGTGCATCATAGCGAAAGCCAAAATCTCGGCAGGCGTTTCGTCGAGATGAGCCACCATTTCGAAAGTGTAACTGCCTATTATCGACCCATTTACAACCTTCAAATGGTTGCAATAAGCCCGATTATCATCCATTTCCATATTCACCACGTCCAACGTGCCAAGCGTTGGGCTGACGATCACCGAACGATGAGAATATTCATCCAACGAATGCAACTTCTTCTTGTAACTTTCCGCCTCTTCAAAGCGTAGCGCAGCGGCAGCATCACCCATTGCACGCTCTAAAAATTGACGCGCTACACCCAACGAACCGCGCAAAATATCGCGCACGCCATCGATATATTTCGAATAATCAGCCTCGTTTTCCTTACCCACACACCCACCACGGCAATGACCCATATGATATTTCAGACACACCGAATACTTGCCACGCCCAATGGCTGCTGGCGATAGATTGAGTTTACAAGTACGCAAAGGGAAGAGTTCGCGGATCAGTTCCAGCACCACGCGCTGCATACCAACCGAAGAATAGGGACCGAAATATTCGCCCTTGCCACGCTCTAATCGGCGAGTCGAAATCACACGAGGAAAAGGCTCCGCGGTGATCATAATCCACGGATAGCTCTTTGCATCCTTCAATAAAATATTGTAACGCGGTTGCAGCTCCTTGATCAAATTATTCTCGAGCAACAACGCATCACGTTCGCTATCCACCACCACGTGGCGCAGATCGACAATGTGACGCACCAAGGCACGCACCTTGGGCGAATGGTCGCGATCGGAATTGAAATATGAGCTCACGCGCGAACGTAAGTTGATCGCCTTGCCCACATAAATCACCGTACCCGTGTTGTCCAAAAATTGGTAAACACCAGCACTAGTGGGTAAAAGCGCAACCTTTTCTTTCACAGCGTGAAACAACTACTTTGCCAAGTCCAAAATCTGAGCCACCTTGTCGGGCGTTACTATACCGCGCTCACCGAGACGAGCCGAACGCGTAACAAAACGCGCAACAATCTCGTTGATAGTCTTTTCACTTACCTTATGTTCGGACAATCTGGTTTTCACACCCAACGAACGATAAAACTTTTCGGTGGCAGCAATCGCCCCATCAATTTTTTTATCATCCGAACAGGAAGTTAGACCCCAAACACGTTCGGCATATTGCACCAATTTAGCTCGTTTTTCTTCGCGCATCACACTCATCAATGCTGGGTGGATAATGGCCAGCGTCACCCCGTGATCCAGCCCTTCGAGAGCCGTCAATTCGTGACCAATCATATGAGTTGCCCAATCTTGATCGATACCCATCCCCACAAAACCGTTCAGACCCATAGTGGCGGTGAGCATAAAATTGGCGCACGCATCGTAGCTGCGCTTGTCGGCAAGCAACTCGGGAGCCAGCGTGATAAGAGTCGACAGCAGCCCCTCGGCAAAGCGATCCATCACCATATCGCGCCCATCGACGGGCACCGTTAAATATTGCTCCAACGTGTGGGCAAAAGTATCCACAATACCGTTGGCCACTTGGCGCGCAGGCAGTGAATAGATCGCCTGAGGATCGAGAATCGAAAAGAGAGGATAGCCAGATTCGTTCTGGAAAGCGAATTTCTCGCCCGTGGCACGCCGCGAAACAACGGCACCACAATTCATCTCGGAACCCGTGGCCGGCAAGGTGAGCACCGTGCCAAAAGACACGGCAGGACAAACCTTGCTATTGTCGAGTATAAAATCCCAGCCATCGCCAGGATAGTTGACCGCCGTGGCGATGAACTTAGTCCCATCGATCACCGAACCACCACCAACGGCAAGCAAAAAATCGACTTCGTTGTCGCGTGCAATGTTGACCGCACGCATCAAAGTGTCGTAATCAGGATTGGCCTCGATACCCGAAAATTCGATCCACGTGCGCCCGTCGAGCGCACGTTTCACTTGGTCGTATATCCCGTTTTTGAAAATCGAACCGCCCCCCATCGTGATCATAAGCTTAGCCCCAGCGGGGATCAGCGAATTTAGTTTGGCGATCTGCCCCGCACCAAAGACTATTTTGGTTGGATTCTGAAATGTGAAGTTTTTCATTGTTTCAATTTTTTTGCGTCTTGCATTTTTTCGCCAAACGCTATTTTTCTTTACCGAAATACGGAGTTAGTTTATCGATATATTTTTTCTGACCCGTCGCCATTGCCGAGTGATAGAGGTAGTAGATATTATTGTAGACTTCGAGCATATAATTCTCCACCTGATTTTTCTTGTCACCCGTAAAGCGGCTGTAATAGTTCAGATAATCCATCATCGATTCATAGTAATCGTCGGCCAATTTATCGGCTTTGGCTTGCTGACCAGCGCGCCAGTAGCCCTCGATAATTTGGACAAGCGATTCATCGCGGCGCAATTGGTTGACAGGCAATTCGGCCATCGCCCGATCGAGAACCTCCACCGCACGCACCGTATCACCCTTTACCATCAACTCATCAGCCAAACGAGCAAAGGTAGTGCGAAACTGTGCCTGAATCAAAGTTGTGGTGACAAATTGATCAACATACACTCCGTTTTTCACACCGCCATACGAATATTTGTTCATCAAATTATCGTATAACAAATCCGTATCGATTCGACCAGCCGAGCCACGTTTTGTAATCCTCGACTTGATAGGCACCAAGCGGAAAACCACACCATCCAGTTGGAGGTAAGTATAAGCCTCACCCTGAGCATTAGTGAAAGTTAGCCCCAGATCCATCGACCCAGACGAAGAAGTGAAATAAATAGGACGTGTCCAATCCGAAGTGGCGATCATATCGAGCAAAACCATATCACCCAGACCAAGAGTTGAATTTTTTAGATCAACCCACACCGTGTCTTCAATCAGATGAGCATCCTCGGCCTTGACAATACCGCTACGCAAAACGTTCTCCTTGTTGACCGGAATCGCGATACGTTTGGCGGGGATAAAGTCATAGAAATTACCGTCCGACAGCTTGACTTTCGTCGTCGGATCGTCGGAATTGACCACTTGCATCACCTCTTTGATTGTCCAATCGCCTCCATAAGGATGAGGAATCGGATTGACAAAAAACAGCGGTGAAGATTGCGCTTTATACTTGGAGCTAGGCAGCGAAATAGGCAGCGCCTCGCCTTCATTACTCTTGATTCGCATCTGATCGGCATACCAATCGCCACTGATGTAGGAGTTGTTCATCGGGCGCACATCGGGGCGCACGCCAAGCACCTCTTGGGCATACCACACAGGGAAAGTATCGTTGTCGCCATAGTTGATCAGCACCGCATTGGGCAGCAGATTGGTCAGATAGTTAACCCCCATATCGCGAGCAATGGTGCGCCCAGAGCGATCGTGATCGTCCCAGTTTTGGGCGGCCAAAACCACTGGCACGCTCAGGCAAGCCACCGAAGCAACTGCAAGTGCCGCCTTGGCGTTTTTCTGACGGAAAACTTTGTTGTGCAAGAAGTTAACCACACCCATCACCCCAAGCCCGATCCACAGCGCAAAGGCATAGAAAGAGGCCGCGTAGGCATAATCACGTTCGCGAGGCTGTGATGGAGTCTGATTGAGGTATAGAATAATGGCGATCCCAGTCATAAAGAACAACAGCGAGACGATCAAAAAGCCGCGCCCCTCTTTTTTGAGTTGGAAGAAGAAGCCGATCATACCCAAAATCAGTGGCAAGTAATAGTAGTGGTTTCGCCCCTTATTGTTGGCCAATTCGTCGGGCAGATTATCCTGCGGACCAAGGTAGAGCCCATCGAGCGGTTTGATACCACTGAGCCAGTTGCCATTTGCCAGGCCATCGTTCTGCACATCGGTCTGACGACCAACGAAGTTCCACAGAAAATAGCGCCAATACATATTGTTGAATTGGTAGCTAATAAAGAATCGCATATTCTCGCCAAAAGTCGGAATGGTCACCATTTCGCCACTTTCGGTTAGCACCTTGCGCCCCTTGACATCGCTCCACGCCTTATATTGTTCGGCATGGTCGCGGCTGTGCATCCGCGGAAAGAGCATATTGGTGGCTGGATCCGACACGTGGTCGATGGCATACTTATATGGTTTGTATTTACCCGTCGAATCGACATAATAGCTATCATTTTCGACATAATCCACAACTGGCGAAGCGTAAGTTCGACCATAGATCAGCGGACGCGAACCGTATTGCTCGCGGCTCAGAAATTGCACAAGCGAGTATGGATTATCGGGCTGATTGGAATTCATTGGCGGATTGACCGACGAACGAATCAACACCACGCCATAGGTCGAAAAACCAATGATAACCATACCAACCGAAACGAGAATTGTGTTGAGCGCCGATTTACCTTGTTTCTGTGCGCGATAGGCGAACAAACCCAGACCCACAAGCAGCAACACCACAAATGTTGTGATCCCCGAATTGACAGCAAAGCCAAAACCGTTGACAAATATACGATCCACCCACGCCCCGATCGAGACCACCGTTGGGGTCAACATATAGAAAACGCCAGTCAGCAAAATGCCAATCACAGCAGGTTTCCACAACGATTTGTGTGGCGAGGCAGGAAATTTCTTGAAATAGTAGATAAACACCAACGCCGGGATGGTGAGCAAATTCAGGATGTGAGCCCCGATGGATAGCCCCATCAAATAGGCAATCAGCACCAACCAGCGGTTGGAACCAGCTTGATCGGCCAAACTTTCCCAACGCAACATAGCCCAAAAAACCACCGCCGTGAAGAGCGAACTCAGAGCATAAACCTCGCCCTCGACAGCCGAAAACCAGAAAGTGTCGGTGAAAGCGTAGGCCAACGATCCGATCGTCGCCGCAATCATAGTCACCCAAACTTCGTGAGAAGAGAGCTCCTCGGCCGTTTTGCGATAGATTTTACGTGCCAAATGGGCAATCGTCCAAAACATAAAGGCAATGGTGAGCGCGCTTTCGAGCGCCGAAAGGGTGTTGATGGCATACGCCACATTCTCGGGCGAACCAGCAAACATAGCCCCCAAACGATTGATCAAGAAGAAAAATGGCGTTCCAGGAGGGTGACCAACTTCCAATTTATACGAAGTTGCTATAAATTCGGGGCAATCCCACAAAGAAGCCGTGGGTTCGAGCGTGAGCATATAGGTCAGCATCGCGATCGCAAAGACCACCCAGCCACCAATGATGCTAAGTTTTCGGAATTTTGTCATTTTCGTTCTTTTATTCTTTTTCTATTAAATATCTACACATTATCTAGGTTACAAAGGTAAAAATAATTTTGGAGATCCAGGAAAACGGCTTGAATTTATTTCCCGCCTTTCCCCGGCTCTATTTCGCAACCTGTTTTTCGTTGATTTCGGAGCCGCAGCGTGGTTCAACAAATTTCAGAAAGTCCACGGCTTATTTTTTGAATATTTCCGAGAGTTTTTCATCTATACCTTCGCCGCGAAGATCGCGCGCTACAATGGTGCCATCGGGCGCGAAAAGAATTATGTGAGGTATGCCTTGAATCCCGTAAGTTTTGGTGGGAGCAGAGTCTGCAAAGTTACAGATTTGAGCCCAAGTCATACCCAATTCGCCAACGGCTTTCTCGAAAGCATCTTTTTTGTCCCATACATTTACACCTAAAACTACTAAACCTAGCGCTTTGTATTGCTCATTTGCTTTCTTTATATTAGGTATTTCGCGGCGGCAAGGTCCACACCACGAAGCCCAAAAATCAGCCAGCACATATTTTCCTTTGCCAACATAATCCGATAATTTGGCTGGTGTCCCGTCTGGATTCACGGAAGCAAAATCGATAAACATCTTGCCAGCTGCCGTTTGTAATCTATTTATTTCGCCTTGACGAATGTTTTTTAGCGGGGTAAATTCGCGACCTTCAGCACTGAGCATTAGCAAAATAGAGTCCATTTCCGCCAACGATAGACTAGTTTCATTAAATTTTTCCAAAGCGACAAATGTCCCTAGCTTGTTGGTTTTGTTCGGAGTGAAATATTTGTCAATGATTTGTGATGATTTGATTGTATAAATCTCATACAATGAATCAGAGGCGCTACTGCTCAGTGCATTACGCTGCATCAGGGTATCTGCTTGTGCTGACATATAATTGTATATTTCCGCTCTTTCTTTGTTGTATGCCGTGAGCCGATCGTTCAATGGAGTGCCACTAACCTCTGATGACTCGCCCATTTTAACATTTATAGTTCCAGCTTCGGGGATCACATTGGCATACATACGAGATAAATCAACACGCAACACAATGGCGTTTTTGGCCGAACCGGTGAATGAAAATTTAGCATCTTTGATCACGCAACTATCTATCGTCTTGTTTGTTGAGTAGTCATTCAAGTATGCGGTTTTTGAATTATACGATGTGTCAGCCACACCTTTTATGGTGTAATCCTTCGTTTGACCATATGCTACAATAGTAGAAAATGTCAGTAATAAAAATGGTAGTTTTTTCATTATTTTAATTGTTAATTTTATTTATTATTATATTATATAAATATTTATTGTATTTTACGTACTATACGGCACGGATTACCATAAGCAACCACATCAGCGGGGATGTCGTGCGTGACAACACTTCCAGCACCGATCACTGCGTTTTCACCGATCGTAACACCAGGTAAAACAATACTTCCACCGCCAATCCACACGTTATTTCCAATTACGATCGGGGCGCTTTTTGTCAAACAAAAATTCATTCCATTTTGCGTATCGCCCTCTTTTGGCACTATTATTCGTTCGTTCGCTTTGATCGGATGAAATGCAGTATAAAGTTGTACACTTGGGGCGATCAAAACGTTACATCCAATAGTTATGGTATTACAATCCAAGAACACACAATTATGGTTAATCTCGGTGTTGTTACCTATAAAAATATTATTACCATAGTCACAAAAAAACGGAGGGACAATGGCAAGATTTTGTTCACGAGAGCCTAGTAGTTCGGTTAATATTTTGTCTATCAGCATCTTATCTCGCGAGTCGGCTGCGCTTAATTCGCGTATCAAATCCTTAGCGCGATGCCAACGCGTTAATAATTCTGGGTCAGCGCAATCGTAAGGTTCGCCTGCAAGCATTTTTTCTCGTTCACTTTTCATCTTTTTGATCATTGAAATTTTACATTTCTTGCATTGCAAATTCTACCGCACGATTGAGAATATCATTGAATTTCTTGCATTTTATAAATTCTTCAATTGCAAAATTCAGTACTTCCTCATCGTTTTTAATATCAAAAGTTTGAACCAAGTCATAGTCTTTAAGTTTCAGATAATCACCATATTGCGAATCAGTAGGGTAGTCCTTAGGCACTCTTTTGAGCGCCGATGATCTGTCGAGCGTAAATCCATTGGCCTGATCGATCGCAGATTGAAACTCAGCGCCATTGGCGAAAATTTCATCTCTCACACTACGAATAACTTTTGGCTCCGGACAATGCAACCCAGTGGCTATCAAGGTGTTGTGAGGCTCAAAATGGAAATAATAACCTGCATAACCAGATTTTTTTCCACCCTTACATATATATATCCCAATATGGGTTTTGTAAGGCATTTTGTTTGGCGAAAAACGTACATCTCGATAAATCCGATATGTACAATCCTTAAAAGTTAGATTTTCAACAGTGTGATCAAATAGTGCTATCTTGCTGATTAACACGTTTGTAAATGCACTTACTTCTTCTTCGATAGCTTTATAACGCGATTTATTAGCAGCAAACCATTCGCGATTATTATTTAGACTTAGTTCTTCAAGAAATTCGAGAATATTATTCATTACATATCTAACTAATTTGTTTGTAGCGCGTTATCTGATAATTAACATAAATATCAATCAAAATCATATCCTCTTAGAAAGTCTTCAATGGCCATCGCCTTTTTACCAGCTGGATGAATGGTGTCGATAAAGACCCAACCATCTTTACAACTGAATTTCAAGTACTTAATTTCATCAGTAGCTAATTTTCCAGCTTTCGGAGCCGTAAAATCTGGGACAAAATGAGAGGTGAGAATTTTTGCCGTCAAACGATCAGTCAGATCCGCCCAAGCGGCAGGATAAGGAGATAATCCCCTGATTTTGTTGCAAATATCGCGCCCCGATGCGTTCCAGTCGATTTTACAATCTTCCTTAAAAATCTTTGGTGCAGGTTTATCACTAGCCGACTCTTGTTGTGGTTGCGATGTGATTGTCCCATTAATTATTTGGTTAATGGTCTCTATAACTAACTCACTACCAGTTGTTTTTAGTTTATCGTGTAGTGAACCTACATTGTCATCATCCGATATTTCGACACTTCGTTGCTCGATTATTTCGCCAGAGTCTATTTGTCGATCGATAAAAAAAGTTGTTACACCCGTTTGCTTTTCGCCATTAATAATAGCCCAGTTAATAGGTGCTGCACCTTTGTAATCGGGTAGTAATGAGGCGTGTAAGTTGAATGTACCATATTTTGGCATCGCAAAAACAGCCTCAGGCAACATCCGAAACGCAACCACCACAAATAAGTCAGCGTTGAAGGAACTCAGATCGTCTAACCAATCTGGATCTTTCAATTTTTCTGGTTGTAGAATTGGAATTTCGGGAACTTGCACACCGCCAAAACTTGGACGGCGACGGTTATGTTCCTCGATATATGCCTTAACTGCGCTGGGGTGCAATTGCTGTCCGCGCCCAGCAGGACGATCAGGGACAGTCACCACAGCCACAACATTATAACCTCCCTCAATCATAGCCGTCAATGGACCGACTGCAAAGTCGGGAGTACCCATATAAATAATCCGTAATTGTGTTTTTCTCATTGCAAATAGTAGTTACATTTGTAACTAAATTATTTAATTACATTTGTAAATATACCTAATTTATGCCCCATATCTCTTTCTTTTGTCTGTAAGTATTTCAGATTATGCAAGTTAGGTTTGATTACAATTGGAACGTTTTTGTTAATTCTAATTCCATAGCCTTCCAATCCAACTCGTTTCAATGGATTGTTTGTTAGTAGATTTAGATTCTTGGCCCCGATTTCTCGTAGGATATTTGCTCCAACTCCGTAATCACGTTCATCGGCTTTGAATCCTAATTTGATATTTGCTTCAACAGTATTTAGTCCTTCATCTTGCAATTTATATGCTTTAATCTTGTTGAATAATCCGATCCCTCGACCTTCTTGAGCCAGATAAACAATGACTCCTTTACCTTCACTTTCAATCATTTGCATAGATTGATGCAACTGATCACCGCAATCACAACGACAAGAGCCGAAAATGTCACCAGTCATACACGAACTGTGCATACGGACCAAAATCGGTTCATTTTCCTCCCATTCGCCCTTGATTAGGGCGACATGTTCCATCCCATTACTTTTTTGGTAGAATGGAATCAGGTCGAAATCACCATAAACAGTAGGTAATTTAACCCGTTCGCCACGTATCACTAACGATTCGCGTTCCAAACGATAGGCTATTAAATCGGCAATTGAGATAATCTTGATCTGATGTTCATCTGCAATCTCCATCAATTGAGGCATACGCGCCATTGTTCCGTCGGCGTTCATTATTTCGATCAGCGCCGCCCCAGGTTGCAGACCTGCTAATTTAGTGAGATCCATCCCAGCTTCGGTGTGGCCGGCACGTCGAAGCACCCCTTTATCTTGGGCCCGAAGCGGAAAAATATGACCAGGTCGCCCCAAATCTGATGGCTTTGTATCTGGATTTACCAATGCTCGAATCGTTTTGGCACGATCGCTAGCCGAAACCCCAGTCGTGCAACCGTCGCCCAAAAGATCTACTGAAACTGTAAACGGAGTGCCCAAAAGAGATGTATTTTCGCCAACCATCATATTCATATCCAACTCTTTACACCTTTCGGCCGACAGCGGAGTACACAACACGCCGCGTCCGTTATGGAGCATAAAGTTAACTTGTTCGGGAGTTATAGTTTCAGCTGCACAAATAAAATCGCCCTCATTTTCACGATCTTCATCGTCGACAACGATAATAATTTTACCCTGCCTCAAATCTTCGAGTGCATCGTCAATACTACTAAGAATTTTTTTCATGTTTACGTTTGTAAAGTGTTTTAATGTATTGTATAACTTGTTTGTACTTACCTATATACGCATCTGAATTAAATAAAACAGAGTCGTTTGTCGATTTGTATGTTAAGAATAAGGCGATTGGGAAAAGTACAAAACTTGGCAGCCAGACACCGACAAATGGCGAAAGCACACCATCTTCTAGAAACTTTTTTCCAGCCATCATTATAACGTAATAAACGACAAAAAATGCAACTGAAACTACGATCGGCATCCCTAAACCGCCCTTTCGAATGATGGCTCCAAAGGCAGCACCTATCAAGAAAAAGATCATAATCGAAAATGGAAGCGAAATTTTGCGCTGATAATCGGCCTGTGACCTATATAGTGATGTGGCGGCGTAGCGTGCAAATTCGATTTCGTAGTTTACAAAGTTTTGAGCATCCAAGCAAACCTGTTTTGCTTGTGTGAAAATTTTGTTTCTACCAACCACATTTACCGTATCGATATCGGAAAGTATGAATATTGAATCTGAATAATGGGGCAAAGAATCTAAATTCCTGACCGATGTAAGGCGTTTAAATACGTAATTTTTAGTCAATCGATCTGTAAAACGTGTGGCTATCGAGTCGCTATTGAGACGCAGGGAGTCAATATCCGAAGAAAGCTCATTAATATTTTTAGTCTCACTTAAATTGCTAAAAGCCTCCATATCACTACGTTGTAGAGCGAAACCAGAAATAGGTACAATTAAATCTTGCCGCGAAAACAGGTGATGTGACAATACATTGTTGGTAAACCATTCGTAGTTTCGATTTTCTTCATAAATCTGCCCGTGGAAAAGCGTAATTTCGAGATATAGCTTATCTTCCGAGATCCTGATGTACCCTGAATCTGCAACCGTTGTACGCATCTTATCGTACGAAGAGTTGTCGTAAATCAAGACATCGGTCAACAAATTTGTCTTTGGGTCCTGGTGCGAAACTCGAATGCTGCGGTCGGGTATGCCATTGAAAAAGATGCCGTCTTTGAATTTCAACTCCTGATTTTGCTTTGAAATATCAGTCATAAGCGAAATCATTTTTTGCATCGAATAGGGAGTTAAGTTATTGATAACAAAGAAACTACCTATACTCACAAAAAAAGTCAGAACAATGAGCGGACGCATAATGCGCGGTAACGAAATCCCAGCAGCCTTCAAAGCCAACAGCTCGTTGTTTTCACCCAAATTTCCCATCGTCATAATGGAGGCCAATAGGGTAGCGAGCGGCAAACCCATAGGAATTAAAGTAGCCGAAGCATACATAAGTAACTCAATGACAACGCCTAATGATAATCCCTTGCCAACCAATCTGTCGATGTTCATCCACATAAATTGCATCAGCAAAATAAACATCACAATAAAAAAGGTCAAAAACATTGGCCCTAAATACGATTTGAGTACGAAACGATATGCTGTTTTCAAACTAGTAACTTATTTCTGTAATGATGAGCCGATTTAATCAGGAGAGTTGCCAACCAATCAAACGAAACCCACACGGTAGCGCAAATTTAATCATTTTTAATCAATAATTATGATTTGCTTTCAAAAGTTATGCACAAACGTGAAGAATATAGGGCGAAAGCACTGTTAATTTAACATAATATTTATTATAGTGAAATAAAAATCGCCAAATAACTCAGAACAAATTCAATGAACAAAATTAAACAGCTTCTAATTCTTTGGATCATACGCCGTAAATGTCCTATCAGAATAGAATATTAACACTTTTTCTACGGTATTTATATTTGGGGAGAGCTTCTTTTCTTCAACCTTTTGATCATTTGCCGTCGAGTGATTTTTTTCCATTGGATTGTCAGTGGTTTGAATTGGAGTTGGATCATCTGTGGTTGATGGTTCACAATTAGCAAAATCTTGATTATCTAGTTTTACTTCAGCCATTACATTTGTTTTAGACGTAACAACCTCATTATTAATATCTTGCAGATCACTAATCGCATCAACTTGCGTATTTGTAATTGGAAAAGACAACAAATCACTTGTGTAATTTTTATTAGTTTCCTTACTGACATCTTGGCGGTACATCGATGCATCACCATTGATCAACCAGTCTGGATTCAAATCAGGAAACATACGTAACATACGAGCAATGAAATCAAAATTAGGCTTATTTCTACCTGATAATAAGTGAGATATACCAGAAGGTTGAATCTGTAAAATTTCTGCCAGCTTAGCTGCTGTGAGGTTTTCGGCACGCATAAATTGAGATAATCTATCGTTCATTTTGTAATTATTTACGTCAATATTATTCTTGCGTACAAAGGTATAATAATTTCTCTGAATCAACAAATTAATTCTAAACATATTTATACATTATTTTTAAGTTTAGCATAAACTACTAAATAACTGATATATATGTATATATCTTATATAGATAACTTTATATCATAATTAATTATCTGCAATATAACTATGTGAGATTATTATACATCATTATTTAGTTTAATTGAAGTCTGATAATTATCTGATAATCATATTATTGTATGAAAATATATTACGGCTAGTTGAAGCTGTTTTATGTGATTACATATGTGTATATTACATTTGTAATCAATAAAAACGCCTACACTACTCTATTTCTATAAAAAAATACAGATAATTATTTATACCTTTGGAGTATGAAAGGAACAAGGAAAAAAAAGCAAAGAAGCGAAAGCGAATTATACGGTAGGCAAATTGTATTTTTGTTAATTTTCTCGATGCTCGTGCGTGTATTGATCGCGGGAGGGACTGAATTTGGCAACGACGAGGGATACTATCGGATTTTTGGGCTTTTCCCTTCGTTGAGTTATTTCGATCACGCGCCGATGGTTGCGTGGTTGGTCAACTTGACCACGCGGCTCAGCGAATTTTTTACGGATAATGATCCGTTTACGCTTGAATTTTATGTTCGCCTAAGTTCGGTGATTATTGGTACGATCAACACCTATATTATATATCGTATCGCTGGGCGTGGTGAGCGAGGTTTTATGGCTGCACTTTTGTTGACGGGATCGATTTATGCCTCGATAATTGTCGGGACATTTATTATGCCCGACACTCCGCTTTCGCTTTTTTGGTTGTTGACGTTATGGATCTTTTTCAAGATTCTTCCACCACAACCACAGACGGACTCGGCTGAGCAAGATTATTCTCAACGGACATTAGACAAAAAAATGTTGCTCGCCGGTTTGACCATCGGTTTGGCGATGCTCAGTAAATATAGCGGTGCATATTTGTGGGCGGCAGCTTTGTTGTACATAGTTTTGTATAATCGCAAATGGCTGCATTGCAGATCGTTATACGTTGCAATGGGGGTTAGTTTATTGGTTTTTTCTCCTGTTTTGATATGGAATTTTCAAAATGATTTTATCAGTTTCACTTTCCACTCAGGTCGTCTTGTTGCCGATAGTTCGATAAATTTACTTTATTTTGGGCGAGAGATTTTTGGAGGATTTTTCTACAA
This sequence comes from Mucinivorans sp., assembly GCA_036648455.1. Taxonomy (GTDB): domain Bacteria; phylum Bacteroidota; class Bacteroidia; order Bacteroidales; family Rikenellaceae; genus Mucinivorans. Next base: position 20,242 of record JAVXIH010000012.1, read on the forward strand.
TAATCCGATTAATTACATTCTAATTATTTGCGCGATATTTGCATATATTAAATACAAAAATAATTATATAGACAAGGATAAATTCAGGTATTTACTCGTTTTTTCGTTGCCATTGATTTTGTTATTTATCTTTATTTCCTTGACTCGCGAGACTTTACCTCACTGGTCGGGTCCTGGTTATTTTGCCTTAATTATTCTTGCAGCGTATTGGTTGAAAACTCACAAAAAAGGGTTGTTTTATGCGTGGTGTTCTGTTGCCTTTACCTTGTTAATCAGCGTGATAGGAGTCGTTCAAATCAACAAAGGCATTGTTCAAGAATTAGGAATTATTCTCCGCCTTGAAGACGCGCCATTGGTGGAACCGACGAACCAAGATCGCGAATTGGGGCGTGGAGACGTTACGGTAGATATGTATGGTTGGCGGCAATTGTGTTCAAAATTCAGTACCGTATATTATGATGATTTATCGGGAGGATTAATTGGCGAAAATCCCGTGCTCATCAGCCATCGATGGGACGAAGCGGCCCATTTGGATATTTATGTGGCCGAGCCTAACGAGTTGAAATTGGTGACAGTAGGTGATTTATACAGCACTCATTTCTACGAAGCAATCACACAAAGTCGTGGCGGTTTTGATCGAAACAATCTGCCAGATGGCGCATATTTAGTGGTTTCGAGCAAATATTTTGATAAAAATATACCAGCTTTCAAAATATTGAACATTGATCCAGAAAAAATTGACCACACTATCACCATCGTTCGAATGCATAAATGTGTGGTGAACTTCTTCTTGTATCGGATTGCGCCCACCACATCGACTATCAACCGGGATCGTATGTTGTGAAACACGCATTTTCCAACTGGACATTGGCGCTAATTTTTAGAAGCCCCGATAGTATTGTTGTTTTTTAGGCGATTTTGAGCAATAATAAGTTTGTAATGCTAGTTATTTTGAGTAACTTTGTTGATGCTAAAATGTGTTAAGAAGCTGTTTTAATTTCTTTCCAGCATTTTATTACCACTCTTTTTCCGCTGATTTTTGAGCTGTAGTTCACTACTATCTCGGCGAATCATCGAAAAAATAGCCTCAAAAATTGCAGTAATAAAATTTTGAAAACAAATTAAAACAGCTTCTAAAAATTAAAAACTATAATTCATAACAAAATGAAAGGTCCTATTTCTCAATTTATCGAACACAACTACCGCCACTTCAACGCCGCAGCCCTTATGGACGCTGCCAAGGGATATGAAGCTCATATGAACAAAGGTGGCAAAATGATGATCACGATGGGAGGCGCCATGTCGACGGCCGAACTTGGGATTTCGCTTGCCGAAATGATTCGCCAAGATAAAGTTCAAATTATCACTTGTACGGGTGCTAATTTGGAGGAAGATTTGATGAATCTGGTTGCTCACTCCCATTACAAACGTGTGCCAAATTATCGCGATTTGACCCCAGATCAAGAGCGTGAACTACTTGATAATCATATGAATCGTGTGACTGATACTTGTATTCCCGAAGAGGAGGCTTTCCGCCGTTTGCAAGGTCATATTTCTAAAATTTGGAAGGATGCCGATGCTAAGGGCGAACGCTTTTTGCCTCACGAATATATGTATAAAATGATTCGCAGCGGGGTGTTGGAGCAATATTATGAAATCGATCCGAAAAATTCGTGGATGTTGGCTGCTTGCGAGAAAAACCTGCCTATTATTGTGCCAGGATGGGAAGATTCAACGATGGGAAACATCTTCACTTCCTATGTAATCAAGGGTGAATGCAAGGCTTCAACTGTTAAATCGGGTATAGAATATATGATTTACCTGACCGAATGGTATAGGGCTAATTCTGGCGGTGCTGGTGTTGGTTTCTTCCAGATTGCGGGCGGTATCTCGGGTGACTTCCCAATTTGCTGTGTGCCAATGATGTATCAAGATTTAGGCTGGACAGAAGTTCCTTTCTGGGCTTATTTTTGCCAAATTTCGGATTCCACCACCTCTTATGGTTCATATTCGGGCGCGGTGCCAAACGAAAAAATCACGTGGGGTAAACTCGATGCCGATACTCCGAAATTCATTGTCGAGAGCGATGCTACAATCGTTGCTCCGTTAATATTTGCTTGGATTTTGGGACAATAAGAGGGTGCCAATATTTTATGCTAAGTTAGTTTTAAGGTGACTTCTAAAAATTGCTTATTTCATCGTCGAACTTCGGATTTTCGAATCCTCACGTGCGATGAGTAAACTGCGATTTTCGACATTGTTTGTCTTGAAATATCTAATTTCTAGAAGTCCACTTAATCACTGCTGGTGATTTGCACATAGTTTATGACACTTTATTTAATTGTATTTCTGGCGCTCGGATTATGTTTCGATTCGTTTGCCGTTTCACTCAGTGCGGGTATGGGATGCCCGTGTTGGAAACGTTGGCGTGGGGTTAGATTTGCAATGATCCTGGCTCTGATGCAAGGGTTGATGCCACTTGTGGGGTGGTTTTTGGCTTTCAAATTCAAGGATTTGATCTCGTTTTGGGATCATTGGATCGCCTTTTTCTTGCTACTTTTTTTGGGTGGCAAGATGATTTTGGGTGCGATCAAGGAACGAAAAGCGATTCAGAATGATTGCGTGCCAGCGCCTAAGCCCGATCCTTTTCGGTTGGGCAATTCATTTGTTTTGGGACTCGCCACTTCTATCGATGCTTGCGCGGCAGGTGTTGCGTTGGCTTTTATATCCATCGACATCGTTGACAGTTCGCAGTTGATCAATGTGTTATGTGCTGTGGCTGTGATCGGAATAGTGACTTTTATTGCTAGCCTTCTGGGTCTGATTCTTGGTCGTGGCAGTCAAGGCAAACTCGGTTCGGTGAGCGAGATTGTGGGTGGTATCATTTTGATTGCCATCGGCATCAAAGTTCTGGTGGAGCATTTGAGCTAATATAGTGCTGATTATAGTCTCGAAAGATCTAAGAAGCTGTTTGAAATTTAGTCAACAGTTTTGTTACGGCCCTTATTTGCCCCTATTTTCACCTGTAAAATCCTCGAACAAATTCAATGTTCAAAACTAAGGGTGAATAAAAAGCATCTCTTCTTTTGTGTCTTGTGATCGCTAGACAGAAATTTCGGCTTTTATTGGGACAGAAAACCAGAAAGTAGAGCCTTCGCCCTCTGTGGATTCAACACCGATTTTCCCATTGCATATCTCAGCCACAGCTTTACATATTGCCATACCCAAGCCTGTACCCTGTGCGAAATTATCGAGTTTCTCAAAACGCTCGAAGACCCTATCCAATTTATCCTTCGCAATACCAATGCCAGTATCACGAACATAAACTCTCAGGACTCCATCTCGGTAATCGTAACCCAGAACAATCTCCCCTTTAGCGGTGAACTTTATGGCATTAGTCATAAAATTTGTTATTACCTGTATCAGACGATCTCTGTCAAAATTGACAATACAGCTACGATAAGGGCTCTCGATGAGAAATTCTATTTTCGAAGTGACGATACGCATTTCAAACATCGTCTCCAAATCTTTAAATAAACTGACCACATCGAACTCTGTTGGTCTTAGCTGCATCATACCTGCTTCAATCTTAGATAAATCAAGAATATCATCTATAAGGCGCAACAAGAGGTCGTTATTTACATCAATAATATCTAAATACTCCTTTTTATCTTCATCACACGTTGAATCAGCCACCAAGCCAGAAAAACCAATGATCGCATTAAGCGGAGTACGTATCTCATGGCTCATATTGGCCAGAAATGCTGATTTTAGACGATTCAGCTCCTCGGCCTTCTCTTTTGCTTTTTGTAACTCATTCAGCATTTTCTGCTTGCTGGTAATGTCTAAAGATATGGCAATCAGCAATCTTCTGCCGTCACTATCTACCATACACACCTTTGTAGTCTGCCATACTATACGATTACCACCAAAGAAAGTCTCCTCCTCATACATATTAACCTTGCCCGAGGCAATAGTGGCAAGATCATCATTATGACACCTATCTGCCTCTTCTTTTGAGTAGAAAATATCGTAGTCCGTTTTTCCCATCACTTTGTCGTACTCAAGACCAACAACTTTACAGAATTGTTGATTAACCACAATATGTCTGAAATCATTGTCCACATCCTTAATAAACAAAATACAAGGCATACAGTCAATAATCTTCAACATCAGTTTTTCGCTAGCCACAGCACGGTTTTTTGCTGCCACTATCTCTCTTTGAATGCGTTTTTTCTCTGTAATATTCAAAACTTTCATAACAGTGCCGATTCTCTCATGCAGGTCATTAAAGATTGGTATTGCGGTTAATTCGGCAACCAGCCCCTCATATTCAAACTCCTTAACCTCTATTTCTTTAGATTTGTTTGAACGTTCAACCACACAATTAGGGCACGGATAATCCAGACCTCTAACTGATTTATGACACGGATAACCTCTTTTATAATTTTTCACTAAAGGGTGATTAGGCAAAAAAGAGGCAAGATTATCCCATTGTACCACGTAGTCATTATCAATATAGACTAAACCTGAATTTGTATTATTTAGAATAATATGATTCTGCTTGTTGAGAGCATCCAGTTCCGCCCTGTTTTTTACAAGGTTTAGCTCACTTTGTTTGCGTTTATCGATATTAATATCCATACCATACATATATTTATATGAATATTTCCCAATCTCCACCATCTCAATAACTCCACGTGACTCCCACCACTCGTAATGACCATCATTATTGAAATCAATCTGATACTCTACCGTAAAATCACCACTATCACGTTTTGTCAATGTCTCGAAATAGCTAAGAAACTCGTTGCGTTGATCAGGATGAATCCGACTGGCGAATGAGGCAATAGTACACACATCAGACCTGTCGATTCCCAACATCTCGAACCGCTCGCCATAACGAAGCATCCCATCACGTGAATCAAAAAACCAGGTAAACGCATTCAAAGCATTCATCGAAATAGAGAGTATCTTAGAATTTCTCTGCATCTTCTCAAAACGCTTTTCGGTAACATCCTCCATTATAAGAATGTACTTTTCGATACTATTATCTGTGTTTTTGACATACCGCACTTTTGTGTCAATAAACATAACATGCTCTAACGTAGAATTAAAATAGTTGTGATGGGTCGAAGTGTTCATATTATAATCAACAACAACGTCAACATCTTCACCTCGGCGAATCAAATTAATAATTTCAGAGTTTACCACCGGGTCATCAAAAAGATTGATACGCCTTGCTATGTGCGCATCCCTATCTGTTATAGCCAGCAAATTATATGCAAAATCATTTAAATATTCCTGACGCGCCTCTCTATCATAAATAATAACACCAACTTTAAGAGCATCCAGGATAACTTGATTCTCCTTTTTGATGACTGCATCTAAGTTTATACTATTTTTTATCATAATATAGGGGTTTTTTAAAGTGATTTTTAAAAAGCGCTACGTTCAAGTTGCATTAGCCAAAAAGTACCGATTCTCATTATGTGACTATATATTCAAGGGGGCTTCTAAAAATTAGATTTTTCAAGGCGGACAAGGTCGCAAAACCGGAGCTTACTTAAAGTAAGTGAGGATTTTAAGATCCGAAGTCCAACGACGAAAAAGCAATTTTTAGAAGTCACCTTAACATATCTGCCATACAAAGATAATATAACTCACACTAATACCAATAATATTTTGCTAATATTTCGAAACTGTTTTAATAACACCAACAAAAAGCGCAGCATTGATAGGATGACCTATTGAATGCTGCGCTTTGGTAGTCCCGACGGGAATCGAACCCATATCAGCGGTACCGGAAACCGCGATTCTATCCATTGAACTACGAGACCTTAGTTCTGGAAGCTGTCTAAATTCATTCAAACAGCCTCTGAATGAACTGCAAATGTACTATTTTTTTTCGGAATTTTTGGTATTATAATTTTTTTGTTTACTTTTGTCTTCGAATTGAGGGCTATTGGGGGTTTTAACCCAAAAACTAGGAGCCACCAGTTCTACGCCTAAAATCCAGCACAAGGGGGATTAGCTCAGTTGGTAGAGCGCTTGCATGGCATGCAAGAGGTCACGAGTTCGAATCTCGTATTCTCCACTATGAAAGATATTCTGATTGGCAAAACCATTGACGAGCTTACACAAGTAGCGCTTGACAATGGTTTTCGCCGTTTTGTGGGCGCACAACTCGCCGACTGGATCTATAAAAAACGTGTGCGAAACTTCGATGAAATATCGAATTTATCGTTGCGTGCGCGACAAACGTTAGCCGAAAAATATGACATCGGCTACACTGCCCCCGTCGAAGTTGCCGCTTCGAGCGATGGCACTCGCAAATACCTCTTTCCAACCCCCCAAGGCAATCATATCGAAGCGGTTTATATCCCATCCGAAACTTCGCGCACGCTCTGCATTTCGAGCCAAGCTGGTTGCCGTATGGGCTGCGCTTTTTGTATGACTGGGCGTATGGGTTTCCTCGAAAATTTGACCGCTAGCCACATCGTCAACCAAATTCTGGCTGTCGATGAGTCTGCCGATTTGACCAACGTTGTCTTTATGGGGATGGGCGAACCGTTGGATAATATGGCCAATGTGCTGCGGGCGATCGAAATTATTACAGCACCCTGGGGCTTGGCGTGGAGTCCAACGCGTATCACGCTATCCACGATCGGCGTGGCGAAAAACCTGCCGCAATTCCTCGAAAAGACACGTGTCAGCCTCGCCATCAGCCTACATAATCCCTTCCACGACGAGCGTTTGAAAATGATGCCGACCGAGAACGCTAATCCGATCGCTCAGACGCTCGAAATACTTAATGGTCACGATTTTACGCACCATCGTCGTTTGAGTTTCGAGTACATTATGTTCGATGGCGTGAACGACACCGAACGTCACGCCGATGAATTGGCGCGCGTGTTGGGTAACATTCGTTCGGCAAACGGATCGGTGGCTGAGTTGCGCGTTAATCTGATTCGTTTTCACCAAATTCCAGACAGCGAGCTCCGTGGATCGTCTGCTCAGACCATTAAATGGTTCAACGCCAGGCTCAACCAAGCTGGAATCCTGACCACCACACGCACCTCGCGCGGTGAAGATATTCTAGCCGCGTGCGGTATGCTTAGCGCGTCGAAGCGATGAACGATCTGAATGAGTCGTATTTCGAAAATGTTGTTTTCGAGAACGAGATATTTTCTTCCACCCATTTTGTGGGCAAACATTTTGATGGCTGTCTGTTCGACAAGTGCGAGATGAGCGAGTCGATTTTCGATGATTGTACTTTTCTCGATTGTCGATTTGTGGGTTGTAATCTTTCGCTTATCAAAATTCCCAATTCGCAGATGGGCAACAGTATTTTCACTGATTGCAAGATGATTGGCATCGATTGGACTGCTGGTTTGTGGCGCAAATCGACTAGCAAGGCGGTGAGTCGATTCCCGATCGTTTTTTCGGGTTGTGTGCTCAACTACTCGATTTTTATGGCGATGAATCTGTCGGGTGTTCGTTTTACGAATTGTGTGTTGCACGATGTGGGGTTTGAAAGTTCCAATTTATCGAATTCTGATTTTGGCACATCGGATCTTCGGGGTGCGCTTTTCAGCGGGACCAATTTAACGAGGGCTAATTTCTCGCGTGCCACCAATTATTCGATTTGTGTGATGGACAACATCACATCGAAGGCTAAGTTTTCGATGCCCGAAGCGGCGGCTTTACTTTACGCGCTGGACATTGTGATTGAGTAGGTTTGGGGGTCTCTCCCGCGGACGCACAGCGTCTCTTGATTGGTCGCGCGGCGACACCGGACGCGTGGCGTCTTTTGATTACAG
>JAVXIH010000013.1:0-27225 GCA_036648455.1 Mucinivorans sp.
TGAAGAAAAGAGTTAGGCGAAGAAGTTAGTCGAAGAGTTTGGATAGGCGAAAGATGAAGAAAGGGATGTCTTCGATGCCCCGTAGCTGTGCCCGAAAAGCCTTGACTTTGGCATTGAAGCTTTCGGCCGAAGCATTGGTTGAACGGTGGTCGAAATAGTTGACGATCGAACCATAATTGTTCTGCATAGTCTGGATCACCGAGTTGAAAAAATAACGGATCAGTCCCGATATGTCGGCGATGCTTATCGGTATCAATAGCTTTGGCAAGCGCATTCGTGCTTCGCGTACTCGAATAGGATTGCTTCGAGCCAAAGCCGAAGGCAAGACTCTTGGCCGCCCAGTTGGAACAACCAAAATGGCAGGTAAGGTTGGTGCTATTGCAAAATTACGCAAAGAGTCGAAAATCAGTATATCTAAGGCGTGTGAAATTGTAGATTGCAATCCACGTACCTATTATAGGCACGCGACCAAGGGCGAGATATAGCAAACACTTCAATCAACAAGGCGACCGACGTGCAGCGTCTGTTGATTTACTATCCCGATACGGTTTTGATTATGCTACGCGTCGGTTGGGCGGTCAATAACTTGGGCTATCTGTTGACGAAGGGTGTCGATGTCGCCCGCGCCAGCGGTGATCACGATGTCGTGATCCATCTGCGCTAGCATCGAAACGAGCTCGGCCTTTTCGCACAAAAATTTCTCGCACGTGATGTGATCGTAAATCATTTTGGAATCGACACCTGCGATCGGCAATTCGCGCGCAGGATATATTGGGATCAATATCACGCGATCGGCTAAGGTCAATGCTTGCGAAAATTCATCGGCAAAATCCCTTGTGCGGGTGTATAGATGCGGCTGAAAACATATGGTTATATGCCTGTGGGGAAACATTTTACGCACCGAACGCAGCATTGCTGTCAATTCGCGCGGATGGTGAGCGTAGTCGTCTAAGTAGACCTTACTGGGCTCGTTGATCCAAAAATCGAAGCGTCGTTCAACCCCGCGATAAGTGGCGAGCGCTTCTTGTATTTTATTCTCATCAAACCCTTTTTGGTAGGTCAAGGCAACAGCCCCAACTGCGTTCTCGATATTGACCAGACCGGGGATGCCCAGGGTGCAATTTTTGATGATATGCCCTTGTAAATTTAGATCGAAATTATAGTATCCACCATCGCGAAGAGTGATGTTCAGGGCGTGAAAATCGGCGCGGGGATCGTCCAAGCTATAAGTTAAGGTATGGGGGAGATCCAGCCCATATTTAATTATGGTACAGTATTTTACTTGCGATATGAAGATTCGAAAGGCTTCGCGTACGTTTTCCGCCGTGCCATAGATGTCCAAGTGATCGGCATCGGCCGAAGTGACAAGGGCAACCGCGGGGTGGAGCTGGTGAAACGATCGATCAAATTCATCGGCCTCGACAGCCATCCTATCCCCAGTGCCCATTACAATATTTGAGCCGAAATTCTTGGAAATAGCCCCCAAAAAGGCGCTGCCCGTACCATCTGTCGATGCGCAATGGTTGATCCACGCCACCAGGGTCGATGTGGTGCTTTTGCCGTGAGTGCCGGCGACGGCCATCGTGTATTTATTCTGGCACAGTATGCCCAGCGCCTTGGCTCGCTTTATGATTTCGAAATTATTGGCGCGAAAAAAAGTGAGCTCCGTGTGGTCTTCCTTCACCGCGGGGGTGAATATGACACGAGTGGTTGTGGGATCTCGAAACTCGACTGGAATCAGAGCGACCGAATCAGAATAGTGGATCGCGATGCCTTCATTTTCGAGTTTCTCGGTCAGCGGGGTCGAAATCCGATCGTATCCCGCCACAGAATAACCCTCGTGGACAAAAAAACGAGCCAAGGCGCTCATCCCAATCCCCCCGATACCCACAAAATAAATATTTTTCATTTTTTGAATTTTTATATTCGCAAGATCTCTTAGAATCGCCAACCAACTGATAAGGTGTAAACTTGATTTTTCAGTGCCAAGCTTTTGGCCTGTGCGTTGGGGTCGATAGTTGGTATGAAATCAATTTTTTTGTTGACATTTGTCAAACCGATATTATAGCGAAAATCGAGCAACAGACCCCATTTGAAGCCATACGAAACGCCGACGGGAATGGAGTTCAGCACGGGAGTCATGTCGAGCGAGGCTTGCGAATTTTTGCCTGCATCGAGTTTGGTGCTCACCAGGAATGATGGTTGGTAGCCAACGTTAATCGACAGACCCTCAGTGATATATATCTTCACCATAATTGGCAGGGCGATGTAGCCGAGCGAAGCGTTGAAGCTTGCTGTCCAGTCGTGGATCTGGATTTGGTCAGTTTTGAAACCTTGACCCGAGTAGAGCCCTTCGATCGAGAAACCAACCCACTTGATGGGGCGAACTTCGAAGAACAAGCCACCAGTGAAGTCGGGTTTAGCGCCGTTGATCACATCTTTGAAGCCCGAAACGGTAGAAACGTTAATCCCCGCCTTGATGCCAAAGTTAATTAGCTTGTGCGCCGATGCGTTAGGGATTAGCATTAAAGTGACGCATAGGAGAAGTAGAAATTTTTTCATAACTTTGATCATTATTAGTTTATTGACTGTAAAAATATGATAAAAAATTCGTTTTGCAAAATTAACCTCAACTTATCGGTCATTAATCGTCGCTTGGATGGTTTTCACTCCATCGAAAGTGTGATTTATCCTATTAATGGTATTTTCGATACGATCCAGATGGATCACGCTGCTCAATTTTCGTTCCGCACTTCGGGTATTGTTGTTGATTGCCCGGCTCAGGACAATCTTTGCGTCAAGGCTTATCGACTGATGGTGGATCGTTATGGGGTTGGTCCGGTGTCACTTTCGCTCCACAAGCGCATCCCTTTTGGCGCGGGTCTTGGGGCTGGTTCGGCCAATGCGGTGGCGGTACTGGGCTTGACGAACGAACTTTTTGCATTGAATCTCAGCCAGGTGGAGCTCAGGAGTTTGGCGGCGGAATTGGGCAGTGACACCGCTTTTTTTGTTGATTTTGTGCCTACGTTGGTGCGTGGGCGGGGCGAGGTTTTGGAACCGATCTCGGTGAATCTGTCGGGGTACTATATATATATGGTCAAGCCCAACGAGGGGGTATCGACTGGGGCGGCCTATCGGCTTGTCACGCCCCACGAGCCGCTCGTGAGGCCTGCCCAGGCTATTGCGCGGCCTGTGAATGAGTGGCGCGAGGTGTGTGTGAACGATTTCCAAGAGCCTATTTTTCATCAGATTCCGCTCCTTGGCTCCCTGGCCGATAGTTTGTATGCTGCGGGCGCTGTCTATGCTGCCATGAGCGGCTCTGGATCGACCGTCTATGGAATTTTTGAAAAACAACCGCAATTGGAGTATCCCTATTTTTCGCATTGTCAAAGGTTGTAATTAGAAAATAATTCATACCTTTGTTTTATAAAACTTAGAAAAAATTGTTTTTTCATAGTTCTACTTCAGATCGAAAAATCCATTATCAAAACATAGTAATATTTTTTTGACAATACTTAAATAATTATAAAAATGGCAAGAGACAAAAAGGTTCTCGACTTGCAAATGCGCAAGGAGAGGGTATATCTTGGCGGTGGTCCAAGGGCTATCGAAAAGCAAAAAGAGTTGGGCAAACTCACCGCGCGCGAGCGGGTGGGAGCTCTGCTTGATGCTGGTACTTTTCACGAGTATGATATTTTTGTTCAGCACTCAGGTACTGACTTTGGTATGCAAGACAAAGAACTGGCTGGCGATGGTGTGATTATTGGTACGGGCTTTGTGTGTGGCAATCCGGTAGCTATCTTTGCGCAGGACTTTACGGTGGCTGGTGGCTCGCTCGGGCTGATGCACGCGCGCAAGATCACCAAAATTATGGACTATGCGCTCAATATGCGTATTCCGTTGATTGGTATCAATGACTCGGGTGGCGCTCGGATCCAGGAGGGCGTGAACGCGCTGGCTGGTTATGGCGAAATTTTCTTTCGCAACACTTTGGCAAGCGGCGTGATCCCTCAGATCTCGGTTATCCTAGGCCCTTGCGCTGGGGGTGCGGTTTATTCGCCCGCCCTGACAGACTACGTCTTTATGGTGGACGGCATCAGCAAGATGTTCATCACTGGTCCCGAAGTTATTCGTACCGTCTTGGGCGAGGAAATTTCGATGGAAGAGCTTGGTGGAGCGCGCGTTCACTGCGAGAAAACAGGTAACGCCCATTTCTATGCCACCAGCGAGGACGAATGTTTTGTTCAGATCCGCAAACTCCTCTCGATGATCCCTCAGAATAATTCAACGCCCGCCCATCAAGAGGAGGTCGAAGAGCCAAAGCTTAAAGAATATAAGATTACGAGCATCGTGCCCGCCGATCCTGCGCAACCGTATGACGTGCGTAATGTGATTCGCTCGGTGGTTGATGATAGTGATTTCTTCGAGGTTCAAGAGATGTTTGCCGGCAATATTGTAGTCGGTTTCGGTCGCATAGCAGGTAAAACAGTTGGTTTTGTAGCCAATCAGCCTTTGGTGATGGCTGGTGTGTTGGACTGTGATTCATCGGACAAGGCTGCGCGCTTTGTGCGTTACTGCGATTCGTTCAACATTCCGCTCGTCACCTTGGAAGACCTTCCAGGCTACTTGCCAGGTGTAGACCAAGAACACGCGGGCGTTATTCGCCACGGAGCTAAGTTGTTATACGCTTATTCCGAGGCCACAGTGCCTAAAATCACTGTCATCCTGCGTAAGGCTTATGGTGGTGGTTATATCGCAATGTGTTCGCGTCACCTGCGTGCCGATTTCGTTTTTGCTTGGCCGGGAGCCGAGATTGCCGTTATGGGACCAGAAGGTGCAGCAAATATCATCTTCCGCAAAGAGATTATGGACGCGCCAGATCCAGCCGCAATGCGCAAAGAGAAGATCAAAGAATATAAGATCAAGTTTGCTAATCCGTATGTAGCTGCTGCTAAGGGCTATGTGGATTCAGTGATCGATCCTGCCGAAACACGTGCCTCGCTCATCCACGCGCTCGAAGTGTCGGTCGACAAGACCGTCTATCGTCCAACGAAGAAGCACGGAATCCCTCCATTTTAATCGAGAGTCGGGAACTACTCCTCATATTTAGGTGCGCTCTGGTTTCGATCTGGGCGAAAAACATCAAAATAGAAACGGTTTGAACGCTCGATCCACTCGCAGTTGGAACTAATTATTTATTCGTAATTCTTAAAAAAGTGTTAGGAAAGAAAAAAACGGTGATCCCTAAGACCAAAATATCTAAGGAGCCAATACAATACGACACGCTATCCACGATGCACGGTGAATTTTTCACCACGGTGCCCGATAGCTACAAAAGCCATAAGAAATGGGAACGTCCTGACAGTCGGCAGATGTTCGCTTTCATCCCGGGTACGATTATTTCGCTCGATGTGGAAGTTGGAACAGAAGTCAAGAAAGGAGCTAAGCTGCTGATGTTCAAGGCTATGAAGATGGATAATACCTATCTTTCGCCTTGCGATGGCAAAGTGGCAAAGATTCTTGTAGCCATCGGTCAGACGGTGCACAAGGGTGAGGTGCTGCTCGAATTCGAGTAGAACACTTTGTTCAACACAAAACAGCCTAAGAAATCATTTGTATTTCTTAGGCTGTTTGTGTTTCGTTGTGGCGGCGCTCTCTATTGGTCGGCCAACAGGAATGACAGATCGTCGCTTGACGATAGTTCGCGCGGTGGCATCCCGAAGCGGAAGAGTCGCATCTGGCGCTGGGAGATCAGTGATAGTTTGTCGTTTTCGCACAGCAAGATCGACCCCTCGCGAAGCCCGACAACGTTCATTCCTTTGTTTTCCATCAAATATTCCTCGATCCGTTGTTCGCGTGTTTCGCCTGCGTGGCCCGAGATTGTCGCGTCGGTGTAATGTGGGTTAATCTGAAAGGGGACGAGGTTAAGCGATTTGAAGGATTGCGGTTCGACAACTGGCATATCGTTGGTGGTGTAGAGCCCAGGGCACGCCATATTTGAGCCCGCGCTCCAACCGATATAAGGCACGCCAGCCTCGACACGTTCGCGGATCGGGGTCATTATCCCGTTGTCCTGCATCGTTTTGAGAAGCGCAAAGCTGTTGCCTCCGCCAACGACTATCGCCTCGGCTTGGCGCACAGCTTGGGCGGCATTAGGGCAGTCGTGTATGCCCACCACTTCGACTCCAAATTCGGCAAAACGTGCTCGCACCTTGGCCGTATAGTCGATCCAGCACACTGTCACCCCAGCGTAGGGCACAAAAAGCACGCTGCGCACCCTGCGTGAGGATAGAAATTGATGGATCGCTTCTTTCGGGTATTCCAAATACCCTTCGCCCGCGTTGGCCGAGTTTGAGATGAGTAGTAAATTTTTCATTTCGTCTTGTAGCTCTTAGAGTGTTATTTTGTCGATTTGATCCAATTCATCGGATGTGAATTTGGTGTTATTTAGCGCGCCTAAGTTTTCGATTAATTGGCTCTTGCGCGATGCTCCAACGATGACCGATGTGATGCGTCGATCGTGCAATTGCCACGCGATCGCCATTTGCGAAAGGGACTGCCCTCTATTTTTGGCGATCGAGTACAGCGCACGCACTTTCTCGGCGTTGGATTGTACTTCGCTCACTTCGAGCATCGAGGTGGCACGTGCCGCGCGCGAATCTTCGGGGATCCCATCCGCGTAACGCGACGAGAGTTGCCCCTGGGCTAGGGGCGAGAACGACACGCAGCCGATCCCCTTGTGGGCGTGAGCCGAAAAATGAGCCTCTTCGGGGGAGCGCACTAGGAGCGAATATCTCAATTGATCCACCACGATGGGGGTGCCCAATTGACGTAAAATATCGATCGCCTCGATCAGTTTGTCGGCCGGATACTTAGACAGACCCACATAAAGTGCTCGCCCGCTGCGTACTATGAAGTCCAGCGCGCCCATCGTTTCGTGGAGTGGCGTTTGCGGATCGTAGCGATGCGAGTAAAAAATATCGACATAATCGACACCCAACCGCGCGAGCGATTCGTCGCACGAGGCGACAAGGTGTTTGCGCGAGGCCCAATCGCCATAAGGACCGTCCCACATTGGATGGCCTGCTTTGGTGGTGATTAAGATTTTATTGCGATGATTTTTTAGGTCATTTTGCAACACGTGAGCAAATGTTCGTTCGGCGGCACCTGGTGGTGGTCCGTAATTGTTGGCCAAATCGAACTGCGTGACTCCGTTTTCGTATGCAGTTAGAATTATTTCACGTGCCGAAACGGGCGAATCGCATTCGCCGAAATTTTGCCACAATCCAAGCGAGATGGCGCTCATCAACAGCCCGCTATTACCGCATCTTCTGTATTCCATTGTGTAAATTGGTTATGGTGACTTTTTAAAAATTGCTTTTTCATCGCTGAATTACGTACATTTAGCGCCTTGTTTTTCGTGGGGAAAATTCTAATTTTATAAGGTGACTTCTCAAAATTGCTTTTTCATCGTTCTACTGCGGATCATCGACCTTGTACGCCTTGAAAAATCTAAGGTGACTTCTAAAAATCGTTTTTTCGGCGTAGGGCTTCGGATCTTAAAATCCTCACTTACTTCAAGTAAGCTCCGGTTTTGCAACCTTGCCCGCCTTGAAAAATTCAATTTTTAGAAGCCCCCCTAATTTTTAGAAGCCACCGTAAGTCTATTACAAATGTATAAATTTTACATTGAATTTGCAATTGTTCGCAAAAACATATTTTATTGTCAGTGACATTGACAGCTTTTTGTACTGCATAGGGGCTTCTGGAAATTGAATTTCGAGAAGTTACCTGTAGTAAATAGAAACTCCCCAAGAGGGCATATAATATTTGCTGCCCGAACATAATTGAGCATCCTCGCTGGAAGCCAACTTGTTGTACGTGCCTGAGAAATCCTCATCGTGAAACTCCACATCCGCCTGTTGGTCGCTCAGGTTGAACAACGCAATGACGATTCGATCGTCCACTCGGCGTTTGATGGCGAAAATTCGCCACGGCTCGCTGTTGTCAATCGTCCATATGTCGCCGCCTCGCTCCCCAGCCCTAAGGGCGGGGTGGGTGTGTTTCAAGGTAGATAGATCGCGATAAAATTGTTCCATCCGACCTGCGATTTCCTGACCTCGGAGCGCGCGCCAGTCGATCGGATCTCGTTCGAAAAAAGATAATTTGCGCCCCAAAGCCGACTCTTGTCCGTTGTAAATCAGCGGCATACCACTCAACATAAAAGTCAAGGCGGCAAAGGCGGGAGCCGCTGCCCCCATCCGCTCCCACTCCGATCCGTTCCACGAATTTTCATCGTGATTGGATGTGAAAAGCAAGCGGAACGAAGCCGAATCATACAGCGAATTTTCGTATGTCAATCGTTCGCCCAGCGTAAAGGCATTTGCCTGGCCGGTGGCGATGTTGTTGAAAATATGGTGAAGTTCCCAACAATAGCTTGCATCGAAGGCTTTTTGATGAAACTCAGGACCTTCGGCCTCGGCCAGCATAAAAAGTTCGCCGCCGCGCGAGTCGATAAATTCAGTTAGTTCACGCGTTGCCTCGTCCCAAAAATCGAGCGGCACCAACATCGCCATATCGCAGCGAAAACCATCCACCGCCGCCACTGCGATCCAATATTTCATCGAACTAACCATCTCCTTGCGCATATCGAGCGAAGAGTAGTCGAGCTTGGCGGTGTCGCTCCAATCGAAGGGAGTGGCAATTTCGCCCCGTGCGCTATCCCATTCATACCATTCGGGGTGTTCGTTCGCCCAACGAGCATCGCGCGCCGTGTGGTTGGCAACCCAATCCAGAATCACGTGCATACCCAGATGGTGAGCTCGCGCTACGAAAATCGAGAAATCTTCGATCGTGCCAAACTCTTCGTTGACTTCGGTGTAGTCGGCGATCGAATAATAGCTGCCGAGCGAACCTTTGCGGCGCAACTTGCCGATCGGGAAAATAGGCATCATCCATATTATGTCTACCCCTAGTTTTTTCAGGCGACTGAGCTCCTTGGTGGCAGCCGCAAAAGTGCCTTCGGTGGTGAATTGGCGAGTGTTCAATTCATACACTACCGCATTGTAACTCCACGCTGGATGAACTTTGTCCACCCGCGTCACACTATATAATATGTTTCCCATAGTTGTTTTTTTTTGTAGGTGACTTCTGAAAACAAGAAGCCTCCTGTAATAAAAGGATTAAAAATTAGTTTCAGGTTGTTCCGTCATTGGGGTTTCCGCTTCGATTGTAACGCCAAGCGATGAGACTGGCAGTTTTGTTGTCACCTTGATCGGGTACATACAATTGCGCTTTACTGTCAGCGTTTGACCTTCGGCTGGGCCGAGTTCAAAAGTGGTTCCGTTTGCCTTTTTCCAAGTCGCCTTGCATTGTAGCTGTTCTTCGTACATTGGATCTATCCACGTGTTTAATTTTGAGTCACCTTTCAGTGAAAAAATCTGCTCTTTTTGAGTCTCGCCTACCGCGATTGTCATTACCGGTGCGCCAGTGATTTCCAACTCAATCGTTCCTTCCTTCAAATCTGGAGCCAATAATCGCACGCCAAAAACTACACGTTTGAGTTCGATGGCAATATTTTTGCCATCGGCAGGTGCAAAAGCATCAATCTCACCCGCATAACGATCAACGGCTGGTATGTCGAATAACGCGTTCGTTGCGGTTGGGTTTCGAATCTTGCCGAGCGACAAGCCTAAGAAGCATGACCGTGAGGTGTAATTAAATGTATTGCCAACCAAAGTTGGCATCGAAGAGAGCAAAAACGGTTCGTAAAACTTGTTCCCCATCGATTTAATCAACGTTTTCCCGTCCTTGACCATCGTAATACAAACCCGATAAAATTGAGATTGCAAAAGTTCTAGTGTCAACTGGGTTACGTCGTCAAACAATCCATACGCATACGGCCCATAAACGGGCGCTTTGTCCGACTGAGGAGCGCCGTAAACCTGAATCCCATATAAATCATTGGGCGAAGCCTTACCAGCGGCCTTTTGGTCAGATTGAGTATCCGCGACCATCGGAATCCCTTCGCCAAGATCCACCTCGCCCGACACTTCGATGCGTGTCTGAACTGTTTTGTCTGGCACCCGATCTATTATCGGCTCGGCCTTTTGACACGACATAAGCGCGAATACTGAAAATAAAAAATACGCAAAAGCTCCACCAACTAACTTCTTCATTATCATTCTGTATTATATGGTTATCTATATCGTGTGTTGCGCCGTGTTTCTAATTGCGAAGGTCGACTCCCCACAGCAATTTCTCGCGTATGGTGTCATAAAAATTATTGTCCTGCAAACTTATAACTTCCTGGCAATCTGCACTTTTGGTTATCATATATGACGATCCGCTCGCCGCCTTATACTCTTTGTTGTCGAGCGTCGAGATCGAATCGGCGTTCGTTCTCGATGTGACAGTGATGCCGAGCATCGCCCCGTCGCCCACCACCAACGGACGAATCGATAGATTGTGTGGCGCGATTGGCGAGACCACAAAACAGCGGCATTCGGGAGTCAAAATAGGGCCCGAAACACTCATCGAATAGGCGGTCGACCCAGTCGGGGTCGATACAATCACCCCATCGGCCCAGTATGATGCGGCGAGCACCCCATCGACTGTCATATGAATGTGTATCATCGAGGTACCCGATTTTTGGATCGAAAACTCGTTAAGTGCTGTTGCCCTGGTGTTTATACAGTTGGCTATGTTGCTCACATCGATCATCGCCCGTTGCTCGGTGCGATATGTCGACCGCTCAATGCTATCCAATGCTTGGTCTACCTGGGCAAGCGAAACTGTCGCCAGAAAGCCGAGCCGACCAGTGTTCACACCCATCAACGGCAAACGCTGCGAAGCGCCCATCGTGCGAACGGCACTCAGAAAAGTGCCATCACCGCCCAAACTGATGGCGTGAGTGCATCGCGTAGTGTCCCGTGGATTTAACTCGTAACTCAAAGCGCGACGACGCAAAAGTTCCTCGAAAAAACTTTGATGAACATTATCGGAACGAACATAGAGAGCAATTTTCATTTTTTTATTACCTTTGTCAATATGCTTATCATCTTCAACAAGACAAATATACAAATATTATGGCAAAATTAAGCGTCAACATAAATAAAATAGCGACTTTGCGCAACGCACGTCAGGGGAATGTACCTAATGTTGTACAAATGGCTCTCGATGCCGAACGATTTGGGGCACAAGGAATTACTGTCCATCCGCGTCCCGATGAGCGCCATATCCGTTATGCCGACGTGTGGGAACTGAAATCAGTTCTGACAACTGAATTTAATATTGAAGGAAATCCCATCCCCGAATTTATAGATTTAGTATGTAATATTGTGCCAGCCCAAGTGACTCTGGTGCCTGATGCTGTGGATGCTATTACTAGCAATGCGGGCTGGGATACGGTTGCCAATCGTGAGTTTTTGCGCCCTATTATTGCTCGTTTCCAATCGCTTGGGATCCGCGTTTCGATTTTCGTAGATCCTATTCCTGCAATGATTCTCGGGGCTAAGGAGTGTGGGACTGACCGCGTCGAACTCTACACCGAAGCCTTCGCTACGGCCTATGCTGCTGGTGACGGCGATCGAGCTATTGAGCCCTATGTTGAGGCGGCTAAATTGGCTGGTTCGTTGGGGCTTGGGGTCAATGCTGGGCACGACCTTAGCAAGGAAAACTTGCATTTTTTCGCTACTCATATTTCGCCACTCGACGAAGTTTCGATCGGCCACGCGCTGATTGCCGATTCGCTCTATTTGGGCTTCGAAAACACAATCCAAACCTATCGCAGATGTCTGGAAATCTAGAAAATACAATCTTTAATACGATTGGCCGACTTGCCGATGAAATGGGGGTACGCGCCTACGTTATTGGTGGATATGTGCGTGATTTTTATCTTCATCGCCCGCTGACGGACATTGATATTGTGGTTGTTGGCTCTGGAATTTCGTTAGCCGAGGCTCTTGGGCGCGAGATTGGGCGGCGTGTGAGCGTTTTTGAAAATTTTGGTACAGCGATGGTTCGCGCAGGCGAATATGAGGTCGAATTTGTTGGTGCACGTCGTGAAAGTTACCGTGCAGATTCGCGTAAACCGATCGTCGAGAACGGCACTTTGGAGGACGACCAATCGCGCCGTGATTTTACGATCAATGCGATGGCTTTCGGGCTCAATTCCGATAATTATGGCGAACTGCTGGATCCCTTTGAGGGGATGGAAGATCTTGAAGCACAGCTGATTAGAACACCGCTTGATCCCGATCGTACCTTTTCCGACGATCCGTTGCGTATGTTGCGCGCCGTCCGTTTTGCCACCCAGTTACAATTTAATATATGTAGTGAATCTGTCGATTCGATTCGTCGCAACGCTTCGCGCCTTTGGCAGACCACCTCTCGCGAACGTGTAACGACTGAGTTCCAGAAGATTATGACCTCACCTTGGCCTGCGCGAGGCATTCGTTTGCTCGATGAATGTGGGCTGTTGGAGTATGTTTTTCCGGAATTAGTTGCCCTCAAAGGTGTCCAGCGCGTTGGAAATCGCACCCATAAAGATAATTTTTTGCACACGCTGCAAGTCCTCGAAAATATTTCACAACATACTGATAATCTGTGGCTTCGTTGGGCAGCTTTGCTTCACGATATAGGCAAGGCTCGAACGCGTCGCTACGAAGAGCGCGCGGGTTGGACTTTTCATTCTCACGAAGTGGTTGGCAGCAAGATGGTTGGCCGTATTTTTCGCGAGCATCGTTTGCCGCTTGGGGCGGAACTTAAATATGTACAGAAACTTGTATTTTTGCATTTGCGACCCATTATTTTAGCCGAGGATATTGTCACCGATTCCGCTGTTCGCCGCCTACTTTTCGAGGCTGGCGAAGATGTGGAGGATCTAATGACGCTTTGCGAGGCCGACATAACATCCAAAGATGATCGCAAAGTGCAACGTTATCTTGCAAATTTTGCGCTCGTTCGTGAAAAATTAGTCGAAATCGAGGCGAAGGATCGCATCCGTAATTTTCAACCACCGATCACCGGCGAAGTTATTATGGAAACATATGGAATTGGCCCTTGCGCAACCATTGGCGAGATCAAAACAGAGATTAAAGATGCAATTTTAGATGGTAAAATTTCTAATTCCTATCCCGAAGCGTTTGCCCTGATGGAACGATTGGCAGCAGAGCGTGGACTGGTCAAAATTCCTCAGCCAGAACAATGACACAAGAAGAGTTAACGCTGCTGCAATCAGATGATTCAAAGCTAATTATCGAACAATCATTATCGGCTGGATTGAGCGCCGAACGTGTTGCACTGACCCTCAGATGCCCCGCTATCGCTACCCAAATCAAGTATTTAGGGCGTGCCGCTAAAAAATTACCAGCATTTTACGCCTCGCGCTGCATCATCGATCGCCAGGGCTACGAACAGTGTAGCTCCCAAGCAACGGCGAGCTCCAAATTCGAATCATTACAAGGCAATATAGCACTTGATCTTACCGCAGGTTTGGGCGTTGATAGTTATGCTCTGTCTTTGCGCTTTGATCGAGTTATCTCGGTGGAGATGAATGATTTACGTGCAGTGCTTACCGCTTATAACTTCCGCCTGCTGGGCGCTGATAACATAGAAGTTGTATGCTCTGATGCCGAAAGTTTTCTACTCTCTAATCCTGACTTACAAGTAGATCTAATATACATTGATCCTTCCCGGATTGCGGAAAATTCCACGGCCCACGAACGAGTGTTTTCGATCGAGGATAGTTCGCCTAATGTGTTGAAAATAATGCAGTTGATCAGGCGAATTGCTCCTCGAATCATCATAAAACTCTCTCCGCTTTTTGATGTTGATGAATGCTTCAATCGTTTTGGCTCAGCGATTTCAGTGGAAGTGGTTTCGCTCAATAACGAATGTAAGGAGGTGCTGGTGAAAATCGGTTTTGACCAGCCAGGTGTTATTGTTAATACAATATTAAAAGGCAATTCAAAAGCGCAATATGCTTTCAGCCATTGTAATGATTGCCGCGGCGCAATAGGGTCTGAATCCGAGGCGTTTGATCCTAAATATCTCTATGTGCCAGATGTTGCATTTGTGAAAACTAGAACACTAGTGAGCTATATATCATTGTATTACCCTCTGTCTAAATGTAACACCGAAGGCTATGTTCTTAGTCAAACCAGGTTGCCTAATTTTGCAGGTCAAGAGTTCGAAATCACATCCATCGAGCAATATCAACCTAAGCTTGTCAAGAAAATATTGAAAGTCAAAGGCGTTAAACGTGCCACTATCGCCCACCACTTATTCCCATATTCTACCGCTAAAATACTGCGAGACTTACAACTAAAAGAAGGAGGTTCCGAAAAATTGTTTTTTTCTGTCTATAAGCAAAAACCAACAGTTTTTTTCGTATCTTCGTCTGAAAATCAAAGCAATGGATAAAAATTTTAAAGAAATACTTACTGACATTCGCGCCTTCGTTTTCGATGTGGATGGTGTCTTCACGAACGGTCAAATTTCGATCGATGCCGATGGAAATATGCTTCGTTCATACAATGTAAAAGATGGATTGGCTGTGGTTTATGCTCTTAAAAAGGGCTATCAAATTGCAATCATTTCCGGAGGGAAAGGGGCGCAACTCGAAAATCGAATGCGCAGCCTTGGTATCGACCATTTGTACCTTCAAAAAGACTCTAAAAGTGAGTCGTTGCTGCATTTTTCGCAAGACGTAGCTCTTCCTCTTTCGCAAATGCTCTATATGGGTGACGATTATCCAGATTTGGCGCCGATGTCGATGGTTCGGCTCGCTGTTGCGCCTTTTGATGCTGCGGATGTGGTGCGTCAAAACGCACATTATACCTCATCTTTCAAGGGTGGTCAGGGGTGTGTCCGCGATATTATCGAGCAGGTTTTACGCTCTCAGGGTGATTGGTTTGACGATCAATTAGAATAAATAATGAAAAATTTTCTAGATGATACGGCTATTTCTATCTTAAATGAGTACGGTAACGATATAGCACAATTATGTCTTGTATTTCCTAGCCGTCGAGCTGGGCTATATTTCACTCTTGCGCTCCGTAAGTGTGGGTATTGTGCGCCAGTAAATTACACCACAATTGATGCGTTGATGCAGAAGTTTTCGACCCTTAAAAAGGCTGATAATTTATTTATTCTCAGTACTTTACATCGAATTTATTCTAAATATCACACTCAAGAAGCTTTCGATAAATTCTATTCTTTTGGTAAATTATTACTCTCTGATTTTGATTCTGTCGACAAATATATGGTCGATGCTTCTGACTTATATTCTATTGTAAGCGATACGCTGGATGTCGAGAATCAGTTTCGAGATGATACGCATCAAAAAGCGGTGGAGTTCTGGGCAAAGTTCAATAAAAACAAGGTAGAGTTATATAAAGAGCAGTCTTTTATACGCATTTGGCAGTCGCTATACAATATTTATGCCGAATTACGCAATCTGTTGGCCAGTGCGGGGGTTGGCTATTCGGGAATGATTTATCGTAATGCTGCTGAAAATATTGACCATTGGGCAATGGATAGCGAACCTCGTTATGTGATTGTTGGGTTAAATGCAATTAGTAGCAGCGAAGAAGTTGTATTAAAGGCATTGAAAAACAGTAATAAGGCTGATTTTGTCTGGGATTTTAGCCCCGAGTGGTTGAATGATCAAAACAATGAAGCTGTGTGGTTTATCCGCTCTAATATTGTAATGTTTCCGCAAGCTGATTATTTCACTAGGTCAGCAAAGAATGAGCCGCCTCAGATCGAAATAATTGCCACGCAAAGCGAGATTCTACAATGTAAAGTAGTAGATAAGGTCTTGAATGACATATCTTTAGAGTCCAGGAATAAACAATTAGACGAAAAGACGGCAATCGTTCTTACTGACGAAAACCTATTGGTCCCATTGCTGTATTCGCTGCCGGATTGTGCGAACGAGATTAATATTTCGATCGGATATCCAATTTCATCTACGCCTGCCTATATTTTTCTCGAACGATTGATCGCATTGCAAACTACACGAAACTCGGACGGTAATTTTTACCATAAGGCTGTGTCGTTGATTTTGGAGCATCAATTTGTTGATAATCAAATATTTGCTAGGGAATTAGAGGAGTCTGGGCGCTTGTTTTTTCCATCATCGACCTTGTCTGCAGGCGGTTCGATCGAAAATTTGTTTGTGCCGATTGGTAAAACTTATTTAGACCTTCACTATTATTTGATCAGAGTTATTGATCAGTTAATCAGCAAGATAGATGTAATTGGCGAGCGAGATATCTATGCGTTGAAACTCATCTATCGCGCGGTGATGGAATTATGCAATACAATTATAGATTGTAAAATAGACGTTTCTCAGAAAATTTATATCTCGTTATTGTTCGAGAAGATAGGTGCCGTCAAATTGCCGTATGATGGGAGAAGTGGACGAGGCGTGCAAATTATGGGAATATTGGAAAGTAGAACGTTGAATTTTGACAATATAATATTGCTATCAATGAACGATGACAATTTCCCAAATTCAAAAACTGCGTCAAGTTATATTCCTCAAAATCTTAGGGTAGCTTACGGTTTGCCTAGCGCTAAGGAGCATTCTGCGATATGGAGTTACTATTTTTATAGACTTGTAGATGGGGCTAAGAAAGTTACACTTTTGTATTGTAATTCGAATAGGGCCGATTCCTCGGGAGAGGCAAGTCGATATATATATCAGTTGAAATACAATACTAAATGCAGTATAAAAGAAGCTTCTACTCGGCTTAATGTTGGGTCTGAGGGTGTTGATAATAGTATATTTATTGCTAAAAATGACAATATAATAAATGATATTCGGGCGCGTAATTTATCTCCTTCGGCCATAAATAGATATGTGAATTGCCCATTGAGTTTCTATTTTAATGATATTGCGAGGCTAAAAGAAGATCAAAAAGTAGAGAATGAAATTTCGAGTCTTGATATAGGGAATGCATTGCATTTATCAATGCAAAAGTTATATACTAATGTTGTAAAAATTGAAGACGCGCGCCCGTATATTAAAGCGATTTCTAGGGCAAAGATCCAGGCTGTTATTGCTGAATCTATGGGTGAAATTTGTGGTTCTAAGGCTGATATCTTGGCGCCAGATATCGCGTTAGCCGAAGTTGCAATTTTGCGAATGATAGAAAATATTGTAAAATATGATGGTGCGCAGGATGAACCGTTTTCTATCGAAGCACTTGAAGAGGAAATTACGTGTACGATAGGGAGTGTTAATATAAAAGGTACTATTGATAGGATAGATAAACTTGTTGATAATACAATGCGAATTGTAGATTATAAGAGCGGAGGAGATAAAACTGATTTTAGTTCAATAGATGCGGTTCTTAATGGGGAACAATCGGAACATAGAAGTGCTGTTGCTCAAATACTTATATATTCGATTGCTGCTGCTAAGAAATTTAATCGTCCAGTTACACCTGCCTTATATGTGGCTAGGTCTATGGGGCAGGCGAAATTCACGAATCCGATATTGCTGATGAACAAGACGCTGCTAGACCCTATTCCGTCTGATATTTTTGCTGAGATTGAATATGGAATCAAGGAGAAACTAAACGAAATTGTAGATGTGACGATCGGTTTTAATCAATCAGAGAACAAACCCAAAAGTTGCAAATATTGTATTTACAGTACAATATGTCAAGTGAAAAGTTAATCGAAGAATCGATACCCTACGCTGAGCGTGAATACTGAGTTTCGAGCCTTTTCTCCGTTGTTTGGTAGTAGATTTGTCACCCCAATGTGATACCTTAAATCAATTTCAATATGGCGAATACAATATGAAATACCAACTGGTATAGACAAATCGAAACGATTATATTGATCTAAAACGTCTAATCGCGAAGATTCATAGAATCGTTGCATATTGAGCATTATTGAGGGTTGAACGCCTGCTTTGATGCGTAAATTTCGGACTGGTTGGAAGGTGAGAAGAACGGGAAAGATCAGATATGAAGCCACATCTTTTTGGTATTCTGTTGAATTTTTCTTGCTGAATTTGGACCCTTGTGACGAGTAAAGTACGTCGAGCGACACGCCGAAGCGCTGACCGATGCCCATTTCGACATAGCCGCCACCAACAAAACCCAGAATGCCCTGAGTCGAAAACGGTGATCCTGCGAAGTCCGCGTAGTTGGCTCCAATCTTTGCACCAAACGACCAAGAGATAGGAATGTCACTTCTCATAGCTCCTCCTTGACTTATTTTTGCATTAATACCTTGCGAAACAGCGATGTTAATACTGTAAAAAACAACAATTGCGATAACTATTGGGTGTCTCATCAGGTTCTTAGTTGTATTTATTTAACTGTAATAGTGTAATCTGGAAGGTAGCTAACCAGGCTCCACTCGGTGTTTTGGAATTTAGAACTGTGCCCTCCAATCTGTGCGAAGCGATAAGGTGCTTGCAAGGCGTCGGGCGAGAAGGCTGATAAGTCGTACAGCATTCGGTTGCCGCTTTGAGCGACTAAACGCCCAAAAATCATTAGCGCATCGTATCCGCGTAGAGAGTATGAATTGGGTATGCTGCCGAAGGCTGCGAGGTACTGTCGTGTAAATTCGTCAGCCGAAGTGTTGTCGCTAATTGCGTGATATGAAGTAATATATGAGACTCGTAGCTTGAAGAATAGATCGAGATTCATACTATTAAACCGAGCCCAGCGCGAAGTTCCGATTACGGAAATATCGAATTTTGAGGCTGAATTTAGCGAGCTGATTCGAGATAAAATTCCTTCGACCAAGGTCTCGTCGGACACAGCGAGGATAACAATATTCTTGACGTCAGTCATAAATAAATCACTCAACGCAGTGATTGGAGTTGCTTTTCCGTTGTAGGTAAGTCGTCGTGTAGTGGGAGGTAGAGCCTTTTCCATTGCAGATACCATCTGGTCGTCCATTTTGCCTGGACAGTCGATAAATACAATATTAGATGAGGAGTCGGTGCTTCTAATCTCAGCACAGAGTTTGTCATAACGGGTCTCGTCGGATGGTGCAAGGCAGATCACATAAGGGTTGTCGAGCGAACCGCTTCCTCCCAAAGGCGAAACAATCGGAACGTGGCGATCGGTGGCCCATTGACCTACGGTTTCGAATGGAGCGTCATAAACTGGGCCTATTATTAGGTCAGAGTGGTCGAGCTTTCCGCTAGAAATCAATGTGTTAGCTTGGTCGGCGCTTGCTTTTGTTGAATGGATGTCGAGGTTGATTTTCAAACCGTTATCGGCCAAGCGGCCTGTGGCAAGAAGCGCCCCGTTCATAAAATCCACGAAATTAATGTCATTACCGCGCTCAGAACCGATGGGCAGCAGGAGCGAAATGTTGACTCCACGCGAAAGGTCAATATTCTTGGTGAGCCCAATGTCGTTGCCTGCTATCGTATTTAATATTGTGTCTTGCTTGATATTCTGACTAGTATTTGAATCGGTTAGATGTTGATCGGTTGCCGGTTCTCGATGGTCGGTCGTAGCTTGATGATTGTTGGGTGTTGGGTGTGTTTGCTTTTTGTCTTTATTTGCTGTTAATACCTTGGTTCCCAATACGTTCGGAATCAGCAAGGTTGATCCAGCACGTAGTCTGCGACCCAAAAACGGATTATTATCCTTGATGGCTTTTTCGCTGACACCATAGGCTTTTGCGATAGAAAACAGGGTCTGTTTACGCGCCACGGAATGGATAAAATATGGTTGTCCTTCGATGTTGACGGTGCGTTTTGACAGTTCGATGCGTATAACTTCCTGGGCTGGCAACTCGAACGAGATGAGCAGGAAGGAGAAAATTAGTATAGAAATCAGGCGTTTCAAGCTTTCCAAATTTTTGTGATTACATTTTTTGTATTGAGGGTGAAATCGCCCTTCATCATCCAGTCGTAATAGGACGGTTCGGCTCGAAAAACTTCGGCCACGGCACGTCCTTTGTGTTTTCCGAAATTAAAAACCTCGACACCTTGTTCGTTGAGAGCCACTCGCCCCGCAAAATCCACAAAGTTTCCCATCTTAGAATATGTTGCAAGAAAATCTACATCTGCTTGTAGATCGTCGTAGCGATCGAGCTGTGCGAGCAGAACGTTGTACGTCGCTTCGATGTCAGCGGCGGCCGAATGTGCATTTTCTATTTCTGTGCCACAATAGAATTTATGAGCGGCGGCAAGGGTTCGCTGCTCTTTTTTATGAAAAATATTTTGAACATCCACCAGTTTGATCTGCGAAAGATCGATCTCGACACCTGCGCGCAAAAACTCCTCGACTAGGATCGGCACATCGAAACGGTTGGAGTTGTAGCCTGCCAAATCGCACCCCTCGATCCAACTATATAGTGAACGTGCGATTTGCGCAAAGGTCGGTTCGTTGGCCACGTCGGCATCCACAATGCCGTGAATGGCAGTCGAAGTGGCTGGAATATGCCGTTCGGGATTAATTCGACGTGTTTTGACCAGTTTTTCGCCCGATGGAAGTACTTTGATCATCCCAATTTCGATGATTCGATCGCTCGCGGGATCGACGCCTGTTGTTTCGAGATCAAAAAATATTATCGGGCGAACTAGTTTCAGCATAGTATAAATGATATGTAAATTAAAAGTTAAACGATGATTTTGTCGTATGTTAAGCGTTGATCATCATCGGCATAAGCAGCATAAGGATTGTTGTCTGTTGATCATCGGGATCGACAGGTAGGAACAGCCCTGGGCGCGAAGAATCGGCCAACGAAATCATAACTTCGGTGGTGTGAATGTTGTTTAGAATGTCGAGCAAAAATGGTGCTTTGAATCCAATTTCCATCGGTTCGCCAGCGTAGATACACGCAATATTATCTTCGGCAGAGGTGTTGTAGTCGAAGTCTTGGGCAGTGATAGCCAGTCCTTTACTCGATAGATTGAGACGCACAAGCCCACTCGCTTGGTTGGAGCAGACCGAAACGCGGCGCAACGAGGCCATCAATTCGCCACGATCGAGCGACAGATTATTGGTGTTGTTGAGCGGAATAACGGCATTATAATTAGGGTAATTTCCCTCGATCAGCCGACCGACCAAGCGGTGGTTTGGAAGGGTGAAAACTACATTTTTGGAGTCAAATTCAACTTGAATCATCACTTTTTCGTCGCGTGGCAT
This sequence comes from Mucinivorans sp., assembly GCA_036648455.1. Taxonomy (GTDB): domain Bacteria; phylum Bacteroidota; class Bacteroidia; order Bacteroidales; family Rikenellaceae; genus Mucinivorans. Next base: position 21,141 of record JAVXIH010000013.1, read on the forward strand.
CACCGAACGCAGCAAGCTCGACGATTTGGCGGGCAGAATAAACGCGGCTGGTTCGGGCGAAGTGACAGACGTGTTTTGGTAGCGCACCAAACGGTGGGCATCGGTGGCGACAAAAGTGATTTCGGTAGGCGAAATCGCAATATTGACACCGTTCATCACAGGGCGCAAAGTGTCGTCGGCGGTGGCGAAAATAGTACTCGCGATACCGTCTGCAAGTAGGCCGGCGGGGATACTGATGCGGGTTAATTCGTCATCGTTGAGCGGCTGTTGGGTGGGGTAGCCGATGCCAGTAATGCCAGGAATGGTGAGTTTGCCAGTGCCCCAAGCCACGATAATTTCCCACGATTCGACATCGACGGAAATAGTCAGAGGCTGCTCGGCGAACTCTTTGATTGAATCCAATATGCGACGCGCCGGAACGGCTACCGAACCATCCGTGGCGGCTTGATTCTCGATGGCAATGGTGACGCATAAAGTTGTGTCAACATCCGAAGCTGTGATTTTCAGTGCATTATCATTGACTTCGAATAAGAAATAATCCAAAATAGGAATCGTATTTTTGGAATTGATAACCTTGCCGATGGCTTGCAAATTTTGCGACAGAGCGCTACTACTTACGGTGAATTTCATCTTAATATTGTATTATTCTATTATTCCTGAATTGTTGTATTCTGGATAGTCGACCTACCGCCGAACAGAAATAAATATTTCAGCCCGAAGAATTACACTTGGGCAAATATACTAATTTTTGGTCAAACGGTCTAATGTCCCGTCAATTAATTTGTCAACATAATGTTGATAGTCTGGTTTCGAATCGCCAGCCACTCGTTGTGCAATTATGGCGCAGATGGTCAGTGTTTTATGTCCTAGCATTTGTCCTAAAAAAGAAATGGCAGCCCCCTCCATCTCAAAATTATCAACACCTGCCGCCTCGATATGCGCCAGATATTGATTGTCGGCGAGCTTCAAACGCACTTCGCGCCCTTGGGGACCATAGAAACCAGAGGCTGAAACGGTGGTCGCACGGCGTGCAAAACCATCGAAACGCGCCAGTAAATCTTCGCTGTTGTCGACCACATAAGGGCGAGCTAAATTTTTATTCCACTGAGTTTTTGCAATAAAATCTTGCTCTTTGACCGAATTTCGCACTCGATCATTATCAGCATAGAAATAGGCCAAACCATCAATGCCGATCGAAGTGGTTGATGATAAAATGTCGCCCAGAGCGATAGAAGGATTAACGGCGCCAGAGGTCCCTAGCCTGATTATGGTCAGCGAGTTATGCGAGGCATTGACCTCGCGCGTAGCAAAATCGACATTCCACAAAGCATCCAATTCGGTGATCACAATATCGATATTATCGCACCCGATCCCAGTGGAGACGACCGACAATCGTTGCCCGTGGCAGAGGCCAGTGATGGAGCAAAATTCACGATTATCGCGCCTCAATTCTACTTTTTCGAATCGATCGGCGATGGCCACAACACGAGCTGGATCGCCAACCAAAATAATGGTTGGCGCCAATTCGCCCGGTCGAAGGTGTAGGTGAAAAACCGACCCGTCGGGGTTTATAATCAATTCCGATGCCGCAATCATACTATATATATAGATATATAGGTTTTATCCTAGTATATTTTCTTTTTCGATGTCTTTGAAGTAGCGATAGGTCGACACTTTCAGTTCGTCGCACGCTGCTTCGTCGGCAACAATAATTCCGTGACGGTGCATTTGCAGCGCCGAAATAGTCCATTGGTGGTTCACTCCTTCTTCGATTCCGTGGTGCAGGGCGCGGGCTTTGGAGTGGCCGTTGACGATAATGAGCACTTGTTCGGAATCCATAATAGTGCCCACACCAACCGTTAGCGCAGTTTTTGGCACTTTATTTGGGTCGTTATCGAAAAAGCGCGAATTGGCGATAATAGTGTCGGCGGTCAGCGTTTTGATTCGCGTGCGTGAAGCGAGCGAGCTGCAAGGTTCGTTGAAGGCGATGTGTCCATCGGGGCCGATTCCGCCCATAAAGAGCTTAATGCCACCTAGTTGCTTGATCTTAGCTTCGTAACGAGCGCATTCGGCAGTCAGGTCGTCGGCGTTGCCATTGAGGATGTTGACGTTTTCTTTTTTGATGTCCACGTGCGAGAAAAAATTATCCCACATAAAGGTATAATAGCTTTGGGGGTGAGTGGCAGGGATCGAGCAATACTCATCCATATTGAAAGTCACCACGTTAGCGAAACTGACATTGCCTGCTTTATTGAGGCGGATCAGCTCTTTGTATGTTCCCATCGGGGTTGAGCCTGTGGGCAGACCCAGAACGTAGGGGCGCTGGGCTGTTGGGGCGAAAGTGTTGATTTGTTGGGCGATATAGGCAGCTGCCCAACGGCTGATGGCCTCGTAGGAGGGTTGAATTAGTAGTCTCATAATTTTATATGTATTTTCTACAAAAATAAGAATTATTTTGGGATTTATCAACTCTTTTCCATTAAGAATTTTTATCGTAGATCAGACAAAATATCGTAACTTTGCACACAATGAATGAAATCAACAAAGCACGATTTTTGTGCAGCAGCGAAAAGTTATCGCAATGTCCTCCCGCGGTGCTCGATGGGAAAATGGTGGCGGAGTTGGCCTTTATCGGTCGCTCGAATGTGGGCAAAAGCTCGCTAATCAACTGTCTGACAGCTAACAGCTCGTTGGCCAAGGTGTCTGGTACGCCGGGTAAGACAAAACTTATCAACCATTTTGTGGTCGATGAAGGCTGGCTTTTGGTCGATTTGCCAGGCTATGGTTATGCCAAGGCGAGCAAGACTATGCGCGAGGCGTTTTCGGCTCTGATCACCGCTTATATCACCAAACGCGAGGAGTTGTACTGCCTTTTTGTGCTGATTGATATTCGATTAGAGCCTCAGAAAATCGACCGCGAATTTATGGAAATGTTGGCCAGCAATGGAGTGCCGTTTGTGCTCGTTTTCACCAAGGCCGACAAACTATCAGCCGCTCAACGCGCGCGCGCCATCCAGGCGTACAAAAAAGCTTTGGAGGATGATTGGGAGGATTTTCCAGAGTATTTCATTACCTCGGCCGCCAACTCTTTGGGGCGCGAGGAATTGTTGCAATATATATTCAATTTGGTTGATACATTCGAGGAACCGGCGGAGTGAAAATTGTAGTAGATAGCGCGATCCCATATATAAAAGGGGTGTTGGAGCCTTACTTTGACGAGGTTGTTTATCGCGGTGGGCGCGATATAGATTGTGCTACGGTGGGCAATGCTCGGGCGATGGTGGTTCGTACACGCACTAGGTGTGATGCGGCCTTGCTTGGCGGTTCGTCGGTGGAGATGATAGCCACGGCTACCATTGGCACAGACCACATTGACCGTGATTATTGTGATAGTCATTCGATCGAGGTTATTTCGTCGGCCGGTTGCAACGCGCGCGCGGTGGCTCAGTGGGTTGGTTCGGCGCTTGGGCATATGGGCGTTGGTGGCGGGGTGCTGGGTGTTGTGGGTGTGGGTCACGTGGGGCGCGAAGTGGTGGCGATGGCTCTGGGGCGCGGTTTCACGGTTTTGCAGTGTGATCCCCCGCGTGCGGCTGCCCAGGGGGCTCAGGATTTTGTGGAGCTCGACTATTTGCTCGCCCATTCGGATATTGTCACTCTTCACGTGCCTTTGCTGGCCACGACTCGCGATATGGCGGATGATAGTTTTTTCGCTGCGATGCAGCCTGATTCAGTTTTTCTAAACTCTTCGCGTGGCGAGGTTGTGGTCGAATCGGCCTTGCTCTCTTTTGGAGGTCGATTTGCGATTGATGTTTGGCGATCAGAACCGATGATCAACGGCGAACTATTGAATCGGGCTACGATTGCCACGCCTCACGTGGCGGGCTATTCGGCGCGAGGCAAGGCGCGAGCCACCGCGATGTGTGTGGATGCGTTGGCGCGACATTTCGGTATCCGTGAGCTGCTTGGGTGGAGCCCGAGTGGCGATTTTAGGCTCGAAGAGCCCGAAGATTACGATATAACGATAGATGACACCGCTTTACGCGCATCGCCCGACAAATTCGAATCGCTCCGGCGTATACGCCCATAGTTCGATTGAAATTTGCTCGCCTTGAAAAATCGAGGTGACTTCTAAAAATTGCTTTTTCTGCGTTCTACTTCGGTCATAAATCCTCACGTACTTTGAGTACGCTCCGGTTTATCGACCAAAGTACGCCTTGAAAAATCTAATTTTTAGAAGCCACCTCTAATTTTTAGAAGCCTCCATAATTACTTGCCTGGAACTCGCAGCCTGAGCCGACATTCGCCGCACGAAGGTTCGAAGGCCAGGCGATGACCATTATTGACAATGGTTAGAGGCAGCGCCAACTTGTTGTTTTTCAGGCATAAACCATATTGATACAGCGGGCATAGTGGGGTGGTGAGCAGCGCATCGCTGGGCTCGTTTTGCGGCAACTCACCGCTCGGTTCGCGGCGCAAATGTCGCGGCATATCCACCGCGTAAAGCCCAAAGAGTGCGCGCCGCAGTTCGTTGATCTGCCCAATGGGCATAAAGGGAACCGTTTGTGCGGGGATATTCACGGCTGTCACTTCAAAAATCGTATCGCCCGACTTGCGCAAGTTGCGCTCCAACACCTCGCGCGCCTTGATCTGGTCGTTGGCCGGTTGCAAATCGGAAGGTAGGGGGAGCGAAAAACTATTACTATCGGTGTCCGTCAGTGTGAGATCGGTGTGGCTCATCGAGATAGAAATAGGAATTTTGCGCACCGATCGCGGTACGAAATTCTTGAAAAAATTGCAATAAATCTTGTCGCCCACTTTGATCCCGTCGGTGGAGAGCAGGTAAATTCGAGGGCCATCGACTCGATTAATACGTGTGCCATTGCCCCGATCGCTCACCACCCCGTCGCCATTGGCGAGTTCGTGTTTCCGATCGAGCGTAAAGAAACCAGCCTCCACCGTGCGCACCACACCCATCAATTTACCGCGCGGCACACCACCACTCATCACCCCTTTTTGTCGTCCATCGAAGAAATATTCGGTGAATCCGCGCGAAAAAGTTTTGTCTACATCGGGCACAAATTCTGGCCGCGACACTCCGCGCGATGAGCGTGGAACGCCTTGTTCGATCAGCTTTTGATTATAATAAGCCACCGTATTGGCCACATAGCGTTCGTCTTTCAATCGCCCTTCGATTTTGAGCGATCTCACCCCTGCGTCGATCAATTCGCTCAACCTGCGACCGAGATTCAAATCGCGCGGCGAGAGCAGAGGCTCGTTGTGAAGCAGAATTTTACCATCGCCATCCACCAAATCATAGAGCGAACGGCACGGCTGGGCGCAACAACCGCGATTGGCGCTGCGCGAGGTGAGGTGTTCGGACAGATAACATTCGCCCGAATATGAAATACAGATCGCCCCGTGGACAAAACATTCGAGCTCGACAGATGTGGCGGCCGAAATTTCGCGAATCTGGGCAATCGACAGCCCGCGTTCGAGCACCACCCGATCGAAACCCGCACGTTCCAAGTGAGCCACCCGATCCACCGTACGGATCGAACATTGTGTTGAGGCGTGGAGAATAATATCATCGGGCAGATCCATCGTCAGCAAGGACATATCCTGAACAATAAAGGCATCAACGCCCACTTGTCGTGCGGCGATCACCATATCGCGAGCAGCGGCTTTTTCGTCTGGAAACAGCAATGTGTTGATGGCCAGATATACTTTCACCCCAAAGCGGTGGGCGTATAGGCATACTTGTTCGATCTCTTCGATCGAATTTCCGACTGCCGCACGTGCGGAAAATGACGGCCCACCGATATAAACGGCATCCGCTCCTGCATCGATGGCCGCGCGGGCTATCGAAGGGGTACCTGCCGGAGCAAGTAGTTCAATTTTATTGCAAATCACGTGGCAAATATAGACAAATTGAGCGGAATAAACCTTAGGTGACTTCTCAAAATTGCTTTTTCATCGTTCTACTTCGGTCATAAATCCTCACGTACTTGATGTACGCTGCGGTTTATCGCCCAAAGTACGCCTTGAAAAATCTAATTTTTAGAAGCCACCTAATTTTTAGAAGCCA
>JAVXIH010000014.1:0-26887 GCA_036648455.1 Mucinivorans sp.
GGAGCTTACTCGAAGTAAGTGAGGATTTTAAGATCCGAAGTCCTACGCCGAAAAAACGATTTTCAGTCACCCAAAGTAAAATCGACGACCAACCCACCGCTAGGGGCGTTGCTTGCCCAAATCTTACCACCGTGGTAGAGCACCGCGTGGCGCACGATCGACATACCGAGTCCCGAACCGCCATCGCTACGTGCGCGCCCAGTGTCGACACGATAGAAGCGCTCAAAAATCCGTTCCAAGTGCTTCGCCTCGATCCCAATGCCAGTGTCCGAGATCCGAAGATGGAGCATATTGTTCGTTGTGTCAATCAGTTCGATGCGAACCGTGATCCATTTGCCACCATATTTGATCGAATTTTCGATTAAATTCGCCAAAATCGAGTGGAGCAGTGTCTCGTTGGCGCTCAGGGTCAGATCTGTGGGCAGAAGATTGTCCACCGTGATCGAGTTTTCTTGAATTTGTGGTGCAAACTCTTCGATCACTTGACGGGTCAAATCGTGAACATTGATTGTTTGAGTGTCGAAAAGTTGTTGGTTTGCATCCAGTCTACTCAGCAGCGACACGTCGCGGATCAATTCGCTCAGGCGGATAGCTGCCGCGTGGGTGCGTTCGGTGAATTGTTGGCGCTCTTGGTCGGTCAGTTCGTTGTCGAGCAGGGTCTCGGTGTAGGCGCGGATGGTGGCTATCGGGGTGCGCAGCTCGTGGGCGATGCTGGAAGTCATCTCGGTTTTGAGGCGCTCTTTTTGCGCCTTACCTCTGACCACATCATCGCTCAGGCGGATCATATTGCTCCCGAAACGGCGCGAAATAAGCCACAGAAAGATCATCGCCACGATGAACAAAGTGAGGGCGAAAATGATCGAAGAGATGCTGCTTTCCACCAGCGAGGCGTTGTCTTGGGTGATGGGTAGCGCAGCGCGAATGTATCGATCTGTCGTTCGGCGGGCGTAGTATAGATATTTTTTGCCAGTGGTTTTCGACACGCGAATGTCGTGCCCCGTGCCAGCGGTTTTGGCTTGCATAATCTCGCGGCGCGAGAAATGGCTATCGAAGCGGTGAGTGCTGTCGGCGCTACTTTCGTATTCCACCCGCCCGTCGAGCGAAATGATGGTGATCCGAATATCGTGTGGCAAGTACCCGCTGTGCGGGTCGTTGGCGGCGATGGAGGTGTAAATATCTAGCCGACCGAGTAATGTTTCTTGTCGAAACTCCTTCTCGCGTTGCAATTGTTGTGCAATCACTCCAAAAGTGAAGATCACAAAGATCGAGGCGAAATATAGAAAAAGTTTTATTTTTTGATTTATTTTCATTGAAGATTTGAAATTAAGAATTCCCAAGCGTGTAGCCATACCCCGACCGGTTGACAATCAGCGAGCCTTGTGTGCCGAGTTTTTTGCGTAGTCGTGCGATGTGAACATCCACCGTGCGCGGCTCGACATAAACTTGCGAGCCCCACACTTTGGCGATCAACTCCTCGCGCGGGAAAATTCGGCTTGGGTTAGCCACCAACAGTTTGAGAATCGAATATTCGGTTTTGGTGAGCGTCAGCGTTTCGCCCTCCACGCTCACTGTTTTACTTTGGGTGTCGATGGTGATGCCTTCGTAGGTCAACTGTTCGGCCTTTTGTGGTGCGCGGGCGGCGACGGCCTTGACGCGAGCCACAACTTGGCGAACCGAAAATGGTTTGGCAATATAATCGTCAGCTCCCACTTCGAAGCCATTCAGGACATCGTTTTCGGTGTCTTTGGCTGTGAGAAAGATGATGGGTGTTGTGTATCCTTTTTCGCGCATTGTTCGTGCCACTTGCAAGCCGTCCATCCCGCTCATCATCACGTCCAAGAGCACCAAGGACACGTCGCACTCCCCGGCGAGTGCCGCGAGTGCCTCGACACCCGATTGCGCGCTGATGATCCGATAGCCAGCCTTTTGGAGGTTGAAAGCTAGTATTTCCAGTAGATCGATCTCGTCGTCTACGATCAAAATAGTCTGTACCATAAACAAAGGTAATTATTTTTGCGCAGAATATTCGGGGTTTACGGGCGCTCTGTGGCGCAATTCTTTGGCATCGACATAAAAAACCGTATCTTCGGCTATATTGCTCGTTCGGTCGCCTATGCGTTCTATTCGGCGCACCACGGCGTGTAGGTGTAGGATTTCGCTAGCCATTTCGGGGTGAGCCACAATGTATGCGCCCAGAATGTTGACCGCCGAGGCATTGATTCCGTCGATCGTATCGTCCATAGCCAACACTCGGCAAGCCATCGCGCTGTCTTCGGCAATGAGCGCTGTGCGTGCCGCGCTCATCATTTCTTGTGCCGTGCTCATCATTTCGTTGAGTCGGAGGTCGGCCACCAGTTTTGGATCCAGTGTCGCGGTCTGCTTGTAGAGTACAAACAGGGCGATACTCTCGGCAAAGTCGCCTATGCGTTCCAAATTATTCGTGATTTTGAGTAGCGAAATCACAAAGCGCAGATCCACGGCTACGGGGGCAAAGAGGGCGATAAAATTTTCGCAATGGTGATCCACCACTAACTCTTGGGCGTTCACCACTCGTTCGCGCGCCAGTATTTCGCGCGCCTTGTCTTTGGAACCCGTACCGAGGGCTTCGAACGCGCCCGCAACTTGGGTCTCCACTAAATTCCACATTTCGATATGGTGATTTTTCAAAGTCTTGACTTCTAGTTCTGTATGTTTCATTTTGTTATACTTTATTGGTTTTAGTTGAGGCGAAAGAAAAAGTAGCAATCAACCGAAACGTCCAGTGATATAGTTCTGGGTGGCTTCGATTTGCGGATTGAGGAACATTTTTTTTGTATCGTCAAACTCGATCAATTCGCCCAGGTAGAAAAACGCTGTTCGGTTGGACACTCGGGCGGCTTGTTGCATATTGTGGGTGACGATCACGATTGTATATTCGTCTTTGAGGGTGAAGATCAGATCTTCGATCTTGGCTGTCGATAGCGGGTCGAGTGCCGATGCAGGTTCGTCCATCAATATGATTTTTGGGCGGATGGCCAGTGCGCGGGCTATGCACAGGCGTTGCTGTTGCCCGCCGCTGAGTTCGAAGGCCGATCGGCGCAGTTTGTCCTTCACCTCATCCCACAGAGCCGCCCCTTTCAACGACTCTTCGACCCGTTGGGCGATAAATTCTTTGTCCTTGGTGCCATTCACCCTGAGCCCGTAGGCTACGTTCTCGAAGATCGATTTGGGAAAGGGATTCGCCTTCTGGAACACCATACCCACCTTGGCGCGTAGGGTATCCACGTCCACCCCGCGGGCATAAATATCCTCGCCTTCAATGGTGATCAGTCCTTCTAGTCGCGTGTGTTCGATCAGGTCGTTCATCCGATTCATCAGGCGCAAAAAAGTGGACTTACCGCAACCCGATGGACCGATAAATGCGGTCACCGAATTGGGTTCGATGGCCATTGATATGTTTTTCAGGGCGTGAAAATCACCGTAGTAGAAGTTCACATCCGTGGCATTGATTATACTCATCTTAGTTTTTTGTTGAAAAAGTTTCTTATTATTCCAGCCATAATATTGATCACCAACACTATGAATATCAGTACCAGCGCCGTGCCATAGGCCAGCGGGCGGGCGGCTGCGATGTCTGTGCCGCTCGTTGCCAGCACATATAGGTGGTAGGGCAGAGCCATCACTTGGTCGAAGATCGAAGTGGGTAGACGCGGCAAGAAATAGGCGGCAACGGTGAAAAGGATTGGAGCCGTTTCGCCCGACACGCGCCCCACCGATAGTATGAGCCCCGTTGTGATGTTGGGCATAGCCATCGGCAGGATCACACGGCGAATCGTTTGTAGTCGGGTTGCCCCCAGCGCTCGACTGGCGTTGCGATAGTGCATCGGGATGGCGCGTAGCGACTCTTCGGTGGTGCGGATCACGATCGGCAAAGCCAACAGACCCAGGGTGAGCGAACCTGCCAAAATCGAATCGCCAAAGCCAAGCGTGTTGACAAAAAGCGCCATACCAAAAAGTCCAAAGACGATCGAGGGGATCGACGAGAGGTTGTTGGTCATCACGCGGATAAATTTCACCAACCAGTTGTTGCCCGCATATTCGTTGATGTATATACCCGACATCACCCCGATGGGGAAGGCGAAAATCATTGACCCCACCATCAGACATAATGTACCCACGATGGCGGGGAAAATCCCTCCGCCCGTCATACCGTCCGAGGGGGCCGAAGTGAGAAATTCCCACGAAATCGCCCCCGCACCTTTGATGACCAGAAAGCCAAGAATCCAAACCAGGATCCCCACAACAGTCAGTGTCATAAGGCGGAAAATCCAAAAGGCGATGCTCTGTTTTTTACGTTTATTTGTCATCTTTACATTTGTTGCTCTGAACGTTTACGTGCTATGATTTCGACCGAGATGCTGATGGCAAGCGTTATGATAAACAGGATTGCCCCCAGCATAAAGAGTGCCTGATAGTGAGCGCCACCCGAAGGAGCTTCGCCCAGTTCGGCGGCTATGGTGGCGGGAATGGTGCGCACTGGTTCGAGCAGCGTGTCGGGCATCACCGCCGCGTTGCCCGTCACCATCAGCACGGCCATCGTTTCGCCAATGGCTCGTCCGATACCCAGCACGGCTGCCGCCATAATGCCGCTCACACAGTAGGGTAGCGTCACCTTGCCGATGGTCTGAAAGTGGGAGGCACCCAGGGCTAAGGAGGCCTCACGCGTGGCACGCGGCACGGTGCGTATGGCATCTTCGGCCACGGTGATAATGGTGGGCAGCGCCATTATGGCTAGTATTATTGCCCCCGCTAGCGCTGTTTCGCCAACCGGTAGTCCGAAAACTTTCTGGATCAAAGGCACAATCACCACCAGACCAAAGAAGCCGTAGACCACCGATGGAATACCAGCGAGTAGTTCGACAACCGGTTTGAGGATCGCCCTCACACCAGGCGAGGCGAGTTCCGCCATATAAATGGCCACCGCCAGGCCAAGGGGCAGCGCAAAAAGTATGGCGAAAAACGACACGAGTAGTGTGCCACCCACCAGAGGCAAAACCCCGAAGAGCGGTGCCGGTTGGGCGGTGGGGAACCATTGTGTGCCTCCAAAAAATTCAGTCGGGGTGATCTTTCCGCAATCTAGTCGGCGAATATCTGAGGAATGCTCGATATATTGATCGGGTAGAAAGGCGATAATGTTGGGATTTTCGGCCACGATGCGCGTTATACATTGCGGCACGAATTGCAGCGAATCGCCGAGCTCCTCTTCGCTCACATATTGGGTGAGGTCGTTGAGGCGAAAGACCAGAATATCTTGATCTGCGCCTCCCACTTCGCTCCACGATGTGATCTGGACATCGAAAATCTCTTTGAGCTGTTCGGCATCGAGCGTTTTTACGCCGTTGAGGCTACTCACCACCACCGAGTGAGACGCTTCAACGGTGGGCGAGCTGAAAAGCCCCGCCCCCTCTTTGAAGAGAAACACCACGATGAGCAAAATGGTGAGTGAGGTGACAGCCCCACTCGCCATAAGTATCTTCTCGATGATAAATTCTATGAATTTTTTCATTGATAGTTTTTTAGATCACATCAATATAACCGACTGTTTTGACAATTTTCTGGCCATCCACCGACATCACATAATCAACGAATGGTTTCACTTTTCCTTCGTCGCTCTTGGTGTAATAAAAATAGAGTGGGCGCACGATGGGGTAGCTCTTGTTTTTGGCGTTGGCGTAGGTGGCCTCAACGAATGTTTTGCCATCGTAGCTCACTTTGAGGGCTTTGACCTCGGGGCTGACATAGGCGTGACCCACATATCCGATAGCTCCTGGGGTTTGGCTGACCGACTGAATGATGGCTCCCGTGGCTGGCATCGAAAGTACCGAGGCCATATAATTCTTGTTTTTGAGCACGCTCTCTTTGAAAAATTCGTAGGTGCCCGAACTAGTCTCACGCGAGTAGACCACGATTTTCATATCCGCGCCTCCCACTTGGTTCCAATTGACGATCTTGCCCGTGAAAATATCTTCGAGCTGTTGGCGAGTTAGTTGGCTGACTTTGTTCTTTGGATTCACCACCACGGCCAGCGCATCGAGTGCGATGGCCTTTTCGACAACCGACTTGCCAGCTTGTTGGAGCTTCATCTTCTCGTCGAGTTTGATTTTGCGACTGGCCATCGCAATTTCAGTCGTTCCGCCCACCAAGGCCGACAGTCCGACTCCCGATCCGCCACCGGTGATGGTGAGGTTCGCTTTTGGATTTTTCTTAATATAGGCTTCTGCCTCTTGTTGAGCGAGCGGCAAGACGGTGTCCGATCCTTTGATTTTCTGAGCCGAGGCGTTGATTGTTGTCAAGGCAAGGACTGTCAATGCGAAAATAATTACTTTTTTCATCTTTTGATTATGATTTAGAAATTGATGGGGCTTCTAAAAATTGAATTTTTCAAGGCGGGCAAGGTCGCAAAACCGGAGCTTACTTGAAGTAAGTGAGGATTTTAAGATCCGAAGCCCAAGGCCGAAAAAACGATTTTTAGAAGTCACCTTATATGTCGAAATCCAGCCATCCGGTCTCCCCAAGTGGAATCTCAGCCAAAATCCGCAGCCCCTCTTTGGCGGCCAGTTCTTCCAAGTGAGTAGGCTCGCCAAAGACATAATAGCGTTTGCCAGGCACGTCCGCCGTCTGGAAATAGGCCATATTATTCACCACACCAGCGATGGGTACGTTGATGTTTTCGGCTCGGAACATCTGAATCCCGCGCACGGCATCAGCCAAAGCCAGATCCGAAGGAGTGGTGACAATCACAGCGCTATCGACCTTCAATTCGCCCACAATGGTTAGGTGCACATCGCCCGTTCCAGGGGGCAGATCGACAACCAGCATATCCAATTCGCCCCACGCTGTTTGGTGGATCAATTGCCTCAAAGCATTGGTAGCCATCGGCCCGCGCCACACAAGAGCATCATCTGGTTTGATGAAAAAACCGATCGACATCAGCCGAATACCTTCATCGGTGGTGGCTGGTAGTATCATTTTGCCTTCCGTGTCGGCGGGGATAGGTTGATAGCCTTGGCGATCGAACAGACGCGGTTGAGATGGTCCGTAAATATCGGCATCCAGCACACCCACTTTCAAACCGCGTGCCGCCATCGCGCGTGCCATATTGGCCGCCACCGTGCTTTTGCCCACGCCACCCTTGCCCGAGGCCACGGCCACCACTCGTGCCACATCTTTGAGCCCTTGTTGGCGCTCGATCTTGGCTTTGGCGGGTTTAGTTGTTGGCTCTTTGACGATGATAAAGGGCTCGATGCCCGTTGCTTCTTTGATCACCGCTTCCAGAGCGCGTTTGACTGAGCGTCCGGCGGCTTGGTCTGCGCGCACGAGAGCCAGTGTGAGGCGGATTTTGCCATCTTGCTCTTTGTAGTTCTCGATGGTGCCGACATCGGAGGGTACTAATTTTTGTAATTCTTCGACTATCATTATGTGGTTATAGATTATGGTGGGCCTCTGAAAATTGCTTTTTCAGAAGCCCACCATTGTTAGTATTGTGAGGCTAATGGGGGCTTCTAAAAATTGAATTTTTCAAGGCGGGCAAGGTTGCAAAACCGGAGCTTACTTGAAGTAAGTGAGGATTTTAAGATCCGAAGCCCTACGCCGAAAAAGCAATTTTCAGAAGTCACCTATACATTCCGAATTTTTTTGGCCATAGCCGATGCAAAGACAAATTCTTCGAGCTCTGGATTTTTTGCCGTCAGAATATCGGCACTCGAACCGCTCCACCATTTTTTGCCTTCGTAGATAAAGATCACCGTGTCACCGATCTCCATCACCGAGTTCATATCGTGAGTGTTGACGATGGTTGTGATTTTGTATTCGCGCGTGATGTCGCGAATCAGATTGTCGATCACCACCGAGGTCAACGGGTCGAGCCCCGAGTTAGGTTCGTCACAAAACAGATATTTCGGGTTCATCACAATGGCGCGTGCGATGGCCGTCCGTTTGGTCATCCCGCCGCTGAGCTCCGAAGGGTAAAGTTTATTGACATTGAACAGTTCGACCCTATCCAAACAAAACTGCACCCGATCGCGCTTCTCTTTGGCAGTCATCGTGGTGAAAAAATCGAGCGGAAAGCGCACGTTTTCTTCGACGGTGAGCGTGTCGAGCAACGCCCCACCTTGGAATATCATTCCCAATTCTTGGCGAATGGCGCGCTTGGTTTGTAGGTTAGCTTTGTTGAAACATACTTGGTCGTATAGAATCTGCCCGCTATCGATCGACACCAATCCAACTATCGATTTGAGTAGTACTGTTTTACCTGATCCACTGCGCCCAATGACAAGGTTCGTTTTACCTGGTTCGAAGGTTGCCGTGACATTGTCAAGCACCACACGACCGTCGAATGATTTACATACATCAATTGCTCTTATCATTTGGTCAACAGTAGATTAGTTAACATTAAGTTGAATATCAGGATCACCACCGAACTCACCACCACAGCCCGAGTGGACGATCGCCCAACTTCCAGCGAGTTGCCCTTGGCGTAGTAGCCGTAATATCCTGAAATAGAAGTGATTATCACTCCGAAGAAGCACGCCTTGATCACCGAATAAGTGACATAAAACGGCTCGAAATCGAACTGAATACCATTGATGTATTCATAGGCCGGGAAGAGTCCACCGAAAACAGCCACCAAGTAGCCGCCAAAAATACCGCAAATCATACTGAGCAATGTCAGCAGAGGGAAGAAAAACAACGCCGCCACTACTTTGGGCAGTATCAGGTAGTTGGCCGAATTGACACCCATAATTTCCAACCCGTCGATTTGTTCGGTGATTCGCATCGTACCGATCTCCGAGGCGATATTGGAGCCGATTTTACCAGCCATAATAAGAGCCAAGACAGTCGATGAAAATTCGAGAACTATACTTTCACGCCCGCCGTAGCCGATCAAATAGCGTGGTAATATAGGGTTCTCGAAGTTGTTAACCATCTGAATGACAACAGCCATCCCCATAAACAAGGACAGCACCACCACGATCCCAATCGTTTGGAGTCCGATCGCGTCCATCTCGTCCAAAGTGCGCCTGAGGAAGATCGAGCGCTTTTGTGGTCGAGTGAGTACTTTAAGCATCAAGGAGGTATACTCCCCGATTTCGCGAATAAGTCTAACCATAAAATTTATTCTAATTTAGAGAACAAAGATAGTAAAATTTATATATATTTGTATAAACTTATTGCGAACGATATGAATAGAGATAATTACTGTGTGATAATGGCGGGGGGAATAGGCTCGCGTTTTTGGCCATTGAGCAAGAGTTCGTTACCCAAACAATTTATCGACATTATGGGTACTGGGCGTAGCTTTATTCGCGCCACGTATGACCGTTTTGCTACGTTTGTACCCAAAGAAAATTTTCTGGTTGTAACATCCAGCCAGTATAAAGACCTAGTGCTCGAACATTTGCCCGAGCTTAATGCTTCTCAGGTGCTGTGCGAACCTTTGCGCCGCAACACGGCCCCCTGTATCGCCTACGCCACTTACCGCATCGCCGCCCAGAACGCCAATGCCAATGTGGTGGTCACTCCGTCGGATCATCTGGTGCTTGATCCTGTGGAGTTTGAGCGCGTGATCAACGAGGGCTTCGATTTTGTGTCTGGTAACGACAATTTGCTCACCATCGGCATCCAGCCTTCGCGTGCCGAGACTGGATATGGCTACATCCAGTTCGACCATCAAGACATCAACTCTTTGATCCATCCCGTCAAGACTTTCACCGAAAAACCTAGTGCCGATTTGGCGGAAGCTTTTCTTTCGAGTGGTGATTTTCTGTGGAATAGCGGTATTTTTATTTGGTCGATTGGTGCCATTATGGCGGCCTTCGAGAAGTATTTGCCGCAGATTTCGTATAATTTTTCGCGTGGGGCTGATCTTTACGGCACCCCTGGCGAGCAGGCTTTTATAGATTCTTTGTATCCCGAATGCGAGAATATTTCGATCGACTACGGTGTGATGGAAAAATCGGACAATGTTTTTGTTCGTGCTGGTGATTTTGGGTGGAGTGATGTCGGCACTTGGGGCTCGCTCTACCAAAACGGCAAAAAAGATATGCAGGGCAATGTGATCACCTCGGGTAATGTGTTGGCCTACAACACAAATAACTCTATCATTTCGGTCGACAAATCTCGGGTGGCGGTCATCGAGGGTTTGGATGGCTATCTGGTTGTCCAGAAGGGCGATGTGTTGCTTATTTCGCGACTCGACCAAGAGCAGAGCATCCGTAATTTTGTCGATGATGTGAAGATTAAATTTGGCGAAAAATATATATAAAACTATGGGGCTTTACCAAATCAATAACATAGGTGGTGCCGAGGGGCTTGGTGTGTGCGGCATCGAGCGGTTGTACCATATTTTCAAGGCGTGCGGGATGCGTTTGTCCACCGATTCGCGACGTATTGTGCGTGGCGGGCTATTTTTCGCTTTACGTGGCGATAATTTTGATGGCAATCATTACGCGGCCAAGGCTTTGGAGTCAGGTGCCGCGGTTGCGGTGGTGGACGATGTGTCGGTGAGCGATGGTTCGGATCGTTATTTTGTGGTCGAAAATTCGTTGGTGGCTCTTCAATGTTTGGCCGTTCACCATCGTCGGATTTTGGGCATTCCCATCGTGGCGCTCACCGGTAGCAATGGCAAGACAACGACCAAGGAATTTTTGCGCTTGGCGCTTGGTGTTAATTTCCGTGTGGGGTGCACCGAGGGCAATTTCAACAACCACATTGGAGTGCCGCTCACCTTGCTCAGTTTCACCGATCAGACCGAGATTGGTATCGTGGAAATGGGGGCGAATCACTGTGGCGAGATCGATGCTTTGTGTGGTATTGCGCGCCCCAATGTGGGTCTGATCACCAACGTCGGTCGTGCACATTTGGATGGTTTTGGGTCGGTGGATGGTGTGCGACGGGGCAAGGGCGAACTGTACGATTATCTGCGCGACACAGGCGGCACGGCGATCTATAATGCTGATGATGAGGTGCTTTCGTCTATGATCCAGGAGCGCGAAGGGCTGACCTCCGTTCCTTATTATTCGTTGAATGTTCCCCGATTGAGTGTCAACGGCCTGAGTCCGGCTTCGCTTTTTGGGCAATACAATGTTTACAATGCGATGGCGGCGGTCAAGGTGGCGGAATTTTTCGGGGTCAATTGCGCTCAGGCCATTGATGCGGTTTACGGTTATGTGCCTCACAACAATCGGTCGGAGATTGCCCAAACTGTGCGGGGCAACACTTTGGTAGTCGATTGCTACAACGCCAACCCCAGTTCGATGGCCGCGGCGATCGGTGAGTTCAAAATTCTGGCATCCGACAAACCCAAGGTTATGATTTTGGGTCATATGCGTGAATTGGGCGAGTATTCGGTGGCCGAGCATCGGGCGGTGATCGATATGGTTGGCTGGTGTGATGAACTTTATTTTGTGGGTTCCAACTACGTGATCGATGGTGTCAAGCCGATCCGCTATTTCGACACAGTCGATTCTTTGCATCACTACATTAACATTCACCCACTCTCGGGACGATTGATTTTGATCAAGGGTTCGCGCGTTGTGCAGTTGGAACGTATTATTGACGATCTCTAATTTTTTCGGATAAACCACTATATAATAACAATCTAGCAATGGAAAATATAACACCGCAGGCGGTGGAACAGTGGGCCGAGGGTCTACTGGCCACTTGTGACAAAGAGTTGACCAAGGCCGAGCGCAGCGAGCAACTCAAATATGCAACTTTGATCCAGAATCCAACGGACAAGATTTTTCTCAGTCGCTTGTTGGACGAGAGTTCCCAGATCCGCGATCGCGCCCGTTTGGCCGAGCGCATCAAGGTGCTCATCGACAAATACGGCGTTCCTAAGTTTTTTTCGCCCGTTGATTCTGCTATGTTCAAGGCCTATCAATGGCTTGGATATAAGCTTGATGCGGTGTCGGTTCCGATTTTCAAGAATCGCCTTCGTGCCGACACTCGTGCCGTGATCATCGACGAGGCTCGTCCGCGGTTGACCGAACATCTTGCATCGCGTTACAAGAAAAACGTGGGGCAGAATGTGAATCTTTTGGGCGAAGTGGTTGTTGGCGATGCCGAGGCCGACAAACGTTATGCCCACTACCTCGAAGCGCTCAAAGAGAAGGACATCAACTATATTTCGATCAAGCTTTCGGGGATTTATGCCCAGATGGCGCCTCTGAATTTTGTGCAAGCCAGGCGCGATTTGGTGGAGCGTATTTCGGCGATCTACCAAGCGGCGATCGACAATCCGACCTTGGATCCAAACGGGGTTATGCGCCCAAAATTTGTCAACCTCGATATGGAGGAGTACAAGGATGCGCACCTGACGCTATCAATTTTCAAGGAGGTTCTCTCGCTCGATAAGTTTCGCAACCTGGAGGCTGGTATCGTGGTGCAGGCCTATTTGCCCGATGCCGAACTCTTGCAAGGCGAGTTGTTGGACTTCGCGCGTCACCGTGTTGCCACCGGCGGATCGCCCATCAAGATGCGCCTGGTGAAGGGCGCTAACTTGCAGATGGAGAGCGTTGTGAGTTCGCTCCGCGGGTGGGAAAATCCGGTGCGCTCGTCTAAAACCGAGGTCGATGCAGCCTATTTGCACTTGTTGGATATTGGGTTAAGGCCCGAGAATGTGAAGGTTCTGCATTTAGGCGTGGCTTCACACAATTTATTCTCGATTGGTTACGCGTTTCTCACGGCTCAAAATGCTGGTGTCGAGGATTATGTGACCTTTGAAATGCTGGAAGGAATGGCACCTAATCTTTGGCGGGCTATGGCTTCTTATGGGGCTAAAATCATACTTTACACCCCGGTGGTGAGCGATGAACATTTTCTGAACGCGGTTTCGTATTTGGTTCGTCGGTTGGACGAAAACACAGGGCCCGAAAATTTCCTAAGCTATTCGTTTGGTTTGAAGGCTGATAGCAAGGAATGGAAGTTCCTCACTCGTCAATTCCAGGATGCCTACGCGATGAAAGAGCGTGTCACGCTGGGCGCTACTCGCAAACAAGATCGGCTCAATGATGTGGTGCAGCAGGTGGGCGAAAAATTCGTCAATGAGCCCGATACCAATTTCGACCTTCTGTCTTCGCAACGTTGGGCGGAAGGGATAGTCAAGAAATGGGAGCACGTTATGCTGCCCGAACAGAGCAAACTCTCGGCCGACGAGATCAAGGCGGTGCTTGCCACGGCCGATAGTGATCCGAGTGGTTGGGGGGCGACGAGCCTCGAACATCGAGCCGAGATTTTAGATCGCGCGGCCGAAAATCTAGCTCTACGGCGCGGCGATCTGATTGGGTTGATGGCTGCCGTGACAGGCAAAACCATCACCGAGGGTGATGTGGAGGTGAGCGAAGCGGTCGATTTTTGCCGTTTCTATCCGCGATCGATGAAGATTTTTGACACCATCCCCGACCTTACCCACCGTGCCAAGGGGACGGTGCTGGTTCTTTCGCCGTGGAACTTTCCGCTCGCCATTGCTTGTGGTGGGGTGTCGGCGGCCTTGGCGGCAGGCAACCGTGTGATACTCAAACCAGCCACCGTGGCTGCCGAAGTTATGATTTGGGCTGCACGTGCTTTTTGGGATGCAGGCGTGCCGCGCGAAGCGTTGCAAGTTGTGGTGACGGCCGATCGTGCGGCTCAAAATGCGTTGACCACTTCGCCTACGGTTCGTCATATTGTCTTGACAGGCGGCACAGATACGGCTCAGAAAATTGCTATTTCGAGCCCCACAACGCCTCTGTCGGCCGAAACAGGTGGCAAGAACGCAATAATCCTGACCTCATCTGGCGATCGCGACAAGGCGATAATGAACACCGTGGCCTCGGCTTTTTCCAATGCTGGTCAGAAGTGCTCGGCGTGCTCGCTGTTGCTTGTTGAGCGCGAAATATTTGACGATCCGACTTTCAAAGAGAAATTACGCGATGCCGCTCTTTCGATGCACACCGGCACTCAGTGGGATCTAGGCACTATGGTGGGGCCGATGATCAGCGCCGATAACGAGAAGTTGCAACACGCACTGACCAATCCGCTCAACGCAAAGCGTTGGCTCATAGCGCCTGAATTTGTGGATGCCGATCATAAAATTCTCCGTCCAACGATTCTTTGGGGTGTGACACCCGATGATTTCGAGTTCCGCACCGAGCTTTTTGCGCCTCTGCTTTCGGTTGCCGTTTTCGACACCTTAGACCAGGCGATCGATATGGTATCGTCGCTGGATTACGGTTTGACTAGCGGTTTACAATCGCTCGACGAGCGCGAAATAGAGCTATGGAAATCGCGTATCGTGGCTGGTAATCTCTATATAAATCGCTCAATCACAGGTGCTATCGTTTCGCGTCAGCCATTTGGCGGCATGAAATTATCGGCCTTTGGTGGCGGGATCAAAGCTGGTGGCGTGAACTACGTTTCTTCTTTTATGACCTTCGCTTCCTCCAATTCCGTGGATGATTATGCGGGAGCTTATGCCGAAGAATTTGCGAAGGCTCGTGATGAAAAAGAGCTCTACGGTGAGCAAAATATTTTCCGTTATCTGCCTTTGAAGTCAATGGTGCTGCGGGTGATGGCCGCTGATTCGATCGACGAAGTGAAACTGGCGCTCAAGGCAGCTGCGATCGCGCGAACTCCGCTCACCGTCTCTGTCGATGCTTCGGATCCCAAGATTAACGACCTTCGTTCGATGGATGGGCAAATTGTTGAGCAAAATCTATGGGAATTTATCGCCTCCATCGCCTCTTATGATCGTGTTCGGGTGCTCTCGCCATCCATTCCGCTCGAAATTTACCAAGCCGCCGCCGGGCTGAATAAATATATTGCTACCGCTCCTGTTGTCCGTCGCGGACGCGTGGAATTGCTCCACTATTTGAAAGAACAGAGTATCGCCCACGAGTATCATAGATATGGATCGATAACCGAGATCCCAACACTATAAGCGATGAAAAGCGGCCACTTTTGGCACGAAATTCACTATAAGCGATGAAAAGCGGCGACTTTTGGCACGAAATTATATTTTTCAATGCTCACGTACTGTGAGTACGCTCCGCTTGAAGAATATAATTTCACACCAAAATTCACTGCTTTTGATCGCTTATCGGGGAAAATACGATGAAAAACAATACTCAAATAATTAAAAATAAAAACTATGAAGAAAATTACCATCACATTGCTACTCAGTCTGTTTGCTGCTTGTAGCTTGGCTCAGAACGTCGAAAAAAAGGAGTATCGAATGATCTGGAACGACGAGTTCGACGGCACTAAGATTGATCAGAGCAAATGGAGCCGCATTCCACGTGGCGAGTCGCATTGGAATGTTAATATGAGCGAGCGCGAGGATTTGGTGCAGCTTTGCAACGGTAATGTGCTGATGCACGGGGTGATGAACCCTGATCGCACCATCGATACGGCGCGTTATCTCACTGGTGGACTGTATAGTAAAGGTAAATTCTCGTTCCTCTATGGCAAGGTCGAGATCCGCGCACAACTTGGTTCGATCCAAGGCGCGTGGCCAGCTTTCTGGATGCTACCCGAAAAAGGCGTTTGGCCCAAAGCTGGTGAAATGGATATTATGGAACACCTGAATTTTGATGATTTTGTGTACCAAACCACTCACTCATATTACACTCACGTATTGAAAAAGAAAGATCATCCGAAGAATTTCTCGACAGGTAAGATCACCAATGGCGAGTATAATATTTACGCGGTGGAGTGGACCCCAACCGAATTGATCTATTCGGTCAACGGAGTCCAAACTTATGTCTATCCGAAAATCGACACCAAAGAAGAGGGTCAATGGCCATTCACCACTCCATTCTACATCCTTATCGATCAACAACTTGGCGGGCCTGGCACGTGGGTTGGCCCGGTGAACGAGGCTCAATTGCCAGTCACGATGTGGATTGATTATGTGAGAGTTTATCAGAAATAGACCTGGCCACGCTTTGTCTGTTTTTTTGAGGTGACTTCAAAAAATTGCTTTTCATCGTTCTACTTCGAATCACTTCGGATCGATAAATTCAATTTTCAGAAGTCACCTTAAATATTTGTGATCAATTATTCAATTCGCAATTAACAAATTATGTTGTATCTTTGCCAGTTCGGATTACTAAATTCTTTTAAGATATGACTTGGCTTTACGACCTTTTTTTCTCTACTTCGATCGCCCATTCGATCTTGATACTTGCTTTGACTATCGCTGTGGGGCTGATGTTGAGCAAGGTAAGTGTTCGCGGAATCTCTTTTGGTATTGCGTGGATATTATTTATGGGGATCATTTTTTCTCATTTTGGGATGTGTCTCACCCCCGAGGTGGGTCATTTCGCCAAAGAGCTCGGGCTAATTCTGTTTGTCTATTCGATTGGACTACAAGTTGGCCCCGGCTTTTTTTCGTCGCTACGCAAGGGCGGGCTTACGCTCAATATGCTGGCTGCAAGCATTGTAGCGCTTGGCTGCATCACCACCTACTGCATTCACCTAGTTTCGGGCGAGAGTCTGAGCACGATGGTTGGTGTGTTGTCGGGGGCGGTGACCAACACTCCTGGTTTGGGTGCGGCGCAGCAAACTTTCCTCGATTCCACGGGCAATGATTCATCGACCATCGCTATGGGTTACGCGGTTGCCTATCCGCTGGGTGTGGTTGGGATTATTGTTTCGATGATTTTTATGAAATCTATCTTTGCCAATAAGTTCAACCGCAACCAAGCGGCTAGTGGCGAGCAGAATGTCGAGCCTAGTTGTGTGAGTATCAAGGTCACCAACCCTTCTATCGAGGGGCGGTCGCTCAATGAAATTCGTCGTTTGGTCAATCGTAAATTCATCGTTTCGCGCATCATTCATCCTGACAATAAAGTCGATATTGCCGTTCAGTCTTCTGTTGTGCATTGCTCTGATATTCTGCGTATTGTGACGGCACCAGATTGTATTGAACCCTTGATTGCTTTCTTTGGCGAGCAAGTCGAATTTTATATTGATTTGAATGACAAGGGTAATCCCGATATGATCAACACGCGCATCGTGGTCACAAAATCGAAGATCAACGGGCGTAGTATTGGCGATTTGAACATTCGTTCGCTCTATGGGGTCAACATTACGCGTGTCAATCGAGCCGAGATTGATCTAGTGGCTTCGCCCGATTTGCGTTTGCAAATTGGTGACAGGGTGACAGTTGTGGGTAATGAAGCCTCGATAGCCAAGGTGGCGGACTTGCTCGGCAATTCGGTCAAGCGGCTTAATTCGCCTAATTTATTCCCTATTTTCTTTGGTATTTTTCTGGGTGTCTTGGTTGGTTCGATTCCATTTCTCATTCCTGGGATTCCGCAGCCCGTCAAACTTGGTTTGGCTGGTGGTCCGTTGATTGTAGCCATTTTGATCGGTCGTTTTGGGCCGAGCTATAAAATAGTGACTTTCACCACCCCGAGCGCAAATATGATGATTCGCGAGATTGGGATCTCTATATTTCTGGCGGCAGTAGGGCTTGGCGCGGGCGAAAAGTTTGTCGACACGGTTCTCAATGGCGGATATTGGTGGGTGCTCTACGGTCTTATTATCACGGTGGTGCCGCTACTGATTGTTGGTTTGATAGGCTTGTGGCGTTACAAGTTGGATGTCAATACGCTGATGGGTTTGCTGTCGGGCAGTATGACCGATCCTCCCGCGCTGGCTTTCGCCAATGGCACTTCGTCCAACGACAAGGCTTCGGTGGCTTATGCGACCGTCTATCCGTTGACAATGTTCCTGCGTGTGTTGTCGGCTCAAATATTGGTTCTGATTGCCGTTAGCTAGGGGGGGCTTCTAAAAATTAGATTTTTCAAGGCGGACAAGGTCGATAAGCCGCAGTTTACTCGCTGTAAATGAGGACTATTCGATCCGCAGTCCAACGCCGAAAAAGCAATTTTTAGAAGTCACCTAGGGCGTTTCTAGATAAGAGGCACGTCGATCGTTTGGCTCGTCTCTTGCCAGTGGTCGATGGTGAAGGCTGTGCTCGTTGGGTCTGAGGCCAGAATGTCGCCGATGAGAATGGTTATCGTTTGGATGGAGTTGGCCGTGAAGGCGTTTTTGAGTTTCGTTTCGTAGCTTTTTTTCTGCCCGTTGCTCAAATAAATATTTATCACAATTTGCGGCATTTGTATCGAAGGATATAGCATTGCCGTTTGGTTCGATGCTTGTGTGCGATTTTTCGGGTCGATGGTCAGTGCAAAGCGCACCGTTTTTGTCTGATTGATTGGCGCGCCAGTCACAAAATTCAGTTTCTCGGCTATTCCTCCAACCATTACCTCGATCGAATTTATCGATGTGTCGAGCGGTTTTGCCGTGCTGTTTTTGATCACCACATTGAGCCCCGCCACCATTCGCGCCAGATTGACGCTCAGCGATGACCCGCCAATAGCTACATTTTGCACCGCCATCACTTGATCCAGCACTGGCATATACGTTGTCTGATCGGCGTTGATTTTCAACGACCAGAAGAGAGTTGACACATCACCCCCAAGGGTCAACGTGGGTTGCTCCACCATACTCGCGCCGTATGTTTGGCTATTGCCCACACCCCAATACACCATATTGTATGAGCCCAAGGGCAGCCATAATTGATAGCCCCAAGTGGTGATCATCCCCTGGTTCACCACGCACGAAGGGTTGATCACCGACACTTTTTCCCGTATATAGTTACCCACATAGAGTGTTGTGTTGGCTTTGCACGGGAACATTTCCAGCGCCCCGGTGTAGGCCTTGTTGGCTTGCAGGGCAGTGAATTTTATTGTTCCGAATTCGAGCGGCGGATTCGGATCTTGGCAAATAGTTGTATCTCGATGGCAACTAACAACCATTAGTGGTGCGATCAAGGTCAGAAACAATATCTTTTTCATCGCTGTGAGTTTTGTGTTATCAGCGAGATGATGCAAAAGCTATGCCACTAATAAGGAAACAAAAAAGGAAACCATTTCTCAATGATTTCCTTTTTGTTGCCTAAGAAGTTCAGCTTCTCAACGATGAAAAAGTAATTTTCAGCCGTCGCCTCTATTTTTCTTCTTGATAATCCACATAATCCCCGATAGTTTTCGACATCCCTTTTTCGGCAACGTCTTGGGGAACTTTGATTGTTATCTCGCCCTCTTTTTTCGAAGACTTAGTTTGATTTGCCCCTTGTGGACCAGCCCCCGGAGGAACATTGGTGTAGAAGGTGGCCTTACCACGCTTGGCAGCGCGCGACATAAGACCCATAAGCAGCAGTGGTAGTAGTCTCCTAAGGAGCCACATACCAACTACCACTATAAGAATTATTAACAGAAAAGTCACTATTTTGTATTTTCAAGTTCTTTTGCAGCCTCTTTCTTGGCTTTCTTGTTCAACAAATCGTATGCAATTGGAGTTGCAACGAAGATCGAAGAGAAGGTACCAATCACGACTCCGAATAATAACGCAAAAATGAACCCGCGTATTACTTCACCACCGAAAATAAACATTGCCAACAGTACAACGATTGTCGTACCTGCTGTGTTGACAGTACGAGCCAGCGTTTGGTTGATAGCGTTATTCATATTATCTTCCGTCGAACGGCGAGGGAAGAGGTGCATATTTTCACGAATACGGTCGAAGATAATCACGGTATCGTTGATCGAATAACCGATGATTGTCAGAATGGCGGCGATAAAGGACTGATCGACAGTTAAGTTGAAAGGCAGAACCCCGTATAGGAGAGAGAACACCCCGATTGTGATCACCGAGTCGTGGAGCAACGAAACAACACCACCCATACCGAATTGCCAGTTTTTGAATCGTAGCGCGATATAAATCCCGATGGCAATCAGAGCGAAGATCACCGCGATAAACGAGTTCACCTTGATGTCGTGAGCGATCGAAGGACCGACTTTTTCGGCCGATATAATACCGAGTGGGTTTTTGACTGTTGTTGTGAAATCTTCCACCGAAATCGACCCAGTGTATAGCGGAGCGAGAGCCTGATACATCATTGTATTGATTTCGCCAGTCACCCCTTCGCCATCGTCAGCGTATTTATATTGTGTTGTGATACGCACTTGGTGCTGATCTTGTGTACCGAATTGTTTAACTTCCAGACCATCAGTAAACACTTTGCCCAAAGCCTCACGCACCTGGTTGTCGGTGACGTGTTTGTCGAAACGAACCACATACGACCGGCCACCCGAGAAGTCAACGCCGTAGCTCAAACCGCGTACGGCGAGCGAAACGATAACCGTTGTGAAGAGGATAATCGAAATAGCGTAGGTATATTTACGAGCCTTGATGAAGTTGATCTTAGTGCTTTCAAGGAAGTTTGCCGTCAACTTGTTAGAGAAGGTGATGTCATATTTCTTGGCGATCATCCAGTTGAAAATCAAGCGGGTGATGAAGATTGCACAGAAAAGTGAAGTAATGATACCGATGATGAGTGTGGTTGCGAAACCTTGAACTGGACCCGAACCGAAGAAGAAGAGCACGATACCCGTAATCAGGGTTGTTGCGTTACCATCAATAATGGCAGAATATGCGTTCTTGAAACCGTCGGCCAGCGAGAGCGAGAGCCCCTTGCCCCCTCGGAGTTCCTCCTTGACCCGTTCATATATGATCACGTTCGCATCGACGGCCATACCCATCGTGAGCACGATACCAGCGATACCAGGCAAGGTCAACACCGCACCAAAGCTAACGAGCACCCCAAAGAGGAAGAACAAGTTGGCCGTCAGAGCCACCGAAGCCACCATACCCGCCTTGTTGTAGAAGAAGATCATATAGAGAAGCACCAATACGAAGGCCAGAATAAACGAACCCATCCCAGCATCGATCGACTCTTGACCGAGCGTTGGGCCGACCACTGTATCTTGAACGATACGAGCCGGAGCTGGCAACTTACCAGATTTAAGCACGTTGGCCAAGTCTTTTGCTTCGGTGATCGAGAAACCGCCAGTGATCGATGAACGACCGCCAGTGATCTCGCCATTAACGCGAGGACAGCTATAAACGTAATTATCGAGAACGATAGCAATATAACCACCGATATTGTCGGATGTCAATCGAGCCCAAGTTTTGGCACCAGCCGCGTTCATCACCATCGAAACTTCGGATTCTGAACCTTGTTGAGCGTGTTCGCCCGTAGCGTCTTCCACCGCGCCGCCGTCGAGCGGAGCCTTGCCGTCCGATGAGCCTTTGATGGCATACAGAGCGTAGATAGTGTTAGTTTTATCGGTACCCTTGATAGCCCACATAAATTTCAGATCACGAGGAAAGAGTGATCTAACTTGTGGCATATTGAGGTAAGTATTTACCTTAGTTGTGTCGTATGAACGAGCCATACCGATGGTTGGGGTGTCGCCTTCCAAAGGTTGGAACACACCGAATAGACCCTTATTGACACCAGCTGTCGTTGTGTCGCTCACGTTTTGAGTGCCACCGAGAGCCGAAATGATATTATCTTGTTTTTGTTCTGCCTTAACATCTTTTTCGATTGTCGAATCGGCAGCAGCCATTGCGATGGCAGTCGAATCAACGAGTGCTGAATCAGCGGCAGCCACAGGGTTTGCGGCCATCGCAACGATTGTTTGATTGGCGGCGGCCAACATTGGCAACACGTCTTTGGCGGTGTAAGCTACCCAAAATTCGAGGTTCGCTGTTCCTTGGAGCAGTTTACGCACGCGTTCAGGATCTTTGACCCCTGGCAATTCAACCAGAATACGACCCGAATTGTCTAGTCGTTGAATGTTTGGTTGGATCACACCGAAACGGTCGATACGGTTGCTCAACACGTTGAACGAGTTCGCAATAGCGCTTTCGCTCTCTTTTTTGAGTACTTCGATCACCTGTTCGTTGGTTGATGATGGGGTGATTTTCTCACGCAGATCATATGTTCCAAAGATCGAGGCTAGTCGACCCGATGGGTTTGCGGTTTGATATTCGTTAGCAAAGAGGGTCAAAAAGTCACTTGTCGAACCAGATTGCGCTTTTTTGGCATCGGCCATAGCCTTCAGGAAGGCTGGATCGTGCGAATTGTCGCTCAGAGCTTTAAGGATGTCTTCGACAGCGATTTCGAGCGTCACGTTCATCCCGCCTCGAAGGTCGAGCCCAAGGTTGATCTCCCTTTCCTGACATTCTGCATAGGTGTATTTGACTATACCTATATTGTAAATGACCTCGCTTTTCATCGAATCGAGGTATGCCGCTTGCTGCTCTATGGGCAACGACTCGACTTTTTTGTTCACTCCGTTGGTCACAAAAGTGAACGAGAGTTGGAAGGCACAAGCTATCGCTAGCATTATGGCCAAAAATTTAATAGCGCCTTTGTTCTGCATTGTTTATGAGGAATTTATGGGATTACATATATTTTACAATCCGCAAAGTTAACTATTTTTCTCTAAAACCCAAATTTTATAGCTATCTTTGTTAATCTAAACATTATTTATATCAATGGAACTTATTTTTGCCACTGCTAATAAGCACAAATTAGAAGAGATTAGTGCTGTTTTGGGCGATCAGATCGTGTTGCGTACGCTGATTGATTGCGGGATCACGCAAGAGATTCCCGAAACCGCTGCCACGTTGGAAGGTAACGCCTTGCAGAAGGCGCGCTATGTGTATGAACACACTGGGAGCAACTGTTTTGCTGACGACACGGGGCTTGAAGTGGCGGCTTTGGGTGGCGAGCCAGGTGTCCGTTCGGCGCGTTATGCCCCTGGCCTAGGTCACGACAGCGCGGCCAATATGGCCTTGCTCCTGAGCCGATTGGCGGGCAAGGATGATCGTAGTGCGCGGTTTCGCACGGTGATCGCGCTCATTATAGATGGGATGGAATATTGCGTTGAGGGTCGGGTCGATGGGACGATAATTTTCGAGCCGCGTGGTGATGGTGGCTTTGGTTATGATCCGATATTTGTGCCCGAGGGCAGCGATCTAACCTTTGCCCAGATGACAAATGATGAGAAAAACACCATATCGCACCGTGGACGTGCGGCGATGGCGATGCGCGATTTGATGGCTCGCTTCGTTTCTAACCACTAAAAATCTATTTTAGTGGGCTTCTAAAAATCAAGCAGGAAACTCACCATCAGAATACTCTAAAAACAATAGTGGCCACGTGAGTGTCGATTGTGAAACTATCCCCCGTCACTTCGTTGAGCGTGCCGCTCCACCAACTGCGAGCCCTGGACTCGGGTAAGGTATAGAGCAACCCTTGGTAATGCACGGTGGCCGTGGGGTCGAGTACAAAAATCGAAACCTGATCGCCAGGCTTACCCCGAAAGGTAGTCGGACTGCTGATGGCGCGAAACTCACCATAGTCACTCACCATCCGAACATTGGCACGAAGTGAATAATCGGCCAGCAAACTGATATTGCCCAGCGTGTGATCTTCGCGTCGCCCCGTGGCACCCAAAATCGTGATGTCGGTCAGATGGTGAGCGATGCAATATTCCACGGCTTTGGTCAGATCGTTGGTCTGTTGATCGGGATCGCGGTGCAAGATTGCGGCAAATCGAGCGGCGCTCTCGGGGCTGATCGAATCGCAATCGCCAACCACCGCCCACGGCTCCTGGCCGTGGCTCACCAGCGCATCCACCGCCCCGTCGCAACAGACGATCGGTAAGCCGCTCTTTAATATTGTCATCGCCTGGGACCCAGTCGGGAAACTGCCGTCGGCCAATATAACCACACTATTTTTTTGTGTCATCGCGCATCATTTTTCTCCATTTATAATAGCCAAAGATAGCAATAATTGTGTAGAGCGCATAGAGCCACCCCGTTGGGGCGAGATCTTTTTGGAGGTAGAGCACCGCGCAAACCACATCCACAGCGATCCACACAAGCCACTGTTCTAGGTATTTGCGCGACAGCAGCCACAACCCCACCACGCTGAGCGCCGTTGTGAAACTGTCGCCCACGGCGACCGTGGAATCAGTAAATCGATCGAGCACCCACCAAATCGAAACCCACAGCACAACCGACACCACCACACAGGGCGCGATATATTTGCGCGGGGTGTGGGTGATAGTTCTAGCCTGGCCGCCCTCGCTTTTGCGGAGCCAAAACCACAGGCCGTAGAGGCTCGCGGCAAGGTAGTAGATGTTGATTGCCATATCGGCATAAAAACCAGCATCGTAGTAGACGATGATGTAGATGGCTGGCATCACGATCCCCGCGAGCCATAGTAGAGCATTGGCTCGATATTCCCAGTAAAGGTATATCAAGCCAACAGCTACTCCAATTATTTCTAGGTAGTTCATTTGGTTAGAATCGAATTGACACTCGTCCCATCGCGTTGACCCCTGCTTGGGCAAAGTAACCAGCGTATGAATCGCGATGGCCCCCACCTTGGCCGTTGACCACGAATGAGTTGCTCGCCCACCCGTTGCTGACATACATACGGTTGAAAATATTGTTCACCGCCACCGACAAGGTGATATTGCGCAGCACGGGAATGGAGTTGAATGAATAACTTGCCACAAAATTAGTGACCGAGTATGGATCTAACTTGGCACGTTCTTGCATCGCGTTGTTGAGGTATTGCTTGCCCACGAATTGAGTGGTGAGCGACGCACCCCAACCGCGCATATTGAAGGCCAATGTGCCAGCGGCAGTGATGGAGGGCGAAAACGAAATATCGGTATTGCCCACTTTGAGCGCCGTTTGGGTGTAGAGCGGCTCGTAATTTTTATCATAATTATCCACATATTCGGTGTAGTCGAGTATACGGTTGCGGCTGAAAGTGGCAGTGGCATCGAATCTCAGGCACGGAATGATTTGCCAACCGACCGAAAGTTCAAGACCCGCACGGAAACTGCGCTCCACATTTTCGGTCAGTGGTTCGCCAATGTCGTTGGTGCGCCCCGTGAGCACCAGTTGATCTTTGTAGCTCATATAATACAGCGTGGCGGCGGCGCTTACTTTTTTGGTGGCCAGGGTGTAACCCAGTTCGCCATCCATCAATCGTTCGGCGCGTGGAGTGATTCCCTCTGTGGCATCGGTGTAATTGTTGCGCGTTGGCTCTTTGTGGGCGATGGCAAACGAGCCGTAGAGGGCGTTGTGGGCATCGATCTGATAGTGGAGACCCGCTTTGGGGTTCAAAAAGTTGAAATATCGAGCCACATCGATTTTTTGCATCTCGTCCACGTTGAAATCCCAATTGTCGTTCTTGCCCTTGATGGTATGTCCCACGTGGCGATACTGCACATCGGCATAGAGATTCAGTTTGTCGATCACTTGGTATGAAGCTTTCAGATAGACGTTCACATCATTTTTGACCGACTTATTTTTGTAATATTCGTGATCTGGTTGCCACGGACCTACATAGTTCTGGATCCAGGTTACATTCCCAAAGTGAGTGCCGCCATATTGGTTGGCTGCCCCACCCAGGGTGACTGTGATTTTCGGTGCGCGATAATTAACCGCCCACACGCCGCCACCAAAGCCATTTGCCATCTGCTTGCGGCGCACAAGGTTGCTTTTGGTCACCTCTTTACCCAGATGCATAAATGGGGCGAGTCCATACTCGGCCAGCTTGCGTTCGTTTTTATACTCTTCGTAGTATCCCGCGCCATCGGTGTAGTGCAGTCGGAGCGATAGGTCCCAACGTTTACCCAGGCGTTGATCGAATAGCAGTTGATAGTGGGTCTGGCGGTAGTTGTCGGTCTGATTGTCGTAGAAGCCGATCACTTCGCCCGCTGCATTTTTAATTTCGCCGGCTGGATTGTAACGACGATTGGTGGCCAATTGAGCGCTGTCGATCCCGTTCCAAGCGTGATAAGTTTTTTCGCGCCCGCCAAAGGTTATAAAGCGGACGGTGGTCGATTTGCCGTAATACGCCCCTTGGACAAAGTATGATTTGAGATCGGTCGATGCGCGGTCGATGTAACCATCCGACTCAATATTCGACAGACGGGCATCGAAAGCAAAGTGACCACCCAACAGACCAGTGCCCACACGCACCATTTCGCGGTGAGTGTTGAATGATCCGTATGCTCCCTCGACCTCGGCCGATGGTTTGAGTAGCGGCGCGGCGGTGCGAATATTGATACTCGCCCCGAAAGCACCCGCTCCGTTGGTCGAGCTACCCACCCCGCGTTGGATTTGAATATCCTCGATCGAAGAGGCTAAGTCGGGTACGTTGACCCAAAATTGTGAATGTGATTCGGCATCGGCAGTCGGTATGTCGTTGGCTGTGACGTTGATACGCGAAGGGTCTGTGCCGCGGATACGGATTGCCGTGTAGCCCACGCCAGCCCCAGCATCCGAAGTGACAACCACCGAAGGGGTGTTGAGCAGCAAAAATGGCAGGTCCATCGCCCCAGTGTTGAGCGTGCTGATCGCATCGCGATTCAGAGTCGAAAAGGTTAGCGGTGTGCGCGCGGTGGCACGTGTGGCAACGATCACCACATCTTGGATGCGGATCGTTGTGTCTTTCTTGGCTGGTTTGGTTGTGTTCTGTGCCTTGATGGCGGTGAGCCCCAAAATAAGGCACAAGAAAATCGAGAAAATGTTTTTCATCTGATGAAATTAAAAAATTAACAAAAAAGGGTGTTTTTTGTTACTTGCGAGAATGATTTTTATAAAAGAAAGCCCCCTTAGATGATCGGACATAATCCAAAATCACACAAGGGGGCTTCTCAAAAAATCGTCATTTTTCCCTTCGTCGGCATTACCCGCATCAGGTTCAATGGGTTTAATCTCAGCTTAAATCGGTTGACTTTCGTCGTTCCAACTATTAAGCACCCCGTAAATACGGCGGCAAAGGTAATGATTTTTATTTAGAAACTGTTTTTATTTCTTTCCAGCATTTTATTACCACTCTTTTTCCGCTGATTTTTGATCTGTAGTCCACTACTATCTCGGCAAATCATAGAAAAAACAGCCTCAAAAATAGCAG
>JAVXIH010000015.1:0-26573 GCA_036648455.1 Mucinivorans sp.
GAGGACAAAAAGAGTGGTAATAAAATGCTGGAAAGAAATTAAAACAGATTCTTAGATTGTTATGGAAAAAGAGGCTAAAATATATGTGGCTGGCCATCGTGGGATGGTTGGTTCTGCCATTTTGCGTAATTTGCGTTCGCGTGGTTTCTCGAACTTTGTGCTCCGCACCCACGCCGAACTCGATTTGACATCCCAGGCGGCGGTAGCGAAATTTTTTGAACTCGAAAAGCCCGATTATGTCTTCTTGGCGGCGGCTAAGGTGGGCGGAATCGTTGCCAATAGTATCGAGCGCGGGGCGTTTGTCTATGAAAATATGATGATCGAGATGAATGTCATTCATTCGGCTTATGTGAATGAGGTTCGTAAGTTGATGTTTCTCGGCTCGTCGTGTATCTACCCGCGGTTGGCAGCCCAGCCAATGAGCGAGGATGCGCTGCTCACCGGGGCGCTCGAACCGACCAACGAACCGTATGCGATCGCCAAAATCGCAGGGATCAAAATGTGTGAGGCCTATCGAGCGCAGTATGGTTGTGATTTTGTGAGCGTGATGCCCACAAACCTCTATGGCCAGGGCGATAATTATGATCTCACCTCGTCCCACGTTCTGCCGGCGATGATACGCAAATTCCACGAGGCTAAGCTTTCTGGCGCGCCTTTTGTAGAGCTTTGGGGTACTGGTGCTCCGAGGCGTGAGTTTTTGCACGCCGACGATATGGCGGATGCTACGGTGTTCGTGATGGAAAATTATGACGGTGCGCAACACGTCAATATCGGTAGCGGAAAGGAACTATCCATCAAAGAGTTGTCGCAAATAGTTAGACGCGTTGTGGGCTACACTGGTGCCGTGAAATGGAATACCGAAAAACCAGATGGAATGCCGCGCAAATTGATGGATTGCAGCAAGTTGCACGCAATGGGGTGGGCTCCAAAAATCGAACTCGAAGATGGCATCGCAAAGGTATATGCCGAACACTTTATAAAAAATCAATAATAATGAAAAATAGAAATAATTGTCTTTTTGGTCTGCTGATTGTGGCGCTAATGGTTGTCGCTCCGCTCGCTTCGCGCGCCCAGACATCGGGTGTGAGTGGGGCTGAGCCTAAGCAAAAAGAGTACAAAACGGCTCTCAAATGGAACGCTCTGTATTGGGCGGTAGGGGTGATCAATATGTCGGTGGAGACCAAAATCGACAAACATTTCACCTTCAATGGCGACTTAGTTTTTTCGCCTTGGGCAGAGATTGCTGGTCGTCCGTACTTGGGCGGTCAGGCGATTGCCGAATTTCGCTACTATCCAAAAGTGGCCTTTCGTGGCTTTTATGTTGGTGTTTATGGTGCTTTTGATCAATATCGGGTCAGCAAGTGGGATCACCCAGCTACCGATGTTCAAGAGGGCATCGGGATGAGTTATGGCCTCACGCTGGGCTACCAACTGCCCATCGGCAAACGATGGTCGATAGACTTTTATCTGGCAGGCGGTTGGCATCTGGGCTGGTATATCGGTTATGACACGCTCAACGGTGGGCGTTATGCCGACTGGAACAAGAGTGGCGAATGGATCCCATACAAAGCCGGTGTGGCGTTCTCTTTCAAGCTTTAAAGGCGACTTCTAAAAATTGCTTTTTCGGCGCTGTCCGCCTTGAAAAATCTAATTTTTAGAAGCCCCCTAAACAGCTTCTAAAATAACTCTACATAAAGCGTTTGAGTATCTTGATTCGATTGAGGTAGGGCGCGAATTTTACGTTTATATTTATTGCCGTTGTCGTTGAGATCACGGCGCGCGCGTGGCTGAAAGTGTCGAAAGTCGCCTTGCCGTGGTATGTGCCCCAGCCGCTGAGCCCAACTCCGCCAAAGGGCAGATAAGTGGAGGCAACGTGAACCACCACATCGTTCACACACGCCCCGCCAGATGATGTGTGTTGAATAATTCGTTTGGCGGTTTGTTTGCTTTTAGTGAAACAATATAGAGCCAGCGGTTTTTCGCCCTTCACCACATAATCGATCGCTTGATCGATGTTGTCAAAACCGACGATGGGCAGCAGTGGTCCGAAAATTTCGCTCGTCATCAACTCGCTTTTTATGTCCACTTGATCCATCACCGTGGGGGCGATATATCGCTGAGCGGCATCGGTTTGCCCACCGCAGATCACATTGGCCTGTCCCATCAGATTCACCAACCGTTTGAATTGTGTATCGTTTATGATCCGAGCATAATCGGGGCTCAGTTGGGGATTGCTCCCAAATTGGCGCTCGATTTCCACGCATAGGTGTTCGGCGAGGCTCTGTTTGACATCTTGATCGACCAAAATATAATCGGGTGCCACGCACGTTTGCCCCGCGTTGAGCATTTTGCCCCACACGATTCGTCGTGCGGCCAGAGCAATATCTGCATCGCGCGCCACAATACACGGACTCTTCCCGCCCAGTTCCAAAGTGGTGGGCGTTAGGTGTTTAGCTGCTGCCGTTGCCACATATTTGCCATATCCAATCCCGCCCGTATAGAAAATATAATCGAAACGCTCGGCGAGCAGTTCGTCGGTGAGTGAATTTTCGCCGTTGATCACCTTCACATAATTTGGATCGAAGACTTCGTTGATTATTTTTTCCAATATTTCGGCTGTTGCTTGCGCGGCGGTCGAGGGCTTGACTATCGCGCAATTACCTGCCGCGATGGCGCCGACGAGCGGCATAAGCACCAGTTGAAACGGATAATTCCACGGCGCAATAATCAGACTCACGCCCAGCGGCTCTTGCACGATTCGGCTTTGCGAAGGGAAAAGCATCAGTGGAGTGGGGCGTTTGCCAGTACGCATCCATTTTTTTAGGTTTTTGATTGCATATCGAATTTCGCTCTCCACGATTCCCACTTCGGTGCCCCAGGCCTCAAATTCCGATTTGCGAAGGTCGACCCACAGAGCTTGGAGGATATCTTGCTCGTGACGTTTTATTCCTTTGAGTAGATTTTCGAGGGCTGCGCGCCTAAATTCATAGGGGAGAGTGGCTCGCGAGGCGAAGAAATCTCTCTGTGCTTGAACTTGATTTTTGAGCTCCATATCTTTGGTTTTCTATGATGTGTGAAACAAAGATACACAAAAATCAATCCATTTGATGGTGCGAAGAATCTTTGGCAGATTTTGTCAGAAAAAATGGTTATATTTGCCACGCAAATAATGTAGTCTTATAGCCTTTTTTTTATGGAAAAATTCAAGCAGTACGATGGGCTCGACCTCTCGCAAGTTGCCGCCGAAATATTGGCGCAGTGGAAAGCCAACGACACTTTTTCTCATTCGCTGACCGAGCGTACAGACGCTCCTGAATATATTTTTTTCGAGGGACCTCCTTCGGCCAACGGTGTGCCGGGCATCCACCACGTGATGGCGCGCACGATCAAAGATATTTTTTGTCGCTACAAAACTCAGCAAGGTTTCCGTGTCGAGCGTAAAGCGGGCTGGGATACCCACGGTTTGCCTGTCGAACTAGGGGTGGAGAAAAAACTCGGCATCACCAAAGAAAATATCGGGCATACGATCTCCATCGAAGATTACAACAAAGAGTGCCGCGCGGATGTGATGAAATACACCGCTTTGTGGCGCGATTTGACCGAAAAAATGGGCTATTGGGTCGATATGGATCACCCCTACATCACCTACGAAAACAACTATATCGAAACTCTGTGGCACCTACTCAAAGTGCTCTTTGACAAGGATCTACTTTATAAAGGTTACACCATTCAACCCTATTCGCCTGCCGCTGGCACTGGGCTGTCGAACCACGAATTGAACCAACCGGGTTGCTATCGTGATGTGAAGGACACCACCTGCATTGCGCAGTTTCGTGTGGCGGGCGAGGCGAATCTCTATTTCCTTGCTTGGACCACCACTCCTTGGACTTTGCCTAGCAACACGGCTTTGGCTGTTGGTGCGGGGGTCGATTATGTGCGGGTGCGTACCATTAATCCATACTCCAAAGCGATGGTCGAGGTGATCTTGGCCGAGAAGTTGGTGGCGGCTGTGATGGGCAAAAACGAGTATGAAATTCTGAGCCGAATGAAGGGGAGTGATTTGGAAGGGATGCCTTATGAGCAGTTGATGCCGTGGATCAAACCCGACACAACGGGCGGCAAGGATGCCTTTAAGGTGATTTGTGGTGACTTTGTGACCACCGAAGATGGTACGGGGATAGTGCACATTGCGCCTACTTTCGGAGCCGATGATGATCGGGTGGCAAAACAAAATGACATCGCACCGCTGATGGTGGTGGATGCTGGTGGCTCGATGGCGCCGATGGTGGATCGTAATGGTAAATTCTTCGAAATCAAAGATCTCGATCCAACTTATGTTGCCTCTTTTGTGGCCGATGAATACGCTTCTTGGGCGGGTAAATTTGTCAAAAACGCATACGATTCCACAAAGACAGACAAGGATGAGACGCTGGATGTCGAGGTGGCTATGTGGCTCAAAGAGCGAGGTCAGGTCTATAAAATCGAGAAACATACTCACTCCTATCCTCACTGTTGGCGTACCGATAAACCAGTGCTTTACTATCCGCTCGATTCGTGGTTTATCCGCACCACGGCCGTCAAGGATCGGATGATTGAGCTCAACAATACCATCAATTGGCACCCCGCCTCGACTGGGGCTGGGCGTTTTGGCAAGTGGCTCGAAAATCTAGTGGATTGGAATCTTTCGCGTTCGCGTTATTGGGGTACTCCGCTGCCTATTTGGGCTACCGAGGATTACTCGGAATTGAAGTGCATCGGTTCGGTGGACGAGTTGGGTCAAGAGATTGAAAAGGCGAAGGCGGCTGGTTTTATGGCTTCCGATTTCACGATCACCGACCTTCACCGCCCTTATGTGGACGATGTGGTGCTGGTCTCTTCGCGTGGCGAAAAGATGCGTCGCGAGAGTGATTTGATCGACGTGTGGTTCGATAGTGGGGCGATGCCTTACGCCCAGAATCACTATATGGGTGGCAAGGTGGAACAATTCCCTGCCGATTTCATTGCCGAGGGGGTCGATCAGACTCGCGGCTGGTTTTTCACGCTTCACGCGCTGGGGGTGATGCTTTTCGATAGCGTGGCCTTCAAAAACATTATTTCCAACGGTTTGGTGCTCGACAAAAATGGCAATAAAATGTCCAAGCGTTTGGGCAACGGAGTCGATCCGTTTGTGGCGCTCGAAAAATTCGGTGCCGATGCCGTCAGGTGGTATATGATCAGCAATTCTCAGCCGTGGGATAATCTAAAATTTGACGAGGCTGGGGTCGATGAAGTGCGCCGCAAATTTTTCGGTACACTCTATAATACATACAGTTTTATGGCGCTCTATGCCAATGTGGATGGCTACACGGGCGATGAGCCGCAGGTGGCTTACGGTGATCGTCCCGAGATCGATCGCTGGATTATTTCGCTGCTGAACACTCTGGTCGAGCAAGTTACCGCGCGCTTGGAGGATTACGATCCGACACCGGCTGCGCGTAAAATATCCGATTTTGTGGGCGAAAATCTATCGAATTGGTATGTGCGTCTGAACCGCAAACGATTCTGGGGTGGCGAGATGACAACCGACAAATTAGCTGCCTATCAAACGCTGCACGAGTGCTTGATCACTATCAGTGAGTTGATTGCCCCGATAGCTCCTTTTATGGCCGAGCGGCTTTTTGCGGATCTTGGTGGCGAAGGTTCGGTTCACTTGGCGAAATTTCCAGAGGCTAATACCGATTTGATTGACAGTGAGTTAGAGGCTCGTCAAGAGGTAGCTCAACGCGCCACTTCGATGGTGTTGGCCCTCAGGCGCAAAGTGGCCATCAAGGTGCGTCAACCGCTTTCGAAGATGGTTATTCCAGTGCTGGACAGTGATTTACAAAAGAATCTAGTCGCGCTCGAAGATCTGATCAAGAGCGAGGTCAATGTGAAGCAGATCGAGTATATCCACGATACCCGCGGGGTGATCACCAAGCTCATCAAGCCGATTTTCCCAGTGCTGGGCAAAAAACACGGTGCTCTGATGAAACCAATCGCTGCCGCCATCGCCGCGATGGATCAAGATGCAATTGCCCAGCTGGAAGCCGACAAACATTTTGCGCTTATCGTTGGTGATCAGTCGATTGAGATCACGGCGGACGATGTCGAAATTTCGTCTAACGATATGCCTGGCTGGTTGGTTGCCACCGAAGGGCGGCTCACTATTGCGCTCGATATTCAGCTTACGCCCGAATTGAAAAAAGAGGGGATCGCACGCGAAATCGTGAATCGAGTACAAAATCTTCGTAAAGATAGTGGATTTAATGTCACGGATCGGGTGAAAATCAAAGTGCAAAGCAATGCGGCAACTGACGAAGCGGTGAGCGAATGGACCGAGTATATTAAGGCTCAAACGCTTGGTGTCGACTTGATTACGGTGGATGATGAGCTCTGTACGCCGATCGAAATAGATGATATAAACCTATCCATCGCGATAGAAAAAGTATAACCATGGCGCAAGAATTTATCGTTTCGGCGCGCAAATATCGCCCGCAGACTTTTCGCTCGGTTGTTGGTCAAAGTCACATCACAACGACCTTACTCGGTGCGATAGCCAAGAAGCAACTATCTCACGCATACCTTTTTACGGGTCCGCGTGGGGTGGGTAAGACTACTTGTGCGCGGATTTTTGCCCGTTCGATAAATTGCCTCAATCCCACCGTCGATTTCGAGCCGTGTGGCAAGTGCGAATCGTGTGTGGCCTTCGACAAGGATCGTTCGTTCAATATCCACGAGATGGACGCGGCTTCGAACAATTCGGTGGACGATATTCGCGCTTTGATCGACAAGGTGCGTGTGGCTCCGCAAATCGGCAAGTATAGCGTTTACATCATCGATGAGGTGCATATGCTCTCCACGGCCGCCTTCAATGCCTTTCTCAAAACGCTTGAAGAGCCGCCTGCACACGCCATTTTTATCCTTGCCACAACCGAGAAGCATAAGATTTTGCCCACCATTCTTTCGCGGTGTCAGTGCTACGATTTCAACCGTATAAGGGTTGAAGATACGGTCGAGTATCTACGTTATATATGTGATCAAGAGGGAGTTACGGCCGACGAAGAGTCGCTCAATATTATCGCCCAAAAGGCTGATGGCGGTATGCGCGATGCGTTGTCGACTTTCGATATGGTGGTCTCGTTCTGCGGCACTACTCTGACCTACTCTCGAGTGGCCGAGAGTGTGGGTGCGCTCGATTTCGATACTTTCTTTTCGGCCACCGATATGGCTGTGGCGGGTGATTATGCGTCGTTACTGATGCTTTTTGATGCCACGCTGAGCAAGGGGTTCGAGGGGCAACATTTTATTAGCGGTTTGGCTTCCCATTTTCGGTCGCTGCTGGTGGCTAAAAATCCGCAAACGCAGTCGCTCTTGGAAGTTACGGCGGCGATCTCGAATCGTTATATCGAGCAAGCCTCAAAGGTCGATGTGCCATTTATTTTTGCTGGTATCAATCTTTTGAGCCTGACCGATGGCGGATTTCGTACAGCAACTTCGCGCCGCCTGCACGCCGAACTGGCTCTGATGAAGCTGTGTGGTTTGAAGGGTACGCCGCCCGAACGAGCTGTGTTACCCAAGGTGGAAGTGGTGGCTACCGCGCCAACGGTTGTGCTTGCTGCGCCTAAACCTATTGTGGAACAAAAAATTGTGGAACCAAAGATTCAGCAACCGATTGCCACCACCACTGAAAAACCTGCTGCCACGTCGCCCACCGTTATTGGAACTCCACGTTCGGTGCTTGGTCTGTCGATCAATGCGCCGAAAGTTGTTGACAATCAAGTTGATGTGTCGCAAAATAATACGGTAACGCCTGCGATTGAAACAAGAACAGAAGCTCAAATAGCTGAAATTTTGACTCGTGGTATGGCCAAAGTGATCGAACTGTGGCATTCGCGCAATCGGTTGCGTATTGCCACCGCTTTGTCTATGCACCGTATCGAGGGTTCGCGTTTGGTGATCATAGTGGATGGCGAGTCTTTGGTGTGCGAATTACAGATGGCCAAACAAGACGTTGAGCGTGATGTGTTGGATTTGCTAGGTGTGCGCATCAATCTAGAAATCGAGGAGGCGGTCGTCGAAAGTGCCCCATCGCGACCCGTGACAATTGAGCAGCGTTTGCAATATTTGGTAGACGTTAATCCAGAGCTACTTAACCTGCGTGAGAAGCTCGACTTGACGATATAAATTTTCGTAATAAGCCTCGGTGGAATATTGGCGGAGGATGTATTCGCGCCCTAGAATTGATAGCTTAGCCACCAGCGCATCATCGTCCATAATCTGTTCGATCACGCGAGCCAACGCCCAACCGTCGCCCGAAGGGTAGATCATCCCCACGCGCCCATCGTCCACCAAGTCGGCCATCGCCGCCAAGCGTGGCACAATGCCCACCGCTCCGCGAACCATAGCCTCGGCAATGGCGAGACCGAAAGTTTCGTAACAGATCGAAGTGCTGACCACAGCTCTCGCCGTGGCGTAAAATTCATCGAGCGCCGCGCGATCCAAAACCCCTAGTAATTCAATATTTGGTGGCATTCGAGCCATAATTTCATCCGAAGCCGTCACAGCCCCAGCCACACGAAAACTGACGTTGGGCAGCCGCTCGGCAACATTGAAAAGGAGCGAAACTCCCTTCTCGACCGACAAACGACCAACCATTCCGATAAAGTTACCCCGCTCAATATCAGTTTTTTGTGCCGATGGATCAATAAAATCAACTGGATTAGGCACCACCGCCGTATTGTCGAGCGGAAGGCCATATTGCCCCAATTTCTGACGTTGAAATTCCGACAAGGCGATAAAAGTCGATACGTTGTTCAAGTATAAACCTCGTTCGCGAGCCCAAAAACTGCGAAGTGCAAAGGCAATACTCCCCACGCGCGTGCCTTCACATTTGTTGGCCACGCAGTTCCACTCCTTGGTTTGTGACGCGCCGCATTGCTCACAAATTGTGTCACGTAGAAAAAACAGACCAGTGGGGCACACCATCCTGAAATTGTGAAGTGTCATCACAATTGGGATACCTGCTTGGCGTAAAACGGGCAGAATGGCGGGCGAAACAACAGGAAATAGGTTATGAACGAGCGCCACGTCGGGTTTCTGAGTTCGTATTAACTCTTTGATCTGCCGCACACTACGTCGATTGTAGAACGATGAAAAAAACGAACTCACTCGCCCCAAGCGCCAGCCTCGAATCTCGTCGTGGCGACGTTCGTAGAGCGTGGTCTGGTGGCCGTGGGCGCGCAATATGTCGCATTGCATTCCCACCACTCTCTCTTCGCCACCGGCGAGCGAATAACGATTATGTATGATCAGAAAGTTCATCTTATATCCTTGAAAATGAATAGATTACTCTACATACGAACTATTGTCCCAACAGTGTGTACAAAGGTGTTCTTTGGGCAGGCCGATGGCGGCAACGATGTCGTCTAGGCGTTGAAATTTAAGCGAACTGAGTTGCAAATGACGACCCATCATCTCCACCATCTCCTTGTGTTTGTCGCTGTCTGGGTCGGCATAAGGGGCAAGAATTTCGTCTGTCAAACGGTCGTGACCCTCCATATCGCGAATTATGCGGCGAGTGTAGAGGTCGAAAGTTGAGCGCGAAGTCGAGAAATTCAGGAATCGACACGGGAAAATTAGTGGTGGGCAGGCGATACGCATATGCACCTCCTGGGCACCGCTTTCGAGCAGTTTGACCACATTATCTTTGAGCTGAGTGCCGCGAACGATCGAATCATCGAGCAGAACCATTTTCTGTCCTTTGGTGAACTCTTTGTTGGGTAGCAGTTTCATCTTGGCCACCAAATCGCGCATCATTTGATTTTGAGGCATAAAACTGCGCGGCCAAGTGGGGGTGTATTTGACAAATGGACGTTTGTAGGGCACTCGCATTTCGTTCGAATAGCCGATCGCGTGACCGATACCTGAATCGGGAATTGCACCCGCATAATCGATTTCAAGCCCATCGGCCATATCGCGCTGTGCTAGCTTGGCACCGCTACGATAGCGCGCTCCCTCGACATTGACTCCTTCATAAGATGCTGATGGATAGCCGTAATAAACCCACAGAAACGAACAAACTTGTTTGCGCGTGCCGGCTTGGCTCACCGCGCGCACGCCATCCGAACTCATAAAGACGATTTCGCCTGGGCCCAAATCACGCACATAGTCATAACCCAAATTGGCAAAAGATGAACTTTCTGAGGCCACGGCATAACCCTTGTGATCCTTGGCAATGATGATGGGTGTGCGCCCAAACCGATCGCGCGCGGCGTAAATCCCAGCGTCGGTGAGCACCAACATCGAGCACGAACCCTTCACTTTGCGTTGCACGATTTCGATCCCGTCTTTGAAAGTTTCGCCCGATGTGATGAGAATCGACACCAATTCTGTCGGATTGATATCCGAACCCGACATTTCGGCAAAGTGGACATTATTGGCCAGCAAGTCGGCTGCAATTTCTTTGGCATTTTCGATTTTGGCAACCGTCACCACCGAGAAACGACCGAGGTGAGAAGTGACCGTGACGGGCTGAGATTCGTTGTCCGAAATGACCCCGATACCGAGTTTCGAGTCGCCAAAACGTGGCAGGTCGGCTTCGAATTTGTTGCGAAAATAACCGTTTTCGAGGCTGTGAATGCTACGTACAAACTTTTCG
Organism: Mucinivorans sp.; assembly: GCA_036648455.1. Taxonomy (GTDB): domain Bacteria; phylum Bacteroidota; class Bacteroidia; order Bacteroidales; family Rikenellaceae; genus Mucinivorans. Next base: position 10,676 of record JAVXIH010000015.1, read on the forward strand.
CCATCGAAAAAAGCCATCCCGGCACGCTTGGTGCCTAGGTGTGAATGATAATCGGTGCCATAAAAAACATCACCGACTGCCGAGTGGCGCGAAACGCACCCAAAAAAACCGCTCATATTGTTGATTTGTAATTGGTTGATAAATAAAAAAGGGGCGTAAAAGTACGTCCCTTCTTGTTGGAAAAGTTATATATATGAGTTTCTCTCAACTATTTTCATAGCGCAAAGGTATCTCATTTTTTTGAATTTCACAATCTCTATCGAAGTTTATTTGCGATTAATTGCATAAATTCTTCACGCGTGCGTTGGTCGCGCAGAAAAACCCCAGTAAAGGCAGATGTGGTGGTGGCCGAATTTTGTTTTTGCACCCCGCGCATCTGCATACACATATGCGCCGCTTCGATCACCACGGCCACGCCCAACGGTTCGAGCGCCGCTTGGATCGAGTCGCGAATCTGAACCGTCATACGCTCCTGAACCTGCAAACGGCGAGCGTAGCACTCCACCACGCGCGCGATTTTAGACAGCCCCGTGATATATCCATTCGGAATATAGGCCACGTGCGCCTTGCCGTAGAAGGGTAACATATGGTGTTCGCACATCGAATAGATCTCGATATCCTTGACAATGACCATCTGTTTGTACTCTTCTTTGAAGCGTGCCGAATTAAGTATGGCGATCGGATCTTCGTTGTATCCGGCCGTGAGAACTTGCATCGAGCGAGCCACGCGCTCAGGTGTTTTGATGAGTCCCTCGCGCTCGGGATCTTCGCCCAGGAGTTCGAGCACGCGACGATATGCTTTTTCGAGTTCTATTTGTTTGTTTTCCATATAATTTCGCGGATTTTACCAACAGCGTTGCTAAGTTTGATTTGAGTTGTTCCCTCGGGAATCGTTTGCACTTCGTATGCCAATGGTTCGGCGTTGCAAAGTCCTTCAACATCGGCACGCGAATCCATTTCGCCTAGCACTGTGATCTCATATGCTCCTTGGGGTACGTCAACCGTGATTGTGCCAGGCAGAGTGTAGGCCGAACGCAGGTCACCGTCCGTCATTGCCGAAATATTGTCGCTCAGGGGAAGATAGTTGATCGAAAGTTTCTCGATACGCACACTCTGTGTTTTGTCGCTTTGGTTGATAAAGCGTATAAAGCGCACTGGGCCAGATGCTTTGTCTGACCACGTGGTGCCATCGATAGAAAATTGTTGCTTGATCCCGCGGCCCAGAATGCGAAGGTCCATCAGCTTGATATTCATAGGTGCTGGCATTTCGAAACCGAAATATTGACCTTTGTCGATCGCTATTTGTTCCAACACTGGGGCTAGTGTGATTTGCCCAGCCGCGTCGCTCACTGCTTGTGAGGCGAGTCGATCGACGTTGGTGAAGATCTTAGCCTTGGGGTTGGTCAGATTTTCGAGTTTGCCGCCCAGTGATTTGTAGATCACTTTACCTACGCTGTCACGTTTGGTTTCGATCCACGGCATAAGTTTCAGTGTACCAACGCTATGAGTTTTGTATGCCAGAGCCTCTTTGTCTGATAATTCCGAAGCCAAGTAGCCAAACCACATTGCACGAGTGTTGCCCGTCGATGCTTGTTTTACCATATCCAAGGTCTGTAAACCTTTCTGGCCAACGAGTGTGGCGCTGGACAGCCAAGGGCGAAGTTCACCCACCAAAAATTCATCAGCACCGCTAGATAGAATAGTCTTTTCGGCTGCTGCCAAGGCTGCAAAATCGCGGCGCAAAGAGTCGAGGTCATTCAAGTTAGTTTCCCACGATTCGTCGCGGCGATAACCGTGACCGTTGGCTCCCATGTCGGCCGAATGGATGGCGAAGGTGCGGTAAGCTGCGGCCGCTTGTGGCATAATGCGTTTGAGGGCTTCGTTCCACGCGGCGATATAGTCGTAATGTTCAGGATTCCAAGTGTAGTCGGCCACCCCAAAGAGCGAAATTTTAGAAGCCTCAGCGTTCTCCATTGGGTTGCTCGCAAAGCCACTCATATTGCCAACGGCTTGTTTGGTGAGCCCATAAGAAGGCCCTTGGAGCAACATATGGCGAATGTAGTCCGTCACAGGGAAATTCCACCAGATATAGGCTTTGCGGCCGATGCGGGCGTTGATCCAATCGAGAGTTTCGGTGGTAATATCGGCGCAAACGCGATCGCCGGTCCACATAATTTCGACATCTTTGTCCAGTTCGCGACCCAAAATCGACAGATAACCTTTACTCATATCGGGATTGGCCCAAGATTTGTTGTATTCCGTTGGACACATAATCAGCGGAGTCACGCCATCCTTGACGCGTACAAAATCGCGATTGATGCGGTTGAGCAGTTCCGCTTGGCGGTGAGGATTGGTTCCCTCGCCCGAAATGTCATCGAAGAAGACGGCGTATGAGCGAACGCCAAGATCGTACATCAAGCTAAATTTATGAAGTATATTTTGGAAATCCTCCTCGTTCCACTTTATGTCGCCTCCCGGGTGGATTGCCCACACAAAATCGACTTGATTGGCCGCCGCCACGCGGGCTAGTTCAGCGATCTGAGCAGCCTCTTTTGCGGGATATGGTTTTCTCCATTGAGCGCTATGGAATGGATCGTCCTTGGGTCCATAGATATACGTGTTGAGTTTATTCTGACCATAGAAGACAAATTGAGCCAGCCGATCGCGATGACTCCACGGTTTGCCGTAGAAACCCTCGACCACGCCGCGAAAACGCACCGCTGGGCTGTCTTTGATCGTCACCACGGGCAGAGTGTTATTTTCTACCAATTGAGCCAAAGTCTGACGGGCATAAAATTCGCCACGTGGGGTCGAAGAGGCGATTTTAACGCCACGTTTGGTGATTTCGATCGTGTAACCCTCGGGGTCGATGGTGGTGTCGAGGGTAGCCTTGATCGCTTTTTCGTTGTAAGCGACCGTGCCCTTGCCGTATATCACGCTGTGAGGGGTAGGGAAAATTCTTGCCTCGGGGAATGCCGATAGACTAATAGCCAGCAAAAGAAAGATAAATAATTTTTTCATTAAAAAGAGTATTAAAAGGTGATGAGATACAAATAAATTTACTACATTTGATAACTAATTACAAGTCATAATAAATACAAAATTACTAAAATTATGGAAAAAATCAAGGGTTTTATAGTTGCACCATTCACGCCAATGAATTCTGACGGTTCGCTGAACCTAAAATTAGTGGCTCCTTATGCCGAAATGGTGGTTCGTAATGGGTTGACAGGTGTCTTTGTTAACGGTTCGACGGGCGAGGGTGCCCTTATGACGCGCGAAGAACGAAATGCGCACACAGAGGAGTGGATCAAACAAAGTGCAGGCCGCCTGAAAGTGATCGTGCACGTGGGTCAAGCCTCAATCGAAGACCAAAAAGCGATGGCTGCTCACGCGGCCGAACACGGTGCCTTCGGCTTTGCCACTATGGCTCCGTCGTTTCTGCCCGCTCGTAGAATCGAAGATTTGGTGGCCTATATGAAAGAAATTGCTGCTGCTGCACCTAATTTGCCGTTCTATTATTACCACATTCCGGGTCTGTCGGGGGTTAATAATATGCCAATCGTGCCACTTTTGAAGGCCGTGGATGGGGTTATTCCTAATTTTGCAGGTGTTAAATATACGGCCGATAATGCCTATGAGGCTTGCCAAGCCAAATTATACGCTGGCGGCAAGTACGAAATTTTGCACGGTTTGGACGAAACTTTGCTCACCGCTCTGGCTTATGGCCTGCGCGACGGTGGAGTAGGGGGCACGTATAACCATATTTTCCCTGTCTACAAGGCTCTGGTTGAGGCTTGGGATAGCGGCAATATCGAAGAAGCACGCCGTCTGCAACTCGTTTCACAAGAATTTATCAACATTCTGCCTCTCTATCGCGGTAATATGGGTGCAGGTAAGCGTATTATGAAGTTCTTGGGGCTGGATCTAGGTCCAAATCGTCTGCCGTTGCAATCGATCACCGATCAAGAAGAGAAAGAAATTAAAGCATATCTCGATTCGATTGGTTTTTCGAAGATTTGCAATAAATAGGCAGTTACTGTATTGGCTATCATATAGATAGTCTGTTTTTTACGTGTCACACAAATAATAGAGAAAAGATGAGAAAACTTTGGCTCCTGGCGATGCTATCGCTAATGCTCAGCATAGTTTCCTGCACCACAGGCGATCATGCAGACGCTACAACAATCGAGTGGCAAACTGCCCCCGCCATTCCCGATTCGGTTGGGCTTTCGGCTCTTTACGGTGGGGTAGACAACGGTTCGGTGGTGGTTGCTGGCGGTTGCAATTTCCCGAACGAATCGCTCGTCGATGGCGGTAAAAAAGTTTTTTCAGATCGTATCTACACTCTTGCTCCCAAGGCCGAGCAGTGGTCTTTGTCCGCTGATCGATTGCCAGTTGCGGCGGCTTATGGGGTGTCTATTTCCACCACCAAGGGCTTGTATTTCATCGGTGGTACTGCCGACGGAGCACATTCGTTGACTACCGTGCTCAACTACCAAGCAGGCAAACTCACCGATCTCAATAGTCCGATGCTCTCTGGGCGCGACAATATGGGAGGAGCGCTGATTGGTACTAATATTTATATTGCTGGGGGCTACTCGAATGGCGAACCGACTAACGAAGTGGCGGTGTTCGACACACGCCGAAATCAATGGACGACAATCGAGCCGATGCCTGGGCCTTTCCGTGTGCAACCCGTTGTGGTGGCGCAAGATGCGGCCGAAGAGAAGCGTCTGTATGTGATGGGCGGTTTCGATCCTGTCGAGAAAAAAGTGCTCACCGATGGCTATCAATATAGTCCGAAACTCAAAAAATGGATCGCAATTTATCCTGCGCCTGTGGCTATCAATGGCGGTGAGGGTTTTTCGCTCGGTGTGCATACTATTTTGGTTGTGGGCGGGGTGGACGAAGCGAAGTTCAACCAAGCGCTCGCCATAACGGACGATTCGACACGCACGGCTTATAATTCGCACGATTGTCAATGGTATAATTTCAATACTAAATTATTGGCATACAACACGATAGTCAATCGTTGGTGCGATACTGGAACCGTTCCTGGCCCTGGGCGTGCGGGGGCTAAGGTGATCGGCGCAGTGGGCGGTCAATACTATATAGTGATGGGCGAAACGAAGCCTGGCGTGCGCACTCCCGAGGTTTTGGTGGGGCGCGTGGTGAGCGATAAGATTTTCGGTGCTTGGAATTGGGTGGTGGTGATTGTCTATTTGTTGTCGATGATCGGTTTGGGTGTTTTCTTCTGGCTCAGAACCAAAAATTCCGATTCGTATTTCAAAGGTGGGGGCAAAATTCCGTGGTGGGCAGTGTCGATAAGTATTTTTGCCACAATGCTTTCCGCAATTACTTTTATGGCTATTCCGGCCAAGACATATGCCACCGACTGGCGATATTTTCTGATGGCGATCACGATTTTGATTGCTGCTTTCCCGGTTGTGAAGTATTATCTGCCATTTTTCAGGCGTTTGAATATCACCTCGGCCTACGAATATTTGGAACTTCGTTTCAATGTAGCCACGCGTGTGATGTCGAGCATTCTGTTCATTATTTTTATGGTGGCGCGGATGGCCTTGGTTCTTTATCTACCTTCTTTGGCGCTGACGGCGGCAACGGGGATCGATATTTATTCTTGTATTTTGATGATGAGTCTGATCACTATTATTTATAGCTCGATCGGCGGGATTGAGGCTGTGGTGTGGGGCGATGTGGTGCAGGGGATTATTTTGATGGGGGGCGCGCTCTTTACCATCGCCTACATTGTGATGCACACCGATGGTTCGGCGTGGCAGATCGCCATGGCGGACGATAAATTTCAGATTCTGAATTTTGATTTCGACTTCACCACGGCCACCGTGTGGACGATGTTGCTGGGCGGGTTTGCGATTCAGATAATTTCGTATACTTCCGATCAGACTGTTATTCAGCGCTATATGACCGTATCGTCGGAGAAAAAGGCGGGCAAGAGTATTATTACTAACGGTATTCTGAGCCTCATTTCGTCGCTTTTGTTCTATGCGATGGGCACGGCGCTCTACGCCTATTTTCAGACTCGACCCGAAACGCTCGACATAGCGATGCCAACGGCAGACTCAATTTTCCCATTCTATATAATGAGTCAATTACCCGTTGGGGTTGCAGGGCTGTTGATTGCGGCGATTTTTGCAGCTGCGATGAGTACTATTTCGTCGAATATCAACTCTATTGCCACGGCTTTCACGGTCGATATTTTCCAGAAGTTGCGCCCCAAGGCCAACGACCACGCGCGTTTGCAATCGGCTCGTTATTCGAGTGTGATTTTCGGGGTTATCGGGTGTGGATTTGCGCTCATTATGGCCACGTGGAACGTTTATTCGCTCTATGACTGGTTCAACACGATGCTCGGTATTTTGACCAGTGGTTTGGGTGCGTTATTCTTTATTGGGATTTTCTTTGATCGTATTGACGGTCGCGATGCGTTGATTGGTTTTGTGTTGGGCAATGCGGCATTGATTTGTATTTCGATATACACGTCATTATTTTTCTTCCTCTATGGCTTGATTGGTATGTTGGCCATCACTTTTATTGCGTTAGTGTCGAGCTACATTTTGCCACGCACGTGGAAATCCAACAAGGGATTGACTTGGCGGCAACTGAACCACAAATAGATTTTTTCTTGCTTTTTTGGGGCAAAAGAGTCTTTTTTTGGATTAATATGAATTTTTAGTGAAAAATTTTTAAAAATCAAAACCTCCTTTCCAAGGGGGTTTTGGTTTTTATACCCTATATGTAAGGCGTAGTGCGTCAGATTTTGCAGCTCGAATTATGAAATATATACATATATTTGCAAGCAAGTTATTCGAATTGCAGAGAAAATTGTTTGCCGAGTAATTTTTTTAATTTTTAACAATCTGCTTTTTTAGTGGATAACATTACTTGATTACAGAATGAAAAAAATGTTTTTTCTTTGCCACGCGCAGGCGTATCAATCCCCACGAGTGGAGGTGATCGAAGTGAATGTCGAACAAGGAATTTCAGCCTCGTGGGGAGCAACGGAAGGTATGCCCGAAACGCCGGCTAATCCTTGGTAGTAAAATAATTTCAGCAAAATTTATGATCATAAATAAATCCTTACTTGTGGCTTTGGTGCTAGTTGCTGGTTTGGCTGGTTGCACCAAGAGCGATAGGCAATCAGATACCAGTGGTCCTTACACAATCAGCGCCGCTATTTCGGGTGAAGGTGCCTCACGAACCGAGCTTAAAAATGCCGATGTGCTGTGGAATACTGGCGATAAGATATTGGTGGTCAACCAAAACGCCCAGGCTACCCAAGCCGAATATACTTTGGCTACTGGGGCAGGCACCACCAGAGCCACCTTCGAGAGCCGCACCAATCTGACCCCTGGTTCTCGATATGCCTTTTATCCATATGGTAAGGATGTGAATTTCACGAACAACAGCCTCGCTTTTATTCTTCCCGCCACGCAGACCTACAAGCGAGGGTCGTTCGCCGTGGGTTCTAATCCGATGGTTGGTCAGAGCGATGGGAGTGGCGTTTTGCAATTCAAGAACCTTTGTGGTGTGATCAAAATTTCGATCACTGGCACCCAGGCCGTCTCTTCGATTGTTTTGGAGTCCTCGCCCACGGAGTATCTTTCGGGGTCAATGACACTCAGTCTGATCCCTGGTGCTCCATTGCACGCCGTTGGGGGTGATCTGAATAAGGTCACCTTGGACAATATCAACGTCACTCTGTCGCCCGACAAGGCCACCGATTTCTATTTTGTTGTTCCAGCCAGAACCTATTCCGCTGGTTTGAGGGTCGTGGTCTATGAGTCGCCAAATAATATGCTCACCACTAAGGCCACAACCAAGGATTTGGTGGTCTACCGCTCGACGGTGGCCGCCCTACAAACTTTATCGGCTCTTAGTTTCAGTGTCACGGTCACCGGGCCCGATAATTGGATCGAGGATAATATCCAGAATTTATAACGATATTTTATATGAGAGTACGACTATCTTTATTGATATTTCTATCATTTGCTTTATTTGTTCGATGCACTAAGTCTGTGGAAACAGAGCTCGCCCCGATGGGGAGCGAGAGTCGTAGCTTTGTTGTGGCCGCTGTGGCTGGTTTGGCCAGCGATAATTTACACGGCTTTCTCTTTGTCGATGGGCTTTTGGTGGCTAAGTATATCAATATAAAGCTCGACGAGTCTTCGCGCTTTACAACCGATCTGTTAAAAACAGGTGCTAAGCGTCATTTTTATTTGTTGGCCAATGCTGATAAAATGGTCGATCTATCTGTTTTTGTGGAAAATTCGTACACGGAAGCTCTTTTCGAGAACTTGGTGCTTCGGAGTATCAGTCTTGGTGGGCAGATCGATCCAGTGCTCATTGGCGTGTGTGATGTGTCGAAGCCAAGCCCGATAGAGCAAAGTATGCAGATGTCTCGCGCCTATGCTCGTGTGGATCTGGATATGACTTCTGATCCAAATATTATAATTAACAAGATGACCATCCAGCAGGCTTGCGATGCGTCCTATCTCTTTGCCAAGAGTCCGATTCAAATGGTGCCAGGTTCTGGGTATGTGGACATTGTGAAGTCTTTTGTGCCAGGTGTTTCGTCTCTTCAACAGGCGGTGTGTCTGCTCCACGAACAATCTGGAGCCGAACTGATGGTGGAAATCGATGCCACGCTCAATGGTGTCACAGAACATTTGCAGGCTAAATTGCCAGCAAATATAGTGCGTAACCATCTCTATAAAATTAATATCACCGTTTCTGGGTTGAAGTTGAATGCCACTGTCGAACTTTTGCCGTGGAACGAACAGCAGGAGGATCTGATGCCTGATTTGACGAGTAGCATCGTGTTAAACCAGGTTCAGAGTGTGATTCCAGCCAACACAGAACTTCGAGGTCGGGATTTGCATTTTTCGTATCGCGCTGGCCAGGCCATTTTGGCTTTTGATGGTTTGTTCGACAAAACCTTGACCGTGATCCAATCCGATGCCAAGATCAAAATAGAGGAGGTTCCATCTGAGTATAAAAATTCAGTACTGACCATCACCGCCACTCAACCCTTTGAAGGCAAGGCGTGTGTGTCTAAGTTTCGCTTGACTAATTCTATGCTTGTGGGCGACCCTGGTGTGGAGTACACCATTCGTGTGGATGAAAATCGCATTGCGTCGGTTGTCATAGGTGGCTTGGAATATATGGCCTACAATGGAATAGGCAAGGATTTGTCGCTGTATCCTCCATTGGAATTGAACCAAACGGTGAGAGATGTATATCGCACCGATTGGAAAAAATATACCGCTATGTGTATGTGGGGTGATAGGACTGGTTCGCAACCGATGCTCTATCCTTGGGAGATTTCTGACGCAACCAACACGAGCGGCAATGTGATAGGCGATTCTTGGACCGTTGGCGCATCGGTTCCGTGCCCCGAGGGGTGGAGGGTTCCTTCGTATGATGAGTTAGATCGACTTTGGAACAATAATGGCTCGGCAGCTGTGGGTAGTTTTGTTGCCGATGGACGAACCTACACCACCTCCATTGTCGAGTCTTTGGCCCCTGATGTCGAAATACCGGGCACTAACCCTCTGCAAACGATAAAGACGAAGCTTTTTGTTGTTTCCGACGGCACGAATGAACTTATTTTCCCTATGAATGGTTGGCGTCGGCGTAAGGATTATGCGGGTGGTGCTGTGATTGCGGCTGCTGATGCTGGGACGGCCTTCTATCTTTGGACGGCACAGAAAGGCTCATCTTCGTGGCAAGCCAAGGTGGTGGGGGTGAACAACAATAATACGATATTCAACAATCCGAGTGGTAATTCACATCAATTGATGACCGAGGCCTTTATGAATGTTCGTTGCGTTAGAAACTTGTAAAACAATAAATTATGCGGTATATTTTATATTCGATTCTGGCGGTTCTTGGTGTTGTGGGGTGCGCCCGACAGTTATCACAAGACCAAAAGACGGTGCTTTTGGATCTATCATTTAGTAGAACATATAGCAATATGGTGGGTGAGGCTCCCTCTGATCAGATTGATCAAACGATTAATTCGATCACGATTTTTGTGGTTGATGGTGGGGTGGTGAAGTTGAAAATCCCGAAGGTCGATATGTCTTCTTCGCTCATTAATATCAAGCAGGTCGGCTCTCAGTCCAAGCTCTACACCATTGCCAATGCCGAGTTGTGTTCAGCTGCGGCCAGTATAGTTGTTGGTAGTCCGGAGTCTGATTTATTGAAACTCGCCACCACTCAGAGCGATGATAATGGAAAGGTCAAGGGGCTTGTGATGAGCCAGATGATGCTCCTTGATGGAGTTGGCAACGGCGACAAGGTGACCTTGGGACTGGAACGTAGTATGGCGCGGTTTGATTTGAAAATCGAAGCTGGTCGTGGCATTGAAGTCAAGCAGGTCAAAGTGATAGGTTTGCCCACTTCGGCTCCCGTTTTTGCTTGCGGGACTATGGCGGCCGATCTCAATGATGCACAGGTGGATATTACTTTTCCCACCCCTGCGAGTTCTTCCGTGGAGCGTTTGTTCTACACTCACCCTTTGAAAGGTTCTCCTCAGGGGCCGACCTTAACAATCGAGGCGCTCTACAATGGGGTGCACACCACCATCAATAAGCGACTTCCCTCGGTGGCACGCAATACGATTTATACCCTGTCTCTGTCGGGGCTCAATGATTTGCTGAGGCTCAATATCGATGTGTCAGAATTGATTGATGGCGATCAGACAACGATTAATGGTAGTAATAGGGTGATATTGCTGGATAAAACGAAATCTGTTGTTGATGCTCAAACCACGATCGACGAATCGGGTATGCGGCTCAGGTTGCCTTACACAAAAACGCAGGCAACTGTTGTGCTGGATGGTGATTTCGATAAAAAGTTTGTTGGACAGCTTGGCACGATTCCTGGTTTTTCCATCACCCCAGTCTCAGATGCGGCTGATGTCTATCAAGGTTCGCGATATTTGATCACCACCGACAACCAGACCAAAATCGGTAGTAACAATAACGCTGTCGTTTTGACCTTCGCCCCCAAAGATGAAAATGACCCTTCGCGTATGAGTCGGATTGTGGTTGAGGCCGAAAATTTTGCCCCCTTTCCCGTCACCACTATCGAGGGGATCGATTGGATGAGTTTCAATGCGTCGAGTAATGAGACTGCCTTTTATCCTGTGTTGGAAGATGGCCAATCGTTGCGTGATTTTATGAGTGTCAATGCCTCTTGGCGGGAATATAGCGGGCATCAATATCAGTGGGGGCCGCGTAATGGCACGCTGAATCTTCTTACGTGGGTGCAGGATGGGGTTGGATGGCAGAAGTTGCCAAATATCAATGGTGGTATCACCCCTTCGAATGCCACCAAGTGGACTGGTGCCTCGATGCCTTGCCCTCGTGGGTGGCGGGTGGCTTCATCGGATGATTTTCAATATATTTGGCCTCAGCACGGCACAGTGATCCCTCTCGATGGAACCACCACCACCTATACCACCGCCAAAGGTCAAACATATACGGCTAGTATACAAAGTTTTGGTGGCTGGTATATGAGCCATGAGGATGGTGGGGCTGCACGAAATTTAATCATCACTGATGGGGTGAAAGAGTTGATATTTCCGATCGCGGGCTATCGCCCCCCAAATGGATGGGATGTCACTGGTAGACAATATTCTAGCTATGGCACTTGTATGGGTACGCGCAGCTATTGGTGGTGCGAAGACAAGGTAAATGGGAAGGTGGTTCGTATGGGTATCGAAGATGGGCGAATTTTGAATACAGCGACTGGCTTTGGCCATAACTGCTGGCTCAGTGTGAGGTGTGTACGCGACAAGACTTTATAAAAATAAACGATGAAAAGAACTCTATTTTTCCTTTTAATATCCCTTGTCTTGTTTGTTGGCTGTCAACGCAATGAGTTTCAGGGGCTTGATTCATCTCTGGGGCAGCGTTTTGCGCTCTCTTTGAACCCTTACCAGGACTCTCTCCCCCAATCGAAAGCTACCACAACGGCGCTCACCGATTTGGTGGTGGGAGTGTACAATGCGAAGGGCGACTTGGTGCGTAATGTGCATACAAGTATGGCTGCTGATTGGACTTCGATCACCTTGGAAGGTCTGGCGGATGGCAGCTATACGGCTGTCTTTATGGGTGTTGGTCAAGTTGCCGATGCTGTGAAACCGGTACTCACTCCCCCTGCCAAATTGACTGATACGTGGACTCCGCCAGCCAAGGTCAATGAGCCGCTAGGCAATGAATATTTTTATGCCAAGAGTCAATTCACCATCACTCAGGGTGTTGGCAATCCATCTTCGGTGGCTCTTTCTCGGCTTGTGGGTCGAGTCGAGATAGCGCCTATTCTTGATGGCAGCCAATTCAACGGTCACAGTATAACTGACCTTCGGGTGACCTTTGATGACGGGGCGGTCTATGCTTTCTGTGGAGCTGATGGGGTGTGTGGCGGAGCTGGCAATATCAAAAGCTATCAAGTTGCCCGAACATTAGGCTTTTTTTCGCTGCCCACAATCGATGGAGCGCGCAAGCGTGGGGTGGTCGAAATCACTGGGGTGATGGGCGACGGTAGCTTGGCCAGTGATTCTTATAGCTTTGAGGTCTATATCAAGTCCAATCAACGCACCGTGATTCGCCCTTCTTATGCTCCGGGTCAGAACGATCAATTTGGCTTTATCCGTGTGTATGATCTAGATCGAACGGCTCTGACTAGTAAAACTTTCTTCAACGACGGCGATTCGTATAAAGAGGTTGCTTCGCGCTCTTTTAAGGCATCGCAATTGTTGACGGTTAAATTTATTGATTCGGGGCGCAAGATGGTCTCGTCGTTCTACTCTTTGTTGCCAGTCAAAAATGTGACCTTGCTTGCCAAACGTAAATCGGATACCCATTTTTTCGAACTGGCTTGGTTTGAATCTTTGCTTGCCTTCGAGGATCGCTATGTCGATTTGTCGTCCACGATGCTAAACAAAGTCTTCAAGAGTGAGACTGGCGAATTGGTGGTCATAGATCAGTTGACCAATGATATGGAGTATAAATATCGTAGCGACGATCCGCATATGCAAAAATTGATGAAGATCACCTGGCCTTGTCGAGTGAATTTCCAAACCCCAGACGGGGATACGTTGCTCAATAAGAAAAGGAACAGAGCGTGTCGAGCGGTTCACGCTCGCGAGGCGGTGAGTATGTTTACCAACACTGGTTTTGTCTACTGTGCCGACAATATCTTCATAGATAAGATGTATGCGATGGAAAAGGAGAGCCCACTCAAAGATAGAGGACGAGTGGTGGATATGAAAACTGAATATTTCCCACGTATGATGAACAAGAGCCGTGACAATTATGTGATTCTCGGTATTATGGTGTCAGGATGGGATTGGGGCCTATCTAATATTGGTGATGGAAACGCATATTGGCTCCACGAATATGCGTGCACGGGTCATTATTTGAGTCAGAATGACGCTTTGTTCCGTGTTACTTGTCCTCACGAATATGGTCACGTACTTGGTTATTCTCACGATGGGGATTTAACTCAAACTGGTTGCCGATACGAACAAGCAGTCAAACAGACTCAATGGGAATTCCAACAGCAGCTGCCTTATTACTCGTCCAGTCTACTTAATTCGGCATCGAACCCCAACCGATATAACCATTAAGAATTTGAGGTGACTGCCGCCTTGAAAAAATCGATATTTGAAACAAATATCGATTTTTTTTGTAGAAATCTGCTTCTGTGTATTGCATAGTACTAGAATTATACATATATTTGTGCCGTCATACTACTGTGAGAATAATAATAGTAATAAATTTCAAACAGTTTCTGACTATACAAATAACTTAAATTCAAAATAATATGAAAAAAACATTGACCGTTAACATTGGATCTATGCCATTTACCATCGATGAAGATGCCTACACCGTTCTGAGTCGTTATTTTGACGACATTCGTTCGCGGCTCGCCGGCAACGAACAGCGCGAGGTGATGGAGGATGTCGAGGGGCGTATGGCAGACCTATTCACCGAGAATTTGCGCGGTTCGGCGCGTGTGGTGAGTTTGGAACACGTGCGTCAAGGAATTGCGGTGATCGGCAGTGCGCAAACTTTTGGCGAAAGACAATCGGCTTCCTACCAAGATGCGCCAAAAGAGGGTGCGCAGGTCGAGAAAAAGTTTTATCGCTCGCGCTCGCATCGCGCCATCGCTGGTCTGTGTGGCGGTGTGGCGGAGTATTTCAACACCGATGTGGCGCTCATTCGTCTGTTGACTTTTATTCTGATATTTTTTGGTGGCCTGAGTCTGTGGATCTATATCATCGCCTGGATTATCGTGCCCCAGGAACCAATCAAATTTAATATACACAAATAGAATATGAATGTAGATAATGTAAAAGCGCAAATGCGCAAGGGAATTTTGGAGTATTGCATTCTGGCGATACTATCCAGAAACGATGCTTACGCCTCGCAGATCATAGCCGAGTTGAAGGGTGCCGAAATGATTGTGGTCGAGGGTACGCTATATCCACTGCTCACGCGGCAAAAAAATCAAGGTTTACTGTCGTATCGTTGGGAGGAGTCGCCCCAAGGGCCACCACGCAAATACTATACCATAACCTCAGTGGGGCGTGAATTTCTTGCCTCTCTCGATGTAGCCTGGGTCGAACTGGGCAACCAAATACAATTAATTCGTAACGGACAATAAAATATGAAAAACACAGTATCAGCCAGTATATCTGGTATCCCATTTATTTTTGATCAAGATGCTTTCGATGTTCTGGAAACATATCTCGATCGCTTGGAGCACAGTTATGCGCAGAATCCTGACGCGCGCGAAATTATTACCGATATCGAGGCGCGAATCGTTGAAATTATCCTTTCCGAGCAACCGAACGAAAAGATAGTGACCGTGGAGCTAACCCAAAGGATTGTCGATCAATTGGGTCTGCCAGATGATGTTAACCAAGGGCAAGAAAAGGCAACAGAGGGCGAAAATGTAGAACAGTTTCCGCGCCGCCTGTATCGCAACAAGGAGGGAGCCAAGTTTGGTGGCGTTTGTAGCGGGATGGCCACATACCTGAATTCGGATCCTGTTTGGCTCCGTCTATTCATCTTTATCCCATTGATTTTACTGATCATCACCTCCCCTTTTGTGGGTGGTCGTATAAGTGGCTTTTTAGCTTTGTCTTTTGCCTCGGCCATTGTGTTGTATATCGTTCTGTGGATCATAATTCCGATGGCGCGTACACCGCGTCAGAAGTTGGAGATGCGGGGCGAAAAGATCACCGCTTCGTCGATTCACCAAAATTTCACATCCGCGGCTAACGACAGTGACGAGCAACCTTCGCGAGCGAGCTCTGTTTTTTCGGAAGTGATTTGTGCCTTTGGGCGTGTGATATTGTTTATGATCAAAGTTTTTGCCATTATCTTTGGTCTAGCCGTTGCCGTGTCAGCTATTGCTTTGGTGGTGGCTTACTTTGTGTTGGCCTTTGGCTCCGATTGGATCGCCGTTGAGACGATGAGCGCTTTCAGTTCTTTGCAAGGCGTGAGTCCGGCGCTCTATTTTGCGAGTGTGACCCTAGCCATCCTTTTGCCCCTGCTCCTGATTGTGTGGCTCGTGGTGCGTGCTGTTTTTGCGGTGAAGGGTAGTCGAATTGTCTCTTTTACATTGTTTGGTCTGTGGCTTGTGGCAACGATTTTTGCCACCGTTGTCACCATCAAGAACGCCTATCAGATCGAACAAGGATGCAAAGCATTGGACTACAAGATAGAACTGTATCATTATAATGATTGTCGACACCTCGATGAGTAAATGGTATTCCAGTGCTTGTGTTTGGGGACTAGTGTTTGGTTTTAGCTTTGGGTGCTAGTTTTTGGTGCTA
>JAVXIH010000016.1:0-25997 GCA_036648455.1 Mucinivorans sp.
GTTAAAATACTGATAAGTTCGATGCTCGCATCACGCTGTGGAGTGGTAATACCAAAATCGGGGAGGGTGTCTACACAAGCCCTGCCGCTTCGGTGGCCACGTATACTCAGTGTACGGTGAAGGTGGTTTATACCAATGAATTGCTTCGTGCCGACAAGATGACGATCGTTTTCCGTTCGACAAACAAGGCGATACCTGAAGTTGAGAAAAAGACACTCGCTATTGATTACGAGCCAGATATGGACTACAACAAGAACTGGTCTGCGTGGGTGGGTAGTAAACTCAGGGTGGACGACATTACATTAAATTATTAGAAATCACAGTAAATCAGATAATTAGAAAAGATGAAAAAGATATTTTTATTATTAGCCGTTTCGGCATTATTTGTTGCTTGCAACGATGGTAAGTTGCCTAGTGCGTCGACCGAGACGGGTGTGGTGACTATTGGATTGAAACCAGGAGCTGCGATTATCGTATCTAACGACCAAAAATCGACGGCCCCAGCTTCCAAGGCTGACCAAACGGTGGATGTCAACACTTTCGCCGTTAATATCAACACCGCAACCGGTGAAGCGGTGAAAAGTTACGCCGCTTATAGCGATGTGCCAGGTGCACTGGAACTTCCACTAGGTTCGTATAAAGTTATGGCCAGAAACGATGGTGTGACTTTTGGCGGCGAGTGGGATAAACCTCTCTACCAAGGCGAGTCTCCTTTTGTGATCGCCGCTGGCTCGCAAACTACCGCTAGCGTGGAGTGTGCGCTCAAAAGCACGGGTATCAAAGTTATCTATTCGCCCGAGACGCTTAATGCCCTTACTGGGATTTCAACAACTCTCTCTTTGAGTGGGGTTGTACTGACCGACACGCCAGACGAGTCACGTACTCGTACAGCTTGGTTTGCGATCCCCGAAGGAGCCGCGGACGCTAGTATCGTAGTCCATATCAAGGGAACTGGTAAGGATGGTAAGCCTGTGGAGTTCGAGAATACAATCACAAAAGCTGAGGCTAAGGAGTTGCGCAATTTGACAGTCAAGGTGCTTACCGCTGGTAATGCAACTCTGAATATTACTGTCGACCAAACAATCACAACCAAGGACGTGACGGTGACGGCACCCGATGTTATAGAGAACAACGGCGACACTGGCTCGTGGGAAGAAGGCGGAACGCCTCCTACACCTCCTACACCAGCGGAGCTTCCTAAAATCAAAATGGCTGACGGGACGGCTGTTCCTGCTCTGATCACCATCAATCGTGCAGATGTTGCAAAACCTGGTTTCGCTTTGAATATCAATATAACTTCGGTTGCCACTGGTGGAATCACAGAACTTGGTGTTGTTATCAATTCGGCTCCTTTGGTGACGATATTAGCTGATATTGATATTGCAGCAGGACAGGAGATTGATTTGGCAAATCCTCCAGCAGTAGTTAATGGTGCACCAGGTTGGGTCGGATTATTCTCAGATCCATCGATAGGGCTTATTCCTGCTGATCCTATCAAAGGTAGGTCGCAACATACATTTGCCATCGGAGGATTGATGGGGATGTTGGTTGGTTTTGATCAAACTGATGCCAATCCAGCGCATATTCATACCTTTACGCTTAGGGTCAAGGATGTTAACGTGAAAAACGCCTCAGATCAGACAACGTGTACCGCTGTGATCAAAGTGAAATTTGCTAACTAGCATAAAATTCATATAAGGAATTGGGAATAATGAAACGAACGATATTATATAGATTAATGCTTGCCGTCTTGCTGTTGACGGCCGTCGGTTGCGCGCGCGATGATCGCTCGGCAGTCGGTGGCGAGCAGGGCGTAGTGCTCTTCTCGGTTCAGACCGATATGACAGCCAATGTGGCAAGCCGCGCGGGCGAAACAACGCCGCCGACACCCGAAACGCCAGCGATTATATATCGCCTGACGATCTTGAAGGGTGAGACAGTGGTTGGCACATACCCCGATATTTCAAAGATCACGGATCTGACTTTGCCTGTCGGGGCGTACAAATTTGTAGCCGAAAGCGGAGTAGAAGCCACAACGGCCATTGATGCGCCTTATTATCGTGGCGAGAAAGAGGTGACCATTGTCGGTGGTCAGACTACTGCCGTGACAATCACAGCCAAATTAGCCAATGTGCGGATCTCGGCCGTGATGTCACAGACGATCAAGGATAATTTCAAAGATTATTCGCTCACCGTCGATAATGTCACGCTCACCAAAAATGATATAATAGCCAACAAATCGCTCTATGTGAGTGCCAAGACTGGTAAGTTTACCTGGATTCTAAATGTGGTAAACAATCAAGATGCGGCGAGCATTTCTACTGCTGAAGTGACTGGTGTTTTGCCTTGCACACATTACAAATTTAGTTTTGATGTCGATAAGTCGGCTAATGAAAATCAAGGGCAGTTGGTGCTTAACCTGACCGTCAACACCGCTGTCACTTCGACAGAAGAGACGATCAACCTCAACTTAGAGAAAAAAGAGGTACCCAAGATTACCGAGTTAGGGGGTAAGATTCTGACAACTTCTACCGTGATAGTAGACGTAGTGAAGCGCGAGGCGGACTTCCGTCTTAGCGTGTTGGCGCAAGCTAAACTAAGAGCAGTGACCCTCAGCCATAACAATGCGTGGCTCACAGCGCGTGGTGTGCCGGCAACTTTCGACATACTCACTCTGAGCTCGGGGGCGGCCGCTACCATTAATGCTGCTGGGATCACGTGGCGTGATATGACCCTGGGCGGCTTGTCTTCGTCGCTCGATTTTACTGGGTTAGCTAAAAACGCTGAGCAGGGTGAATACAACATTACGATAGCCATCACCGACCAAATGGGACAGGTGACCAATGCCACGGTACGATTTAGTATTTTGCCCGATCAAGATCACATCACGCACGATGCGGTCAGCGGAGCCAAATATGCTGTGCTGAACGGTGTGTGGTGTACCACTGCCGCGCCGATAGGTTTGACTTTCCAATATCAAGAAAATGGGGCGAGCACTTGGACCTCAGTCCCTGCCGCTCAGATTCAAAAAGTAGAAGCAACCAAGTCGTTCTCGGCCACCATCCGAGGGCTGCGAGCCAATACTCCATATAATTTCCGCACATACTCTTCATCGGCTCCTGGATCCGAAAAGATAGGGATACAAAAGAGTTTCACAACCGAATTTGCCCCCGAAATTCCTAACTTGAATTTCGAACAGCAATATTGGAGTGGCAAAACTTGGTATCCTAATGCCACGGGTGGAAATAGTTATTGGGCTACGGGTAATGAAGGTGTGAATATGTCGCCAGTGAATAAACCTTCCAATAATACTCCTTTTGATGATTCGGCAAATGGACATCCTACTGCCGTCAAACTTTCTAGTATTGGAAACGTTCTGATGGTTGGTTTTGCTGGGGGTAGTATCTTTACAGGTGATTATAAAACCAATATGGGTAGCCCCGCATCGAGTGTGAAATTTGGTCGTGCATATGATGGTCGCCCGCTTGCCTTGAAGGGCTGGTATAAATATACTGGGGGTGCCATTAATGTCAATAGTTATGTAAAAGTGCCTGGTGTTAATGGAACTGCGGATAAGTGTCACATCTACATCTCGCTTGAAAAATGGGGCTCGGCAACTGCTCGTCCTTCGTCGCCTAACGTAATAGGATATGGTGAGTTGAAGTCTGCGGATGGTGTTCCAAACTGGACACAGTTTAATATTCCAATTCAATATAACAGTACCGATAAGCCTGATCACGTTGTTCTGGTTGCTACTGCTTCATACTTAGGTGGTGATTTCTGCGGTTGCTCGAGTAGTGTGCTGTGCATAGACGATTTCGAACTCGTTTGGGAACCTGAATTGTAGTATGCGATATACAAAAATAGTCGCATTAGCGTTACTCCTTGCCTTTATCCCCCTTGCGCTATTTTCACAAGATAGCACAAGGGTCAAAAAGCGAGTGAAAATAGATCGAGGAATCGAGAAAATGACATTTATCCCCAAAGGAACTGTTTTCTTCGGCGGGACGGCTGGCTATACAAATCTTAATTCCGAGGATTTCAAATTCTTGATCTTTAACGACATCTCAACCAAAGCTTATCTGGCCAACGCTAAGTTGCTGATCGGTTATGCATTTAGGGACGATGTGGCAGTTGGGGTGAGCTTTGACTATTCGCGAACCTTTGCCCAAATAGACAAGATAAATCTTAAGCTGAGCGCCGATTTGGGGCTCGACATCAAAGATTTCTCATCCATCCAACAGGTATATACCGGTACCGCTTTTCTGAGGACTTACATCAATATCGGCTCTTCGAGGCGTTTTGGGATGTATAACGATGTGAAAGTCAGTTTCGGTGGTGGGCAAGGTAAAGTGCTCAACGGCCAAGGCGATGCCTTGGTGGGTACCTATCAGAAGATCAATGAGATAGGGCTGCTGCTCTCGCCTGGTATTTCCGTTTTTGCGACCGACTTTATGACCGTCGAGGCTTCGATCGGTATTCTGGGGCTGCAATATTCGCGTACCGAACAAATATCGAATCAAGTTTATGTGGGGTCGTTCGAGACGATCAGTGCTAATTTTAAGTTCAACTTATTGGCTATAAACTTGGGCATTTGCTTCTATTTCTAGTCGACGTTCGGCAATAATTTTTAAATCTACATTATCCTATGCGTAACTATTTTCTAATTGCGGTAGCTCTTTGCGGTACGCTCGCCGTGGGTGCACAGACCAAACAGACGGGGAACGTTGTCGAATATTTTGGCAAAGAAAAAATCGAAACCACTCACGAAGGTGTTGTGGCGGCTCACCTGGTGGATGGGCTCGTTTTGCCACAGTCGACCTTGGGCGGTACGCTTTTCAACGGCGCGGATATTGTGGCGTGGCTCTATGCCACTGATAACTTCAAAACACCACTTGCGGGCGATACTTTGGTGGCTTTCTATGACGGTCGTAGTGGGTCAAAATGGCAACCGATCGCTGCCGATTCGACCGATACTTTCCGCGGACGCGAATTGCGATCAGGATACCTGTATACTCCATATCAATCGACCAAGGAACAGATCGTGTTGCTCGAAACAACAGGTTCCACCCGCGTATATGTCAACGGGGTGCCGCACGAGGGAGATCATTACGATTTCGGTTACACGCTTATCCCCATCAAGTTACGCCGCGGAGTGAATGATATAGTCTACACCCCAGGGCGCTTTTCGAGGGTCAGCGCCAAGATTGTTGAGCCTCAAAAAGCGGTGCAATTCACCCAACGCGATATGACACTGCCCGACGTGATAATTGGCGAAACGGATGCCAAATGGGCGGGAGTGAGGCTGATTAATGCTACCGAAAAAGCGATCAATGGATTGCAAATCACAGCCACGCTCACCAAAAGCGGCGAAACCGCTACCTTCGCCACCGACGATGTGGCTCCGATGAGTGTGCGTAAGGTGAAATTCAAAATCCCAGCCACCACAACACTCTCCAGCGGGGCAAACGAACTGAGAATCGAGGTCAAAGATCGTAAAGGAGTCCTTCTCGATCAGCAAACCATTAATATCGAGGTTCGTCAGCCTTCCGTGCATCACGAACGTACCTTTATCAGCGCCATCGATGGTAGCGTGCAATATTATTCGGTCGCTCCCGCCATCGGCGGTAGTGTGGGCAAGGGGCTTGTGCTCTCGGTTCACGGTGCGTCGGTGGAGGCGCGCAACCAAGCGCGTGCCTATAAAATGAAAGACGATCTGACCATCGTTGCCGCCACCAATCGCCGCCCATTTGGCTTCAACTGGGAGGAGTGGGGGCGCATCGACGCGCTCGAAGTGCTGGCCCAAGCTAAGCAAATCTTCAAAACAGATCCCGCGCGTACATATTTGACCGGTCACTCGATGGGTGGACACGGCACTTGGTTCCTAGGCACCACTTACCCCGATCGCTTTGCCGCCATCGCCCCCTGCGCTTCGTATCCCGACATTATAACCTATGGCTCGGGTCGTGGGGATTTGAATAATCGGGAGTCGGCAATTTTTGAACCTATCGCGCGTGCGGCCAACGGTGGGCGAGTGCTCTCGATGATCGAGAACCTCAAACAGTCGGGCGTATACGTGCTCCACGGCGATAAGGACACAACTGTGCCAATCGAACAGGTGCGAAAAATGCGTAAAATTCTGGGCGATTTTCATCCCAATTTTTGTTATTACGAATATCCTGGTGGCGAGCATTGGTATGGCGACGAGTCGGTGGATTGGAAACCGATTTTTGAGTTTTTTGCGCGTCAAACTATTCCGACCAACAAGCAGGTCAAGGAGCTCGATTTTAGCACCGCATCGCCCGTTATTTCGGCTTCGGATTATTGGGTCAAGGTCGAACAGCAGATCAAAGCCTATGATTTTTCACGCGTTAAGGCCTCTTTCGATGGCGATTCAATAAAGATTGCACCCGAAAATGTGGCGCTTCTGACGCTCGATTTGCCATCCTTGGCGCTCGGTGACAAGGCGATGATCGAAATCGAAAAGTCGCAGATCAAACTACCAACCAATAAGATTGCACATCTTTCGCGTGATCAGAATGGGGCGTGGAGTGCGGTGTCGGCTATCGATTCGACCCAGAAATATGCCGAACGTCAGGGTGGATTCAAACAGGCCTTCGACCATAATGTGGTGCTGGTCTATGCCACTGGGGGCGACAAACAAACCAATAAATGGTGGTTGGATAAGGCGCGTTTTGATGCCGAAAGTTTCTATTATAAAGGTAATGGCTCGTTGGAAGTGATTGCTGATAAGGATTTTACGAACGAAAAATATAAGGATCGCTCGGTGGTGATCTATGGCAATGCAGATAACAATAGTGCGTGGGGTAAACTCTTGACTAAGAGCGATATACAGGTCTTGGATGGGGCTGTGACCCTTGGCGGCCAGGTGTTGAAGGGTGATGATTTGGGACTCTATTTTGTGGCTCCACGTGTTGATAGTCAACGGGCTATGATTGGCGTGGTGAGTGGCACCGGTATTCGAGGCGCGCGTGCTACGTGGGCAAACAATTACATTTCGGGGATCACAGGTATGCCTGAATATATGATTTTTGGGGTCGATATGTTGCGTGACGGATTGAAATCGGTGCGTAAGGCGGGCTTTTTCGACAACGATTGGCGCGTTAGCCCTCAGCGTTAGATTCCGCGGACGCTTAAATCTCTTCGAGCGTGGTGCGCAACTCGCCCATCGAACGCCTGACACGTACTTGAATCGAAAGTTTAGCCCCTTCGCGTAGTTTGAAATTGTTGGGATGAGCTATCACATAGTGCATTATACGAGCGAAAGTTTCGCCGGCATAGAATTTTGATTGCGGAGCGGCAGCGAAAAATAGCGTTGCCGCTCCGTTTTTGACTGTGATTTTTTCGAGCCCCAAGCGCGACCCAACCGCACGCAGCAGCACAACTTCAAACAATTCGCGAGCCTCGATCGGTGGTTCGCCGAAACGGTTAACCAACTCACCAATAAACTTATCCAGCTCTTCGGGATTCGTAATTCCGTCGAGCGTACGGTAGAGTCGAATTTTCTCGCTCGTGCTGCCTATATAACTGTCGGGCAGGTGCGCCGAGGTGTCGATTTCCACCACGCAATCCGTTGGGTGAGTCGTATTTTCGGCACTGTCTATTTCTTCGCCCATCTCCTCGCGTAGTTCGCCAATAGCCTCATCTATAATCTTTTGGAAGGTTTCGTAACCTATGTCTGCCATAAATCCGCTCTGTTCGGCACCCAAAATATTGCCTGCGCCACGAATATCTAAGTCTTGCATAGCGATATTGAAACCGCTACCCAGATCCGAAAATTCTTCGATCGCGCGCAATCGACGCTCAGCATCGGGGGTTAGCGCCTCGGGCGAAGGGATCATCAGATAGCAAAACGCCTTGCGATTGGTGCGTCCCACGCGGCCACGCAACTGGTGTAGATCCGACAGACCAAACATCTGGGCGTTGTTGATGATGATGGTGTTGGCGTTGGGTATATCAATCCCATTTTCGATTATCGAACTGGCTACCAGAACGTTGAACTCCCCGAAAATAAAATCCATCATCGTCTGTTCCAGCTCTTTTGGGTTCATCTGCCCGTGGCCAATGCCCACTCGTGCGCCCGGAACGAGGCGTTCGATTTGCGCAGCAAAACGATCGATAGTTTGCACTCGGTTGTGGAGCACAAAAACCTGTCCCGATCGCGAGAGTTCGTACTCGATGGCCGAACGCACCACATCGTCGTCCCACACGTGGACTTCGGTGGCCACTGGGCGGCGGTTGGGTGGCGGGGTGTTGATGATGCTCATATCGCGCGCGCCGAGCAACGAAAATTGCAACGTGCGCGGGATCGGGGTGGCGGACAGGGTGAGGGTATCGATGGAGACCTTCATCTCGCGCAGGCGCTCCTTCATCCCCACTCCGAATTTTTGTTCTTCGTCCACAATGAGCAATCCTAAGTCCTTGAACTTGACGTTTTTACTTAACAATTTGTGTGTGCCGATCACAATATCTACTTCGCCCCGAGCAATAGCTTCTTGGATTTCGGCGACTTGTTTAGCTGATTTGGCGCGCGAAAAATTCTCGATTCGGACGGGAAAATTTTTCAAACGACGTGTGAATGTGCGAAAATGTTGCAACGAAAGTAGGGTCGTCGGCACGAGCACAGCCACCTGTTTGCCATCGGTGGCAGCCTTGAAGGCGGCGCGCACGGCAAGCTCTGTTTTGCCGAAACCGACATCGCCACACACCAATCGATCCATCGGCTGAGACGATTCCATATCGCGCTTAATAGCCTCAGTGGTAGCGTGTTGGTCTGGCGTATCTTCGTAAATAAAGCTCGCTTCGAGCTCTTTTTGCATATAACTATCCTCGGAATAGGCGAATCCTTCGCTCGCCTTGCGTTTGGCGTACAGGGTGGTCAACTCGCGCGCCATCTCCTTCACCTTGCGTTTGGTGCTTTCTTTGAGTTTGGCCCACTGCGAAGATCCTAGTTTTTGCAGCACTGGCGGATTGGAAATATCACCGTCTTTGAACTTGCTGATTCTGTGTAAGTTGTGCACACCAACGAACAACACATCGCCATCGCGATAGGTGAGTTTGATAAATTCTTTCACATTCTCGCCATCGCGTTGGCGAACCAGACCGCCAAAACGACCGACACCGTGGTCGATGTGCACCACATAATCACCAACTTTGAGCGCCGAAAATTCGGCCAGAGTCATCCCCTCGGCCTTGTCGATTTCGCCACGTACGGTGTAGCGTAGGTAACGTTCAAAGATCTGATGATCAGTATAATATGCGGCATTGATGGACGGCAAAACGAACCCGCGATGCAGTGTGAGTGGCGAATTACGCAGTTCGATTTTCGAGTTTTTGATTCGATCGCGCGCAGCGATTTCGTGCAGAATGTTTTCGAGCCTCTCGAACTGATCGATCGAGCTGGTGAGCAGATAGGTGGCAATCCCGCGTGCGTAATTTTCGTCGATATTATGAGCCAGGAGCTCGAAATTTTTGTTGAATGTCGGTTGCGGCGAGCTCTGGAAATCTATTTCCGAGTCCACGGCGCGTTCGCGAGCAGCAATATTCTGAACGCGAAAATTCCACGATGTAGTCTGTGATAGAAATTCGGCACGCGAAGTAATCACTTGATCTACCGCGCACTGGGCTTTATCTGCGAGTTTGTTGACCATCACCGTGCGTAGCGAATCGATGGCGGCCAGCGAAGTTTCGATATTCGAAAACCAAGCCGTAATATTTTGATCACCAATATATTCAGCCAACGTCACGCGGCGTTCGGATAGCGTTTCGTCCTTTAAGTTGGGCACTATCTCCACCTCTTGCCGTGCCGAGTCGGTGAGCTGGGTGGCGGGCGAAAAAGTGCGAATCGAATCGATCTCGTCGCCCAAGAAATCTAGCCGATAGGGCTTGTTGTTGGCATACGAAAAAACATCGAGAATACCGCCCCGCATAGCGTATTGCCCAGGTAGATAGACAAATTCAACGCGTTCGAATTTGTAGTCAACGAGCACACTTTCCACAAAATCCATCCCCAGGCGATCGCCCCGCCGCACGACGAGTGTCGAAGTGCCAA
This sequence comes from Mucinivorans sp., assembly GCA_036648455.1. Classification (GTDB taxonomy): domain Bacteria; phylum Bacteroidota; class Bacteroidia; order Bacteroidales; family Rikenellaceae; genus Mucinivorans. The sequence continues at coordinate 10,073 of JAVXIH010000016.1, forward strand.
GCTTCTCGCGCGAGACTACTTTTTCCGCCAACGCTTCGCCCCACGTGCAAAGAATCAAAGAAGAGTCACCTCGGGCGGCCAAGGCCGTGAGGGCTGCCGTGCGTTGAACGATGCCCGACGGATCCTCGCGATCGGATGATATGGCGCGTTTATAGGCGGTCGGCATCAACATCACTCGCTCTTGCTCGTTACTTTTTTCGAGAATATTGTACAGGTCGTTGTAGAGGTATGATGCTGAATCGCGATCTTCCATCACACAGAGGATCACTCGGGATGAGGCGCGATCCAAAGCCACGAGTGCCGCAAATAGCGAACCGCTCACCCCCCGTATCATCAGGGTGTGAGCGGTCGATTGAGCAAGCGCACGATAAGGAGCGCAGGCGGCAATTTGGCTTAGAAAATCCTCACTTTTCAAAATTCAGGTGCAGCTAATTGACCTTGACGTTCATCATCAACGATTCGAGTTGACGAATGTAGTTGCGTTTAGGATATTTAACCGACGGCGAGAGAACGTACATATCGATGGCGATGTAGCGATTATTCAGCGAATCGTAGGTCACATAATTGATGAAAGGGCCACCCATAAAGTCGTTTTTCACATTCCAGAAGCCGCGAATTTCGCTCCAATCGCGCCCGTTAATATTGAAGCTACTCAATTCTGGTTTGAAAATCGTATCGGTTGACATATAAGATCCATTGCTCGGGCCGGGGATCAAGGCGACAGCCTCGTTGCGGCGCGCGAGAGGGTCGAACTTGCCATTCACGCGTGGGAAAGTATAGATGGCCAAACCTTGCGAGGCGAGTGGCATTTCGTAGGAAATCCAGAGGAAATTTGTCGTGTCGTTGCGCAGGCGGTAACCTTGCGGAATGAACATCGTGAAACCGAATTTTTGGCGTACCAATTCGGTGAGTTTTGAGTCGTTATATTTTTTGCCGCGTTCGCTCATACGGTCGCGTTCCAATTTTTCGAGCCACGCGACGAGCGTTTTTCCATTTTGGCTCATATATTGTGCTGCCGCGCTGTCGCTTGGCGAGGTGACATCCATCACCACTTGACCAGTGGCCCAACGGTCGAAACTGGCAATGAGCGATGTGCTATCGACTTTTTGGTCGATCTTGATGAATATCATATTTCGATGGCGGCGCATCAACTCATTCAGCCCTTGGGGGGCCATACTCAGCAGATCGAATATCGGTTCGGGCTGGTTGACCCAGTCTACTTCTTGGCTCATCATCGAGCGGATGGTGTCGCCTGTGGCACCGTTCCAGATGTTGCGATCGGCCACCACCAACACTTCATAAGGCTTGCCAGTGGCTGCGATTTCGTAAATTCCTGTGCCACACGAGGTGAGTAAAACTGCCGCTACGAGAGCGAAAAATAGCTTTTTCATTGCTTGGAGATATTAAATTTACGAACAATATCGTTTCGGTACTGCAAAAGTAATAAAAATCGATAACTTTGCAACCAAATTAAGACAAAAATGTACTTCCGACCCCCGAAATTTATACGACGCATTTTTCCTGCACTGTGCTGGAATATGGAGGATAAAAGCTCGATATTTATCACGTTTGACGACGGTCCGCAGCCGCAAATCACCCCTTGGGTACTCGACACACTGAGCAAATATAATGCCAAAGCGACTTTTTTCTGTATAGGCAAAAACGCGGAGCAATATCCCGAGATTTTGGAGCGCATCCGAGCCGAGGGGCACGCGGTGGGCAACCACACCTACTCGCATTGCAAGGGCTGGGGCACCAAGAGCGGAGCCTACCTGCAAGACGTTGATATGGCTAACACCTACCTGCACACCAATCTTTTTCGCCCGCCTTATGGGCGCATTTCTCGCGAGCAGGCCTTGCAACTTTCGGTGCGTTACAAGATCGTGATGTGGGATATTCTATCGCGCGATTACTCGTCCATCGTTTCTCATCGGCGTTGCGTGCGCGAGGTGTTGCCTCACTTGCGTGGCGGGTCGATCATCGCTTTCCACGATTCGTTGAAGGCCTCGCGCAATATGCGTTACACATTGCCCCGTCTGTTGGCCCAAGCCACCGAGCAGGGCTTCACGTGTCGTGCGATCGAATTGTAGGTGACTTCTAAAAATCGTTTTTTCGGCGCGGGGTTTCGGGTCTTAAAATCCTCACTTACTTCAAGTAAGCTCCGGTTTTGCGACCACGAGCCCGCCTTGAAAAATTCAATTTTTAGAAGCCCCCATTCGATATAAAGGTTCGAAACTAGTTTATCAGTATATTTTCTTCGGGATACGTATATGGTTTGCGAGTTGTATTTCGTTTGATAAAAATCATAAAGATCGACACCAGCCCCACTCGTCCGGCAAACATTAATAAAATGAGCACGATTTTCGAATATTCGCTCAGCAGCGGTGTGGTGGCCATCGAGAGTCCGACGGTCGAAATAGCGGACACTACTTCATAGAGCAGGTCGATGGTTTCAATTTCGGGATCGAAGATCGAGAGCAGAGTCACAGCCACCCCAATTGTGATTATCGACAGGACGATCACCGTAAAGGCGCGAGCCACTGAACTTGTGGGCACTTGTCGGCGGTGCACTTCCAAGCGTCCGGAGGCGGAGGTCGACGAAAAAATATTTTTCACCGCCACATAGATTGTTGTCACCTTGATCCCGCCAGCTGTTGATTGCGGTGCGCCCCCGATCCACATCAGGGCGATGGTGAGCAACATCGATGCGGGGATCATTTGTGTGAGATCCACCCCGTTGAAACCGGCCGTTCGTGGGGTGACGGCCATCAGAAAGGCTTGCGAGAGTTTCTCGACAAAAGGCATTCCATCTAGCGTGGCGTTCCATTCCATAATCAGAAACAACACGCTGGCGCTGATCACCAGCACGGTGGTGGTGCGCACGACGATGAAACTATTCAAACTCCACAACCGAGGGCGAACGGTGGGGCGGATGCCATAGATCGAGCGTAAAATGTTACGGAATTTATGAGCAAATATTGACAGAAAATTCGAGAAAATAGGGAAGCCGATACCTCCAAAAATTATCAGCAATCCGATCACATAACGCACCGAATTGAGCGCCGCCAGAATCGGATCGGCCAGCCCTTGGCTCAGAGTCGAAAAACCAGCATTACAAAAAGCGGAAACGGAGTGGAAAATCCCGAAGTATAGCGCGTCACTTTGATCCATCACCCCGGCGTTGATGATGGCGAAGTATAGAAAAATCGCACCGATGGCTTCGATCGAAAAGGTGACCACCAGGATCCGCACTATGGTGTGTAACAGCGAGCTAAGCCGTTCGGTGGAGAGCATATCGCCCACCACCATTTGCCCCGAGAAACTGCGTCCGCCAGCAAAGAAGAGCCCGAAAAACGAGGTGATGGTCATTATGCCCAGCCCTCCGATTTGGATCAGGATCAGGATTATCAATTGCCCCGTCATGGTGAATGTTTGCGCCACATCGACCGGTGTGAGCCCTGTCACACACACGGCGCTTGTGGAGACAAAGAGTGCGTTGAGCCACGAAATTTCGCCATACGTGCACCGCGGCAGCATCAGCAGCAGCGAGCCGATGATGATAATGATGGCGAAGCTGGTGGCCAAAATCAACGAGGGGTTGGTCTTGCGGCCGAGGAGCCCCGTCACCGCGCGCGAAATTTGCACCGTGCTCATCAGCAGCAACGCTCCGCGAACGGCGGTTTTACTGGTGATTGCCGACAGAAAACCATCGCTTTGCAGCCAGCCGAAAACCAACGCCAGTTGGATCACCACAATAAGCGAGACGATGCCATATATGACGCTACGAAAAACGCTGTGTGATAGTATATTGCGTGCGCCACGTTCGCGCCCCAGCCCCAACACATAGAGTATGGTGAGGATCAACCATTCGATGTTGAGGATGGCTCGATATGTGTTGTGGATTATTTCGCGTGCGTCATGGTGTATTGGGTATCCAAATTCGTAAATCACCATCAGCGGCACGATGAAGGCCAGCATCAATAGCACCGAGCGAAGGAACCACCTCACGGTAGCCACAAAGCGCGGTTGGCCTATTTTATGCTCTTTGATCATTGTAGCTTTCGAAAATGTGGGTTTACAAAAATACGACAATTTTTTCAAACTGTCGTATTTTTATGAAGAAGTCACTTGAATCGAGTTCGTCTTTGCTCACCAATTAGTTGTGGTGCGACTGGGTGACTTACAGTGTCACCGTAAAGTCGATATTTTGTGCTATTTTCAGCCCTTCGGTTGTTTCTTCTGGTGTTCCTACGCCTGTTTTTTTGTTGACAGTGAATATCACTTGTTTTAGTGGTATTGTTTTCCCCCAAATTGGGTTCCACGTACCCGAAGTTGTTTTTTCTTCCATAAATATTTGGCACGTCACAATCACGTTTGTCGATTTGATATTGAAGTGTGCGGCGCGTGTTTCGTCACTGGGTATTGTGATTTCGGCTCCTTCGGACGATGTCAATACGGAGTGGTACCTGTATTTTTCGCTTGGGTAAGCTGTGCGGAACATATCGCTATATTTGACCGTGACGGACGACGTACTTTGGGTACAGACAACCGAGATGGTGGTGATTTGCTCGGCTACGATGGTGACTTTTTGTGAAGCGGCGTATAGTGGTGTGTCTAGCGCAGCGCCTTCAAATTGTGGTGTCGAGCGTACATTGATCATATATTCGCCCGCTTTGAGAACGGTGGTCAGCGGCATATCCAGATGCGAAGGGTATCGGACTATCTCGATATTGCTCATATCGCAGATTTGCACTTCCAACGGTTTGGTGGAAGGCACGCTTGCCTTCGATGCGGAAGTTGACATCAGCGGATCGATGGTGCAGTCGGTTTGCACGCCCAAATTTTCGATCACCAGTTTCCCCGTGCCCGCGCCCTCGCTCAGCGTGTTTTTGGTACACCCTGTGATGGTTATCGCCGCCATCGCCACACCTATTATATATAGTATTACTTTTTTCATCGCTTATTTGTCGTATACTAATTCTATGTCATCCACGTACAATATAGATCCAATAATGGCTTGCCAATTTTCATCCCAACTATCAGGATATGATACGTACTCTTGACGTTGCTCGAAATTATCGTTTTTTGACGATGCGAAGCAAATAAAGAGCGAGGTTGCAGGCAGGTCGGTGCGATAGTAGGTGAGTGCAATTACTTCTTTCGAGAAAGAAGTAATTGGATTACTACCCGTTGCAATACCTTCAGCGATCACTGTTTCTCCATTGCGTAGACGTACTGTCACCACATAATTATCTGTACCCCATTTGTCGTATCGGCGCCAGTAGCTCACCTTGGTGGGGCGTGAGGTGAAAGGTCGTCCTTCGACTATGTTTTCTGGGTTGTTATTACCCGAAAGCGATCCATTCGGACTACCAGTAGTTAATGTGCCAGTCAGCAATTTGCCGCATACATTTTGACGTCCTGAGACATTTATTTTTACGCTTCTAATTTCGGCAGCCTTTGAGCCCAAGTGGGCTTCGCCGGTGTACATCACACCAGAGAGCGTGTTGTATTGAGTTCTGCTGACGGTGTAGGTGTAGCCTCGTGCGTTACTTGAGTTCCAATATGCTTCTTGTGAAGTTGTCCACGGTTCGTAACGTGGATACTTTACTGTTGCTTTGGGCCAAATTTGCCAATCCTCCATATTTCCGTTTGGCACTTGGGCGGTGGCTTCGGTGGTGAATGCGGCGGGGGTCGAGAATATATTGCCGCGATAGACGGCACGTAGATAGCATTGGCGACCACTGACAAGGTTGGAGCAGCTCGAACCGCTAGCCACATTGGTCCACGTGGTGCCATCGGTGGATGATTGATACTTAAAGCCACCATCTGTGGCGGACATTTTGGCGAAGTCGCCGTGCGTGACATTAGCGGCCGTAAGAACCTCGAAGTCTACCGTTTTGCTCCATATATTGCCTGGCGATGGGGCTGGCATCGTGAATACGGGTGGCAGTACGGATATCGTGATCGTGTTGGTGTTCGTCTTGCCTGTTATATCGGTGGTGGTGCAGGTGAATGTGTGAGCGGTCTCTACGCCGCCAGCGGTCAACATTTTTTGCGCCAGACCCGCAAAATTAACTTTGGTCATCGCCACGATGTTTGCTGGATCTGCGGTCGGATCCATCGTGTTTATCTTGGTGATATCGGCCTCAATGAAGGTGATCCCCGCCGCCTTCATTGCCGCCAATTCGTTAGTTTTGTCGGTGCTATATGTTACGGCATTGAGCCCCGCGGCTTTGAAAGCTTCGCCCGCGAATGTAAATTCTATCTTTTTGAATGATATGACAGATTTCAACTCCACTTCGCTCGACGTTGGAGCCACGGGAGTGGTTACTGTCTCGTAATATTTCATCTGAGCGGCAGGCACGGCGGGCTGGTCGGGCAGCAATTCGCCAGGGATTTTCCCCTCGCTGGTGATGGTGGTCACCGTGACATCGATCCCGATGTTGATGGTATGACCTTTGGGTAAGACGTTGAGCTTGAATGTATATAGCTCCTTGCCTGGGGAGTTTATTTCGCGGATGATAGACGAATATGGCTTGTTGCCGTCCTTCAATGTGCCACGCAGCAGCAGGCGTGTGTTGGAGGGCGCAATGTAGGCTCGCGTAGGGGGAGTCCCCTTGCGGGCAAAAATATAATCGTTGGTCACATTGTCGATCTCGGCCTCGACGTAATAATCTGTGAAATTTTTATCGAAATCAGCACTGTATGTCACATCGACCACAAAGGGTTTGATGGAGGCCGTCAAATCGATAGTGGTCACATAACCACGATTGATGGTGAAATCTTGATTGGCGATGTAATATGGTTTGTCGGTGTTAAACACTTTGTCGTTGCCATATTCGGCAATGATTTCGTATTGACCCTCGGTGAGGTTGATCGCTTCTTGGAGCTCTCCGTATGGCTTGGTGAACACCCATTTGCGCGGCTCGGTGGTGTTGAGTGGATCTAGTCGATAGAGCGAAACCGAAAAGATATTGACATCAGGTGTTTCTAGATTCACCTGAGCACGAGAATGACCTGCCTCATTTTTAGGTTGAGGTATTGCTAATCCGATTTGTAGGGTGCCTTGGTCTGGCTTTGCTGTGTTGTTGTTATTGAGCCCTTTGTGGCAGCTCATCAACAGAGTCAGCATACAAATCATTAATATTTGCAGACGTTTTTGCATATTTTCTCTTTCGTGATACTACTCGTTTGGTGGCAAAGGTACGATTTTTTTCTTAAAAAACAAATTATAATTGCTCGCATAATTTGTTTTCAAATTCGTGATTTGTAGTGTTGTAGATCATATATTGGGCTCCGTTGGTCAATATAATATAACGCGCACCAACCACGCTGTTGTAGGCAGCAGCTTGGCGCATAGTGCTCTCGGTGAGGGCCACCCCAGGTGCCTTACACTCAACAATGGCAAGGATATCCATCGCTCGCGGCGCGAAAATCGCAATATCGATCCTCAGCCGCCGCCCGCCAACGGATATACAATATTCGGTGGCTATGCGGACAGGTTCAACGTGATGGGTGTCAATCAATTGATCGACGAACCACTGGCGCACGTGCTCCTCGGGTGTGAGCTTCACCCACACCCCGCGAGTGAAGTCCCAGACCTTATCGCCACTGATTTTCATTATTTTTTCTGAGCCGACAAAAATCGCTCAGCCTCCAAGGCCGCCGTGCAACCCGAACCAGCAGCGGTGATCGCTTGGCGATAATGTGGATCTTGAACGTCGCCAGCGGCGAAAACCCCCGATAAATTGGTGCAAGGAGTGCCAGCAATGGTGCGAATGTAACCCTCGGAATCCAGATCCAAAGCCCCCGCCACAAGTTCGGTGTTGGGATGGTGACCGATGGCCAAGAAAAAACCATCGATCGCCAGTTTATAGGTAGACCCATCGGCGCGGCGAAGCTCAACGCCAGTCACCCCGCTCTGATCACCTAGAATCTCGACCGTGTTGTGGCCAAAAAGCACCTCGATCTTTTCGTTACTCATCACCCGCTCTTGCATCGTTTGCGAAGCGCGGAGGTGATCCTTGCGCACGATCATATAGACCTTAGAGGCCAAGCCCGCCAGATACGAGGCCTCCTCGCACGCTGTGTCGCCCCCGCCAACGACGGCCACCACCTTCTTGCGATAGAAAAAGCCATCGCACGTGGCGCAAGCCGAAACTCCGCTGCCGCGGAAGGTCTCCTCGCTGGCCAGCCCCAGATATTTCGCCGTCGCCCCCGTACATATAATAATAGTGTGGGCGGCGATGGATGTTTGGTTGTCGATGTGGACAAGGTAGGGATAGACCGAAAAATCGATCTGCGTGACAATACCACTACGAATATCAGCCCCAACGCGCTCGGCTTGGGCGCGCAGGTCGTCCATCAGCGCCGTGCCAGTGGTGCCGGTGGGGTAGCCCGGGAAATTTTCGATCTCGGTGGTGGTGGTCAACTGCCCGCCAGGGGTGATCCCTTCGTAGAGAATAGGGCTCAGTGCGGCGCGTGAAGCGTATATGGCGGCAGTAAAGCCAGCTGGGCCGCTACCGATAATAAGACATTTTGTGTGTTCCATATTAATTTTTAGGATGAAAAGTTTGATAATCACTGCAAAATTAATAAATTTGTGCTATGAAACAAATTTTTGCACTTGCCGCCTGCTTTTTGCTCGCCTGCACTCCTCGAATCGTAAAAGATTACACCCAATTTGTCGATCCAATGATCGGCTCGGGTGGTCACGGTCACGTCTTTGTTGGGGCGAACGTCCCCTTTGGCTCCGTGCAACTTGGCCCGTCCAACATCACCCAAGGCTGGGACTGGTGTTCGGGTTACCACATCTGCGACTCGACACTTGTCGGTTATGCCCACACTCACCTCTCGGGCACAGGTATCGGCGACAAGGGCGATATACTTTTTATGCCTTTCACCTCCCGAAAAGTAGGGCCTCGCGCGGCGGACTATATGAGCACCTATAAACACGAGAACGAAACGGCTCTGGCTGGCTACTATTCGCTCACCGACGATCGATATGGTGTGCGGGCCGAATTGACGGCCACCGAACGTGTTGGTTATCATCGTTATACGTATCCCGCTGGGGCTTCCGATGCTTCGTTGCTCATCAATCTCCACCAAGGAACTGGTTGGGATTCGGCAACTGATTGTGTGGCGCGCAAGGTGGATTCGCACACCGTGGAGGGCTACCGTTTCTCTAAGGGTTGGGCGGCGGATGATCGCGTCTATTTTGCTGCGAAATTCTCGGCTCCAATCATCGATTTTTCATACAACGATACGGCGCGAGTGGCCATTATTACTTTCAAAAAAGGGACTACCGTCTTGACGGCGGACGTGGCGATTTCGGGTGTTTCGATCGACGGGGCATATCGCAACCTGGCTGTCGAAGGCGGCAAGGGCTTCGATGTGGCGCGTGAAGAGGCCAAAGAGAAGTGGAACGAGCTGCTCTCTGGGATCCAAGTCGAAACGACCGACACCGCGCAACTTAAAACTTTCTACACGGCGCTCTATCACGCTTCGATCTTTCCGTCTGTTTTTAGCGATGTAGACGGTGCTTATCGCGGTGCGGACAGCGTGGAGCACAAAGGTCAAGGCTTTACTCACTATACCGTTTTCTCGCTCTGGGACACTTATCGTGCCGCTCACCCGCTCTATACACTCTACACTCCCGCTCGCGCGGCAGATATGGTGAAGACTATGATCTCCATCTTCGACGAGCAAGGCAAAGTGCCAGTGTGGCATTTGGCGGGCAACGAAACGGACTGTATGACAGGCTTTTCCAGTGTGCAGGTCATTGGCGACGCAATCCTCAAAGAGTTGCCCGGTGTGGATGCCGAGCGCGGTTATGCGGCGATGAAAGCCTATGCCGAGCTCGATGAACGCGGGTTGAAAGAGATCCGTGAATTGGGCTACTACCCCGCCGATAGCGATGCGGAAAGCGTGGCGCGCGCGATGGAATATTGCATTTCGGATCACGCCATCTATCAAGTTGCCAAAAAGTTAGGGTATACCCAAGACACGGCCTACTTCAAGAAACGAAGCGAGGGCTACAAACGTTATTTTGACAAGAGTGATAATTTTGTCAAGGGAGTGATGCGTGATGGTACTTTCCGCACGCCATTCGATCCCGCCCACTCGACCCACCGCGCCGATGATTTCTGTGAAGGTAATGCGTGGCAATACACTTGGCTTGTGCCGCACGATTTCCAAGGGCTCTTCTCGCTCTTTGGTTCCGTGGAGGCGGCTGAGGCCAAATTGGACAGTACCTTTAACACCCCATATGTGCCGGCCAAGGATGCCTCGCCCGATATTTCGGGGATGATCGGTCAGGTGGCTCACGGCAACGAACCGAGCCACGCCACCGCCTATGCCTATGCGGCGATGGGTAGGGCCGACAAGACTGCCAAAATAGTGCGCCACATTATGGATTCGCTCTATGCGCCAACGCCCGAAGGCATTAGCGGTAATGAAGATTGCGGGCAAATGTCGGCCTGGTATATCCTCAACGCGATGGGCTTCTATCAGGTCAATCCAGCGGGCGGCGAATTTGTCTTTGGCAGCCCCATTTTCAAAAGCGTGAAGCTCAAAGTGCCAGGGGGTAAAACGTTCACCATTCGTTGCGAAAATTTTGCACCCGAAAACATATATATCCAGAGCGTAACTTTGGACGGCAAGGCATACGACAAGGGCTCGATCTCGTATCGAGACATTATGCGCGGGGCGGAGCTAGTCTTTACGATGGGTGCCGAAGCGAAAAAGGCCGAAAAAACAGATAGTAAATGAAAAAAACATTAGTTTTGATCTTGGCTGCCGTACTGATCAGCCTATTCATTCCGCAGCGACTGGCAGCACCTTTTTCCATCTACGTGGGTCAGGTGTGGTATGCCGATGCGGTGATGGCTCCATTCGATGTCGCGATCGCCAAAACTCAGTCGCAAATCGAAGCCGAAAGAGAAGATGTGAAGGCTAAATTCACACCTATTTTTAGGCTCGATACCTTGACGGCCAACAAAAAAGTGAGTGCCTTTGTCGATTTGCTAGGAAGTAATATATCGATGAATGCCGAACAAAAAGCCAAGGCAATCGACACCCTGAGGGCGATTTATCGTGTTGGGGTGATGAGCAACAAAGATCATAACGGTTTGCAAGACAAGTTTCTGCGTCGATTGAACGGGGTGCTACTCGAACCCCTGCATTCGCGCGATATTTATTCGGCCAACAGCGCCTATAAGATTATGAGTGAGATGACGAGTCTATCGTCACAGTCGCTGCAAAATTTTATTGTGACAAACTTGAACTACGACGAGCGACTCAATACCGATATGCGCGAGGAGAGTCTGAGCGAAATCGCCACCGTGAGTGGCGTGGTGCGCAAGGGCGAACAAATAGTGGCACGCGGCGAGGTGATCACCCCCGACAAGTTTAATGTCCTCAATTCGATGATCGCGCAGAGCCAAATCAGCCAAGAAAGCCAAGGCAACCCATACAATGTGACGATCGCCCAGTTTTTGATATTGGTGATGCTGCTGATGCTTAATTATTTGTATTTCACTCAGTTTGCCTCCTACTATTTTGGGCGTGGGCTGCGCGAATTTTCATTTGTGCTGGCTCTCTATGTGCTGATGGCGGCTCTGTTGAGTATGGTGGCGCGAATGGATGGGGTGAGCCCGTATGTGATGCCACTGGCGGTGGTGGCGGTTTTTTGTCTGGCGTTTTTCAATATGCGGGTCGCCATTTTGGCCAACCTAAGTATGGCATTTATCGGGGCGATGTTTGTGCGCCAACCGTTCGATTTTTTTGCCGTGAATATTATTACGGGAATGGTGGCAATCCTGATGATGCGCCACAACTATCACCGCGGATCGTTGATGCGAGCCGTTGGTGTGATTCTGCTCACTAATTTGGTGAGTTACACCTGTTTCGCCCTCTTGCGCGAAGGGAATTTTGCCAACATACCATACATTACCTATCTGTGGATCATTGTGAGCGCCTTGCTGCTGCTTGGATTTTATCAAGCTATCTACCTTCTGGAACGTCTGTTTGGTTTTGTGTCCGACATCACGCTGCTCGAACTGTGCGACACCAATCAGCCGCTGCTACTGGATCTGGCTCACAACGCGCCTGGGACTTTCCAACACTCGATCCAAGTGGCTAACTTGGCCGAGAGTGCAGCCAAGGAAATCGGTGCCAACGCGCTACTTTGCCGTACTGGTGCTCTGTATCACGACATTGGCAAGATGAGCAATCCTTACTATTTTGTTGAGAATCTGACTGGTGTTTTCAATCCTCATAACGATTGTACCCCCGCCCAGAGTGCTGATATTGTTCGTGCTCACGTGACGGATGGTGTGGCGACGGCTCGCAAACGCAAATTGCCCGCTCGTGTGGTGGAGTTTATCACCTCGCACCACGGAACCTCGACAATTTATTTTTTCTGGAAGGCGGCTCAAAAAGAAAATCCGGAGGCTAATGAAGATAATTTCCGATACCCTGGCCCGCTACCCGTCTCGCGCGAGGTGTCGATCTGTATGATGGCCGATGCTGTTGAGGCGGCTTCGCGATCGCTGGCTTCGTATGACAAAGAACCGCTCGAAAAGTTGGTGGATGGGGTGATTGACAATCAAATAGCTTCGGGACAGATGGTGGCTTCTGAACTCTCGTTCCAAGATATTGCCCGTGTGAAGGCGGTCTTCAAAGCCAAACTATCGAATATTTATCACGGAAGGATAGCCTATCCGGTGCGTAACTAAAATAATTGAATGATAAATAGATATACTAATTATAGTGCTTATCTTCGAAATATTTTCGGTGGTGATCGAATTCAAAAAGTTGCCATCAATGCTGGTTTTACTTGCCCCAATCGTGACGGCACGATCGCGCGCGGGGGTTGCACTTTCTGCCTGAACGAAGCCTTCACGCCATCGTATTGCACCAAAGAGAAGAGCGTGGCCGAACAGATTCGCGAGGGGATCTATTTTCACGCCCATCGCTACGCCCATTCTACTCGTTTTCTGGCCTATTTCCAGAGTTATTCCAACACTTACAAACCACTCGATGAGTTGCGCGCCATCTATGAAGCTGCCCTTGCCGAGCCCGATATTGTAGGTTTGGTGATCGGCACGCGTCCCGACTGTGTGGATCGAGAGAAATTGGAATATTTTCGTTCGATCGCCGATCGAGGCAAATATGTGATTATCGAATACGGTGTGGAGAGTATTTTTGACGACACTTTGCGCCGTGTCAATCGAGGGCACGACTACGCCACCGCTTGCCGCGCGATCGAGCTCACCGCCTCGATGGGTTTGCACGTTGGCGCGCACTTTATTATAGGTCTGCCAGGCGAAGGGCGCGATCGTGCGATCCAAACTGCGCGTGCGGTGGCTTCGTTGCCGCTGACGACGGTCAAATTTCATCAGTTGCAAATTTTTAAGGGCACGGCGCTCGAAAAAGAATATACCGAGAATCCATCCGATTTCTCGTTCTATGCGCTCGATGAATATATCGATTTGTTTGTCGATATGTTGGAATTATTGCCTCCCGAGCTGGTGATAGAACGCTTTGCAGGCGAAGCGCCACCACGCTTTCAAGCGATGGACAATGGCTGGGGTGCGATCCGTAATGAACGGCTCGTGCAACTGCTCGATCTGCGACTCGAAGAACGTGCAACGCGCCAAGGAGCCAAATATCATAGGGTGACCTTTTGTTGACTTCTAAAAATTGCTTTTTCGGCGCTCCACTTCTGATCGAAAAGTCCTCATTTACCGTGAGTAAACTGCGGCTCATCGACCTTATCCGCCTTGAAAAATCTAATTTTTAGAAGCCCCCCTAATATATTTGGATCTCAAACTACATAGCGATTTTGCCCCCACGGGCGATCAACCCGATGCCATAGCGCAATTGGTGAGCGAGATCCAAAGCGGGTCGCGCCATAATGTGCTGCTCGGTGTGACTGGGTCGGGCAAGACCTTTACGATGGCCAATGTGATGAGCCAGCTCAATCGGCCGACTTTGATCCTGAGCCACAACAAGACCCTCGCCGCCCAACTTTATGGCGAAATGAAGGGCTTTTTTCCCGACAACGCTGTCGAATATTTTGTCTCCTACTACGATTACTACCAGCCCGAGGCCTACCTGCCAACGACGGATGTCTATATCGAAAAGGATCTGGCCATCAACGAAGAGATCGAAAAGATGCGCCTTTCCACTTCGTCGACTCTGCTCTCGGGGCGGCGTGATGTGGTGGTGGTGAGTTCGGTGAGTTGCCTGTATGGTATTGGCAATCCAGCTGATTTTCACAGCAATACGATCGAATTAAAGCGGGGCGAAAAATATCCGCAGCGCAAAATTTTATATCAACTCATCAATTCGCTCTATTCGCGTTCGGATCTGGATTTCAAGCGTGGCACTTTCCGCGTGAACGGCGACACGGTCGATATTTTTGTTGCCTACGCCGACACTGCCTACCGCATTGTGCAGTGGGGTGACCAGATCGAACAACTGCTCACGATCGATCCAGTGACGGGCGCTCGAATTTCGGAACTGGACACGGTGATGATCCATCCCGCCAATATTTTTGTCACCACCAAGGAACGCGCCACTGGTGCCATCAAAGAGATTCAGCACGATCTGATGGATCAGATTCAATATTTCGAGGAGCGTGGTGAGGGCGACTATGCGCGGCGATTGAAGGGTCGGGTGGAGTATGATCTGGAAATGATCAAGGAGATCGGTTACTGTTCGGGGATCGAGAATTACTCACGCTATTTTGATGGGCGTGCGGCGGGTAGCCGTCCGTTTTGTTTGCTGGACTATTTCCCCGAGGATTTTTTGTTGATCATCGACGAGAGCCACGTCACCCTGCCCCAAGTCAAGGCAATGTATGGCGGCGATGCGGCTCGCAAGCTGAATTTGGTTCAATATGGTTTTCGATTGCCAGCGGCCAAGGACAACCGCCCGCTCAAATTTGAGGAGTTCACCGCTTTGCAGCCCCAGACGATATATGTCAGCGCTACGCCTGCCGATTATGAACTCACCAAATCCGAAGGGGTGGTGGTGGAGCAAATTATTCGTCCCACGGGTTTGCTGGATCCTGTGATTCAGGTGCGACCCACCACGGGGCAGATCGAGGATTTGATAGCCCAGATCGAGGTTCGAGCCGAGAAAGATCAACGCGTGCTGGTCACCACCATCACCAAACGGATGGCCGAGGAGCTGTCCAAATATCTGGACAAGCGAGGTATCCGTACTCGTTACATTCATTCGGATATCGATACGATGGAGCGGATCGAGATTATGGACGATCTGAGGGCGGGTCGTTTTGATGTGCTGGTGGGTGTGAACTTGCTGCGCGAGGGGTTGGATCTACCCGAGGTGTCGCTGGTGGCCATTATGGATGCCGACAAGGAGGGCTTTTTGCGCAACGCCCGCGCGTTGACTCAGACGGCGGGTCGTGCGGCGCGTCATCTGGATGGGCAAGTGATTATGTACGCCGATCGGCATACGCCATCGATGTTGCAAACCATTGGCGAGAGTAATCGTCGTCGCGAAAAACAGCATAACTATAATATTGAGCACAACATAACTCCCACCTCCACCACTCGCCAGCAGCGCAATACGATGGGGCGTGACACGTATTCGGACATCACGATGGAGGTGTCCGATCCAGTGGTCGACAAAATGAGCGCCGCCGAACGTGCGGCAGCTATCGATCGGGCGCGCGAAGAGATGGAACAAGCGGCACGCGAATTAGATTTTATCACCGCCGCCCGTCACCGCGATTATATGTACTATTTACAGGGAGTCAAAAAAAATTAAGTTGACTTCTTAAAATTACTTTTTCATCGTTGGACTACGGATCTAAAAGTCCTCATTTACAGTGAGTAAACTGCGGTTTTTTGACCTTGTCCGCCTTGAAAAATCTAATTTTTAGAAGCCC
>JAVXIH010000017.1:0-25422 GCA_036648455.1 Mucinivorans sp.
AATCCTCACTTACTTCAAGTAAGCTCCGGTTTTGCGACCTTGCCCGCCTTGAAAAATTCAATTTTTAGAGGCCCCCAAAAGTATAAAATAATCAATGATATGAAACGACCAGAAGAAATTGATTTTAAGAATTTACCGTTCGGTTATATCCAAACCCCTTGGAATTTGCGTTGTGTTTGTCAGTTGGGCAAATGGGGCGCGATCGAAAAATCACAAGAAGAAAATGTATCGATCCACATCGCCTCGTCGGGGCTGCACTATGGTCAACAAGCTTTCGAGGGGCTTAAAGCCTTCCGCGGAGTGGACGGCACGGTGCGCGTGTTCCGAATGGACGAAAATGCAAAACGACTGCAACGTTCGGCCGATTATCTAAGGATGGCTGTGCCGCCAGTCGAACTTTTCGAACAGATGGTCGAGCAGATCGTCAAACTCAACATCGACTATGTGCCGCCCGTTGATGCCGACGGCTCGCTCTACATCCGTCCGGTGCTTTTCGGCATTGGCCCGCGGGTTGGTGTGTCGCCATCGGACGATTATATGCTCGTGATGTTTGTCACTCCCGTTGGGGCTTACTACAAGGGCGGGATGCAGGGTATTCGCGCCATTGTCGATCGGGCACACGACCGCGCCTCGTCGCACGGCACGGGTCACATCAAAGCCGGGGGCAACTATGGTAGTAGCCTGCTCAGCGGCGAACAAGCACACGATCTGGGCTTCCAAAGCGTGCTCTATCTCGACCCTACGGAACATAAATATATCGACGAATGTGGTGCGGCTAACTTTTTCGGCATCAAGGATGGTAAGTATATTACTCCCGCCTCGCCATCGGTTTTGCCTTCGATCACCAATATGAGTCTTCAACAGTTGGCGCGCGATATGGGTCTGACGGTCGAGAAACGTCCGATCGATTTCAAGGCTGAGATTGCCTCTTTTGACGAGGCTGGCGCTTGCGGTACGGCTGCCGTGATCACACCCATCGCCTCCATTGTCGACCCAGACGACAATCAAACATATGACTTCCACACCGTGGGGCCAGTGAGTCAGAAGCTATACGACACCTATCGCGGTATCCAGCTCGGCACACTGCCCGATACTCATAATTGGAATACGATTATTCGAAATTAAAAAGCTGTTTAAATTTCAAACAGCTTCTAAAACCTCAATACTATGGACGTAACAAAAATGCCGTTGAGCGGTGCAACTCGTACCGAGCACGATTTGCTGGGTAATCGAGAAGTGCCTGTTGAATATTATTTTGGCGTGCAGACGATGCGTGCTATGGAGAATTTCAACATTTCGCGTGTACGGCTCTATTTTTTCCCTGCTCTGATCAACGGTTTGGCGGTTGTCAAACAGGCGGCTGCCGAGGCTAATGGCGAGCTGGGGCTCTTGCCTGCCGACAAGGCGGAGGCGATCATTGCAGCTTGCCAAGAGATCCGCAGCGGTAAACTCCACGAGCAATTTGTGGTGGATATGGTGCAGGGAGGTGCTGGAACGTCCACCAATATGAATGCCAACGAGGTGATTGCCAATCGTGCGCTCGAACTTTTGGGTCACGAGCGGGGCGACTACAAAGTGATTCACCCCAACAACCACGTCAATCTGTCGCAGTCAACCAACGATGCCTATCCGACGGCCGTCAAGATCGCGCTACTCTATTCCACCGAGCGATTGGTGAAGGAGGTTCGCGGCTTGGTTGAGGCCTTCCACGCCAAGGGCGAAGAGTTTGCCGACGTGATCAAGATGGGGCGCACTCAGCTCCAAGATGCCGTGCCGATGACCTTGGGTCAGGAGTTCGAAGCCTATGCGGCCAACCTGGCCGAAGAGGTAGACCGTCTGCATTCCAACGTCAAGTTATTCCTGGAAGTCAATATGGGAGCCACGGCAATCGGCACTGGTATTAACTCTGACCCGCGCTATACGGACTTGTGTGTCAAGTATTTGCGCGAGATTACGGCTCTGCCTATTCGCCGCGCCGAAAATATGATCGAGGCCACCAACGACACTGGTGCCTTTGTGATCTACTCATCGGCTGTCAAACGATTGGCAGTCAAACTATCCAAAATTTGCAACGATCTGCGTCTGCTGTCCAGCGGGCCGCGCGCGGGGCTCAACGAAATCAACCTGCCGCCTATGCAGCCAGGTTCGACCATTATGCCAGGCAAAGTGAACCCAGTGATCCCCGAAGTGGTGAACCAGGTAGCCTATAAAGTCTTTGGCAACGACCTGACGGTGACCTTTGCCGCCGAGGCTGGGCAGTTGGAGCTCAACGTGATGGAACCGATTATCGTCCATTCGCTCTTCGAAAGTATCGAGATGCTCTGTAACGCGATGTCTACTCTGCGCACAAAATGTGTGGTGGGTATTACGGCGAACGTTGAACGTTTGCGCCAAATGGTCTACAACAGCATCGGCCTGGTGACGGCTCTCAATCCATATTTGGGCTACGATGTGTCGACCGAATTGGCCGCCGCCGCCCAAGCCACAGGCAAGGGAATATATGAATTGGTGCTCGAAAGAGGGTTGATGAGTAAGGCGGAATTGGACAACGTCCTCAAACCTGAAAACATGGTGCACCCGCGTCGGAATTTGAATGTATAAATCATTTGATCGCATTACAATATGACTAAAAGTATGAAAAATCTAGTGACGCGGACTATCTCGGGTATCGTTATGGTGTGGATTATATTCGAATGTGTGGCTTCGGAGAATTATTGGTATTATGCCATTTGGGGGGTGATAGGTGTGCTGAGCCTCTACGAACTTTTCTCGCTCACGGCTATCCATATCGCCAAGAATAAAGGCTCGATCGGGGCACGCAAAAAGTTGCGAGCCGATGCCATCGGGTTCCTCTATATCGGTCTGTCGATCTTCATTTTGCTCACCATGCAGAACGAGTGGCCGTATGTGATCGTGCTTTTGACGTTGGTGTGGGCCAACGATATTGGCGCTTACTTGGTGGGTTCCACCATTGGCCATCACCCAATGGCACCGAGTATTTCGCCCAAAAAATCGTGGGAAGGCTTTGCGGGCGGGCTAGTGGTGGCGGTTTGTGTTGCCATTTTGTGGTGGAATCTATATTTCCGTGATCAGATCACGCCGATCGACGATTCGATGTCCATCAAAGCGATTTGGGCTGGTCTGGGTCTTGTGGCTGGGCTGGGCGCAGTTGCTGGTGACTTGGTGGAGAGCAAATTCAAGCGCTGGATAGGGGTCAAAGACAGCGGTAAAATAATACCTGGGCACGGGGGAATGCTCGATCGTTTCGATGCACTTTATATGGCCACACCAATTGTTTGGTTGTACCTGAAATTTATTGTACCTTTGTAGCCTTAAAATCCATTTAATGAAGATACATAAGGAGGGCTACATTATAATATTGTGCTTTGTATTACTAGCACTTGTCGTGGCGTTGTTGACTTACTGGCTTATCCCGGTGATGGGGTTGACTATGGCTATTGTGGGGCTGGTAGTCGTTGCTTTTGTGGTACGTTTTTTCCGTTCGCCACATCGCTATATGCCTCAGGCGGACGACAAGGTGATCTATTCACCAGCCGACGGTACGATTGTTGCCTTGGAAGAAGTTTTCCAAGAAGAATACCTAGGCTGTCGCACACTTAAAATTTCGATTTTCATGTCGGTTTGGAATGTGCACATCAATTGGTTCCCTGTCTCGGGCGAGGTGCTCTATTTCAAGCATCACCAAGGGCGTTACCTGGTGGCTTGGCACGAGAAAAGTTCCACTCTCAACGAACGTACCACAACGGTGGTGGACACTGGGACTCACGTGGTTCTTTTTCGTCAGATTGCGGGTTTTGTTGCCCGACGGATCGTCAATCGCACTCAGGTCGGCTCGCGAGTGAGCCAATGTAGCGAATGTGGATTCATTAAATTCGGCTCTCGGGTTGATCTTTATTTGCCGTTAGGCACCGAACCGACGGTCAAAATTGGAGAAAAAGTAGTTGGAACACAGACCATTATAGCCAAACTCAAATAACGTGCTATGAATTTCACTAGCAAATATCGTATAGCGGCAATGTTGACGGGCCTTGCGGTTCTGGTTTTCTTTGTCTGGTATTTTCACGTGATTGTTTTTTATATTTTGGGTGCGGCGGTGCTTTCTTTGATCGGCAAGCCGTTGGTGCGAATCTTGATGCGCATCAAAATTCGTGAATGGACTTTCCCCAAGTGGGCTGCTGCTGCCGTGACTTTGGTGGCGCTTGTGGCTGGTATTTTGGGTCTGGCGTGGCTTTTTGTGCCGGTGGTGATCGATAAATTCTCGATGCTTGCCTCTTTTAGCCCTTCTGAGTTGAGCGATATACTGCACGAACCGATCGAGGCGATCGAAAATTCGATAAACTCGACCTTCCCGGCTATTAATTTTTCGATTCGCGACCAAATCACCAAAGCCGTAGCTCCGTTGATCGATTCTAATTTTGTGAAAGATCTTGTCGGCTCGATCACCAGTTTGATCTCCGAAATCGCAATCGCCACTTTCTCGATCTCTTTCATTACCTTCTTTTTCTTGAAAGACGACACCCTTTTTGGCGACGGCGTGGTGATGCTCTTTCCATCGCGTTATGAAGACAGCATCCACCGCGCGATGAGTTCGTCAACCAACCTACTGGTGCGCTATTTTATAGGGATTTGTATCGAATCGGCCATTAAACTTTTTATCATCGCCCTGGCGGCCTACTTCATCGGCTTCGACCTATCGACCTCGATGATGATTGGTCTGGTGACGGCGGTGCTGAATGTGATCCCTTACATCGGGCCGATTATTGGTGGGATTATTGCGCTTGGGATTGCCGCCGTTTCGCCTTTGGCGGGTATTGAGTTGGGCTCCGTGATATGGGAACTCTGTGTGGTGTTGATCATTTTTCAATTGTTTGACAACATTATCTTGCAGCCCTATATCTATTCAAGTTCGGTCAAGGCTCACGCGCTCGAAATATTCATTGTCATTTTGATGGCGGGTTACATTGCAGGCATTTTGGGTATGCTGCTGGCAATCCCAGCCTACACGGTGCTGAGGGTTTTTGCCAAGGAATTTTTCAACAATATACGTGTTGTACAGAAGCTTACGCAGAAAATATAACGAGAAATCAGAAAAATAAAAATATGGAAACGAGTGTAAAAAAATTAGAAGATGTCGCTTCGCAAGTTAGGCGCGATATAATCCGTATGGTTTCGGCCGTCAATTCGGGTCATCCCGGTGGGTCGATGTCGGCTACCGATATTATGGTGGCGCTCTTTTTCGATGTAATGGAGCCTGCCGTTAGTGATTTTACGATCAAGAGTCCTGGTTCGGATGTTTTCTACCTGAGCAACGGTCATATTTCGCCAGCGCTTTACAGCGTTTTGGCGCGCCGCGGATATTTCGACATCAAGGAGTTAGCCACTTTTCGCCATCTAGGTTCGCGTTTGCAGGGTCACCCGACTCCGGTTTACGGTCTGCCAGGGGTTCACATCGCCACAGGGTCGTTGGGTCAAGGGATTTCGGTTGCCTTGGGTCACGCCTTGGCTAAGCGTGTGGATGGCGACGCGGGCAAGGTTTTTGTGGTGATGGGTGATGGCGAATTGCAGGAAGGTCAAGTGTGGGAGGCAGCTGGTTTTGCTTCGGCGCGCAAGATCGATAACGTTATCGCGGTGGTGGATTACAACGGTCAACAGATTGATGGCAAGACAGATGAGGTGTCGCCGCTAGGCGATCTTCGAGCCAAGTTCGAAGCCTTCGGTTGGCGAGTGTTAGAAGTTGCGGGTCACGATATGGAGCAAGTGGTCAAAACATTAGCCTATGCCAAAAACACAGCCTCGGGCAAGGGGAAACCCGTTATGATACTTGCCAAAACGGTGATGGGTAAGGGGGTCGATTTTATGGAAGACACCAACGAATACCACGGCAAGGCACCATCCGCCGAACAGGCGATTGTGGCGCTCAGTCAATTGCGCGAAACCCTGGGCGACTACTAGCGGCGCGATGCGTGCCGAGAGTGTGATACTCACTTTGTTAGCACTCGTTGTGGTGTGTCGATCGGCCGCCAGCTTTGTGGGTGTGGATGGGGGTGATGCTCCGCGGTGGATTGCGCTCACTTCGCGTGCCGACAGCGTGTTAGCGCCTCGCGTGCCAATCACTCTCCCGCCTGATCAGCGGCACGACTACAAGTCGATTTTCGCCCGCAAACCATATGTGGTGGAGCTCAACGGGGCGGATTCGGTGGCCTTGTGTCGGGTTTATGGCATTGGGCCAGTCTTTGCTCATCGGATTATTGCACGGCGTGCGGCGCTCGGTGGTTTTCACTCGCTGGCTCAGTTGCTCGAAATTCGCGGCATCGATGGCAGTGTGCTCGATGTGATAGGAAAAAGTTTTTTGATAGATAGTAGTAGAATTCAGAAAATTAATATTAACTTTGCCCCCTCAAATGTTCTAGTTTCGCATCCGTACTTCACACCATCGATGGTGCGTCGGATCGAGAAAGAACGTAAGAAAGGAGGCATTTTTAGTAGCACCAGAGATTTAATAACCAAAGACATACTACTACCGGGGGAGGCGCTTAGAGTGGCACCCTACTTGCTGTGGAGCGAAGTTCAAGGCGATGAACTCACACAAGGGGCTTCTGGAAATTAGATTTTTCAAGGCGAATAATGGTCTTGCCGATCATAAAGTCAGCGATAAAAAAGCAATTTTCAAAAGTCACCAACAATTAAGAACAATTAAAAAACAAGAAACAATGCTAATAATGCAAATCAAAGAGGGCGAAAATATCGAACGCGCTCTCAAAAAATTCAAACGTAAAACAGAAAAAACAGGTGTAATCAAACAGCTTCGTGCTCGTCAGTATTTTGTTAAACCATCGGTCAAAAACCGTATGGCACGTCAAAAGGCGATCTATGTAGAGGCAACATATCACACCGAAGACTAATAATCTTAGGTGACTTCAAAAAATTGCTTTTTCGGCGTTCTACTGCGGATCGATAAATCCTCACGTACTTCGAGTACGCTCCGGTTTACCGACCACAGTACGCCTTGAAAAATCTAATTTTTAGAAGCCACCTTTACAGATTACAACAAGGGTTTCTCATCATCGAGAAGCCCTTGTTTGTTTTGTATTGGTGGCCTACGGAGCTTGCTTTTCGACCACAGTACGCCTTGAAAAATCTAATTTTCAGAAGCATCCATCACTTAAAATCAGTGAAAACGGGATAATTCTTTTTTCTCTGGCTGTTTTTTTGTAAATTTGTCCCTTAAAACATCTTTCTGAAATGACAATTCTACAAATAGCACTGCCAATGGTGGCAGAAAAAGTACAAAGCGTTGGGCTCGGTTCCTTGATTTTGGCTGGTGGCTGGCTGATGATTCCGCTGGCAATCCTATCAGCGGTGTCGCTCTTTATCTTTTTCGAACGCTGGGCGATGATCCGTCGCGCCACGGAACCCGATAATCGTTTTATGAACAAAATTCGCGACCTGATCTACGAAGGCAAAGTAGATCAAGCCATTGCCGCCTGCCGCAATCGCCATACGCCCATCGCGCGAATGATCGAAAAAGGGATCACGATGATCGGCAAACCAGCATCCGAAATCCATACGGCAATCGAAAATATAGGCAATCTCGAAGTCTCGCGGCTCGAAAACGGGCTGCCAATGTTGGCAACAACTGCGGGTGGCGCGCCGATGATCGGTTTTTTGGGCACGGTTATTGGTATGGTACAGGCGTTTATGAATATGTCGAATGCGGGTGGCGCCATCGATATGGCGGTTCTTTCGAGCGGGATTTACACGGCAATGATCACCACCGTTGGCGGTCTGGTTGTTGGGATTCCAGCTTATTTTGGCTACAATTTTTTGGTGGCCAAGATCGAAAAACTTGTCTTCGAAATGGAGGCTAATACGCTCGCTTTCCTCGATATAATCAGTGTCGACAAATAAAAATAACCCAAAATGAAAAAATTACTGATCTGGACTTTTGCCCTTTTTTGTTTCGTGCCGAGCCTTTGGGCTGGATCGGTAAACTACACTTTTGCTCAGCGCGACACGTGTTCGCTCACTCTGGATCTGTATCGTCCATCGGCACCTAGCCGCAATATCACTGTGCTCTATGTCTTTGGCGGGGGTTTCACCGAAGGATCGCGCTTGCAGGCGGCAAATGTCGAGTTTTTCAACACCTTGGCCGCCAGGGGCTATACGGTGGCGGCGATCGACTATCGTCTGGGGCTCAAAGGCGAGACAAAAGTGGGCGTTTTTCACCCCAAAGCGGCTTTTCGTGCCGTCGATATGGCGGTCGAAGACTTGGTGAGCGCCACTAAATATTTGATAGACAACAGCACGGAGCTAGACATCGACCCAGCGCGCATTGTGCTCGTTGGCAGCAGCGCGGGGGCTATCACCGTGCTCGGAGCCGATCACGCACTCACCAATCGCACCCCTGTGGTGGCGGATTTGCCCGCTTCGTTTCGCTATGCGGGGGTGGTGTCGATGGCGGGAGCTCTCTTTTCGACCACCGGACAGCCGAAATACCTCAACGTGCCAGCGCCAACAATGTTTTTCCACGGGACGGAGGACAATGTGGTGGTTTACAAAAAGATACAACTCTGCAAACTTGGAATGTTCGGCACCGATGCGCTGGTTCAAATCTTCGACAAGAGTGGCTATGCCTACTTGGCCTATCGATATGAAGGCAATAAACACGATGTGGCAGCTTTCCCGCGTCAATATAACATAGACCAAATATGTGATTTTATTGATTCGGCAGCCGACAAAACATTTAACAACCAGATAGATATGACTGTGCGCGATCGTTACGTACAGCGAACATATAAATCGGAATTAAAACGAAAGGATCTCTATAATGGCAATTAAACGTGGATCGAAAGTAGATATGAACTCTTCGTCGGCCTCGATGACGGACTTGATGTTTCTGCTGCTTATATTTTTGATGATCGCCACAACGCTCATCAACTCCAACGCCTTGAAACTCACCCTTCCCAAGAGTACTTCGCCCACCAAAGACCAGTCAACGGTGGTGGTGTCGCTCACTTCGGATCTGCAATTTTACGTGGACGATACACCCGTTGCCGCCCAGAATTTGGAGGCAACTCTGAACGCCAAACTCGACGGGGTGGCCGAGCCGCGTGTGTCGCTCAGAGCCGATAAAAGCGTGCCGTGGGAGGAGATAGTGCGCGTGATGAATATTGCCAAAAACAATGATTATAAACTCGATGCGGCAACAACGGCCGAATAGAGGCAAAAAAGACAACAAAAATCCATTCTTATGAACGTAGAAAATATTGTACTCGATTATTGTCGCCGTGCGGCAGAGGCTCTTTATGGGGCTCAAAATGCTGATTTGCAAGTTAGTAAAACTCGTCGCGAATTTGTGGGCGACTACACTCTGGTCACTTTCCCGTTGCTCAGGCTCTCGCACAAGAATCCAGAGCAGACCGCCCAAGAGCTGGGCGAATGGATCGGGGCGAATTGTCCCGAGGTGAAGAGTTTCAATGTGATCAAAGGATTTTTGAATATCGAGCTGGGCGAGAAGTTCTGGATCGAGGTGTTGCAGAATATTCAGGCGGCTGAAAATTTTGGTTTTGGGGCTCCAACGGGGCGCACGGTGATGGTCGAATACAGTTCGCCCAACACCAACAAACCGCTCCACTTGGGTCACGTGCGCAACAATTTGCTGGGCTATTCGGTGGCTAAGATACTCCAAGCGGCGGGCAACAAGGTGATGAAGGTGAATCTGGTGAACGATCGCGGGATTCATATTTGTAAGTCGATGATCGCTTGGCAACGCTATGGAAATGGCGAAACTCCTGCTTCGAGCGCCACCAAGGGCGATCACCTGGTGGGCAACTATTATGTGGCTTTCGACAAGGCCTACAAAGCGGAAATTGCCGAATTGGTGGCTGGCGGAATGGCGGAAGAGGAGGCGAAAAAAGAGGCTCCTATTATGCGTGAAGCCTCGGCGATGCTCCTTAAATGGGAGGCGGGCGACAAATCAGTGCGCGATCTGTGGGCCACGATGAATGGCTGGGTGTATGACGGTTTCGATGTCACATACAAGGAGATGGGTGTCTCTTTCGACAAGATATATTACGAATCACAGACCTATCTCTTGGGTAAGAAGTTGGTGGAAGTGGGGCTCGAAAAGGGGGTTTTCTATCGTCGCGCTGATGGCTCGGTGTGGATCGATCTGACGAGCGATGGGCTGGACGAAAAACTACTCTTGCGCGCCGACGGCACGTCGGTCTATATGACCCAAGATCTGGGTACGGCGCTGTCTCGATACGAAGAGTTTGGCTTCGATGATATGACCTATGTGGTTGGTAATGAGCAGAATTACCACTTCACGGTGTTGAAACTGATCCTCAAAAAGTTGGGTTACGCGTGGAGCGATGCCATTTATCACCTCTCGTATGGGATGGTGGAGCTGCCCGAGGGCAAGATGAAATCGCGCGAGGGGACGGTGGTGGATGCCGATGATTTGATGGCCTCGATGGTGGAAGAGGCTCGTGTGATGTCCTCTGAGCTGGGCAAGCTCGATGGGTTGAGTGAGGCGGAGAGTTTCGCCGTGTCGCGCAAGATAGGCCTCGGGGCGTTGAAATATTTTATTTTGAAGGTCGATCCGCGTAAGACGATGCTCTTCAATCCAGCCGAGTCGATCGATTTCAACGGTAACACGGCTCCTTTTATCCAATACACATATGCTCGTATTTGTTCGTTGGAGCGCAAGGCTGGCCAGGCCGAGAGTGTTGATTTGAAGGTTGCTATCTCTTCGTTGGACGACAAGGAGATCGAGATAGTTAAGCTTCTGGCCGAATTTCCGGCCACTGTTGTTGCTGCTGCCGCCGACCATTCGCCGGCCGTTGTGGCGGCCTACGCCTACGAAATGGCGAAGCTTTATAACCAATATTATCACGAGCATCCGATTTTGCGAGAAGGTGTTAGCGCCTCCGATCGTGCGTTGCGCCTATCGATTTCGCTGGTTGTGGCTCGTGTGATTTTGAGTGCTATGTCGCTTCTGGGCATCGAGATGCCCGATCGTATGTAAAACAGTAAAAGCCAATGAATATAGTTATCCCAGATAAAGATGTTTTGGAACTGCGAAAATTAATTGCAGATAGCCTCTTATATTGACGAGTACTAAATCCACAATGTGATGCCTAAATTGAAACTTGTGGCTAGTGAGTTTTTACTCGCTGGTAATGTTCGAGACATTGATAAGTCAGGACGAAATGCAACAATTTTGCGCGTTTTTGGAAGAGAGTAGTTTAATATAGTTTAGTATAAAATAGACACACAATATGTTTGAAAATTTAAGCGAAAAACTGGAAAAATCGTTCAAAATCCTCAAAGGACAAGGGCGTATTACAGATATTAATGTGGCCGAAAGCCTGAAAGAGGTGCGCCGAGCGCTGATCGATGCCGACGTGAACTACAAAGTGGCCAAAACTTTCACCGACACGGTCAAAGCCAAAGCCATCGGCACCGAGGTGATCAAATCGGTCAATCCAAGCCAGATGATCGTCAAAATCGTGCACGACGAATTGGCGCTCTTGATGGGCGGCACGGCAAGCGAAATCAACCTCAAAGCTAACCCCGCTATCATTCTGGTGGCTGGCCTGCAAGGTTCGGGTAAGACCACCTTCTCGGGCAAGTTGGCCAATATGTTGAAGAAAAAAGGGCGCTCGGTGGTGCTCATCGCTGGCGATATCTATCGTCCCGCGGCCATCGAACAGCTCAAAATGCTCGGTCAGCAAGTCGAAGTAGAGGTCTATGCCGAAGAAAATTCGAGCGATGCGGTTCGACTGGTCGAAAGCGGCGTGAAGTGGGCCAAAGCCAAGGGCGTGAATACTATCATTATCGATACGGCGGGGCGATTGGCGGTGGACGAGCAGATGATGAACGAGATTTCAGCCATTAAACGCGCTGTTTCGCCTAGCGAAACGCTATTCGTTGTCGATTCGATGACCGGGCAGGACGCGGTCAATACGGCGCGCGAATTTAATGAACGCTTGAATTTCGATGGTGTGGTGCTCACCAAACTCGACGGCGATACTCGTGGTGGGGCTGCGATTTCGATCCGCGCGGTGGTCGACAAGCCTCTCAAATTTATGTCCCACGGCGAAAAGATGGACGCGTTGGACGTTTTCCACCCCGAACGGATGGCCGATCGGATCCTGGGAATGGGCGATATTGTGTCGCTCGTGGAGAAGGCTCAGGAACAATTTGACGAGGTCGAGGCGAAGCGTTTGCAGAGTAAATTGCGTAAAAATGAGTTTAACCTCGAAGATTTCCTTGGACAAATCGGTCAGCTCAAAAAAATGGGCAACATCAAAGACATTGCCTCGATGATTCCCGGGGTGGGCAAGGCGCTCAAAAATGTGGAGATGGATAATTCGATGTTCAAAGAGACCGAAGCCATTATCCACTCGATGACCCCTGCCGAGCGGCACGATCCGTCGATCATCAACCCCTCACGCAAGGCTCGCATCGCGCTCGGAAGTGGTACTGATGTGGTGGCTGTCAATAAGTTACTCAAACAATTTGATCAGATGCGCTCGATGATGACCAAGGTCGCTTCGGGCAAAATGCCTCAGATGCAAAAAATGGCGCGCGGCAGAAGATAATTAAAACTAAACGATATGCAGATAATTGATGGAAAGGCTGTTGCGGCAGCTTTGAAAGAAGATATGAAGGCCCAAGTGGCTCAGATGGTTGCTCGTGGCGAGCGAGCTCCCAAGCTGGTGGCGATTTTGGTGGGCGAGGATGGCGCGAGTCAAACGTATGTCAACAGCAAGGAAAAGACGTGCCACGAGATCGGTTTCCAGGGCGAGGTGCTTCGCTTTGCGAGCGATATGACCCAAGAAGCGCTGCTCCACCAGATCGAAAAACTCAACAACGACCCGGCGGTGGATGGCTTTATTGTCCAAATGCCGTTGCCAAAACACATTGACGAACAGCGAGTTATCGAAGCCATAGACCCACGTAAAGATGTCGATGGTTTCCATCCAGTCAATTTGGGGCGTGTGGCGCTTGGTTTGCGTCCCGCCTTTGTGAGCGCCACCCCCAACGGGATTATGGAGCTGCTGAAATATTACAAAATTCCGACTTCGGGCAAGAGTTGTGTGGTCATCGGGCGTTCGAATATTGTGGGGCGGCCGATGTCGATTCTGCTCAGCGAAAAGGGGATCGACTGCACGGTGACCCTGGCCCATTCGCGGACCGAGAACCTCAAAGAGATTTGCCTTCGATCCGATATTATTGTGGCGGCGCTGGGCAAAGCTGAGTTTTTGCGCGGCGATATGGTGAGCGATGGCGCGGTGGTGATCGACGTTGGCATCACGCGTGTGGCGAGCGAGACCACCAAGAGCGGTTTTCGTCTGCTGGGCGACGTATGTTGGGCCGAGGTGTCGCCCAAATGTTCATACATCACTCCCGTCCCGGGGGGCGTGGGGCCGATGACCATCATTTCGTTGATGCAAAATACACTGAAAGCGCGTCTTTTAGCAAATAAAAAATAGCAATGAACAAAACATTACTTTTTGTACTTTTAGCAATCGGGATTCTCCTGGGCGTGACTTTGTGTCCGCTGATGGATAACGATGCGGCACACCACGCGGTGATTGGACTTCGGATGATGGAAACTGGCGACTGGACGACGATGACCGATGTGATCGAACGTTATACGCCATATTTCGACAAGCCTCACCTCCAATTTTGGCTGGTTGGACTTTCATTCAAATATTTTGGGGTTGGAGCCTTTGTTTACAAGCTTAGTTCGCTGATTTTCATTGCACTATCTATTTTCTCGACCTACCGTTTGGCTCAATTCCTACTTCCGCGCCCTCAATCTGGCGTGGTTGCTATTTTGGTGTTGGTCTCGATGATGGCCTTTATGTTGGGCGCATCGGTGGACATTCGAATGGATGCGATCCTGAGCGGGGCGGTGATTTTCGCCATTTGGCAAGGGGTGGTTTGTATTGCGAGTTCCGCCAAGCGACACGCGAAACTCCGAATACGGCTCTATTTGGGGCTTGCTTTTGGGCTGACACTTGCCTTTATGTGCAAGGGGCTCTACGGGGTGGTGGTGACGGGCGTGGCGTTGCTTTTCTATATGATTGGCACCAAGCAACTTAGGTGGCTATTTTCGTGGCGATTTTTGCTTGTAATTGCCTTTTTTGCTGTGATGATTTTGCCTGAGTTGTGGGCTTTCTACCAGCAATTTGGTTGGAAAGGGGTTCGTTTTATGCTCTACGATCAAGTGTTGATCCGCACGGGCGGCGGGATGGGCGTGTCGGGTCAGAGCGATCCTACGTTTTTCTTGCACACGCTTCTGTGGACAGTTCTGCCGTGGAGTGCGCTCCTTTATTTCTTTGTTTTCCGATCGCTGTTTACCGCTCGATTCGATGCCACATATTGGCTCACGGTGCCAAGTGCTGTGGTTGTGATTGTTCTTCTCTCGTTTTCGTCTTTCAAATTACCTCACTACCTCAATCCGTTGCTGCCGCTGCTGGCGATTTTCTTGACTTCGCAATTCATTGATATTCAGCCGCGTTCGCGCTTGCTGCGCGGGGTGAACATCACTCAAAAAATAGTGGTGATGGTGATAGTTATCCTGGCGGCGGTGGTCAATTATTGGCTCTTCCCATTCGAGGTTATGTGGATGGCGGTGTTGTTCGCATTGATGCTTTTATATGTTGTTTATCAATTGTTTACGCATTGGACATCATACGAAAATATGCTCTATGTGTCCGTAGCGGCGAGTGCGGTGTTGTGGATTGGGCTGAACGTTAATTTTTATCCGCAGTTGATGAAATATCAGGCGGGCAACGTGGCGGCAGCGGAATTAGAGCAAAAAAACATCAAAGCAGATCAGGTATTTCTCTATCACCCGTTGGATTACAGCGCTTCGTTCGACATTCATCACCGCGCAATTCACCGCGTATTGAAGCGCCCGGATATATTGCAAAAACAGGTGGCTGGCGATCAGTTTTTTGTTTTTGTCGAGCGTGGTCCTTTCAACGAATTGGCGAGCGACACGACACTCCATTTTACGCGCCAAGCGTCGTGGGTCGATTATCGTGTGACGCGTCTGACACCTAAATTTTTGAACCCTGCTACGCGAAGCCAAGTGGTGGATTCGATATTCCTATTGAAATTTAATTAACAGTTGACAAAACGATATAAAATATACACGCTCGGTTGTAAGCTCAACTACGCCGAAAGTTCTACTATCGCTCGGCGGTTGGAGGGCGATGGCTTGGTGATGGCCAAGGCTGGCCAAAGCGCCGATATGGTGGTGATCAATTCGTGTGCTGTGACCTTGGAGAGCGAGCACAAAACGCGCGAGACGATTCGGCGTGTGGTGCGCGAAAATCCTGATGCTGAGGTGATTGTCACGGGCTGCTATGCCAAACTGCGTGAGGCGGAGATTATGGCAATTGCGGGTGTGAGCCGTGTTGTGACTCAAAAAGAGTTGACCGCCTATTCGACCGCTGGGCGCACGCGTTCGTTCCTCAAAGTTCAGGATGGTTGCGATTTTCATTGCACATATTGCACTGTGTGGCGGGCGAGGGGGGCTTCGCGCAATGCGCCGATAGTTGAATTGGTGGCTGCCGCGCGCGAAATTGCGGCCTCTGGTGCGCGCGAAATAGTGCTCACGGGGGTCAATATCGGCGATTTTGGGCGTACAACAGGCGAATCGTTCTTGGATCTATTGATGGCGCTCGAAAAGGTGGATGGGGTGGAGCGATACCGTATCTCGTCGATCGAGCCTAATTTGTTAACTGACGAGGTGATAGCATTTTGTGCGCATTCGCCCAAGTTTATGCCACATTATCATATTCCGCTTCAAAGCGGGAGTAACGAGGTGCTCCGCCGTATGGGTCGGCGCTACACGGCCGAGTTTTTTGCTGCCAAGATCGAGAGTATTCGCCACTCTACGCCCGATGTTTTTATTGGTGTGGATGTGATTGTTGGTTTCCCGGGCGAGACTCAGGCGCAATTTATGGAAACATATAACGTTTTGAAGACTGTCAGACCTGCATTTCTGCACGTTTTTCCATATTCGGCGCGTCCCGATACGTTAGCGGCAACGTTGGCTGATCAGCTTGATGCGAAGATCAAGAAAGAGCGCGCGGCGCAACTCGGGGCTTTGTGTGTCGAATTGCTGGATGAGTTTACGGCGGCATCGAGTGGCAAAACTCATTCAATACTCATCGAGGGGCGCGCTAAAAATGGTAAGTTATTTGGCCATACCGAAAATTATATCAGACAGGAAATTGATGGGGGTGACGAACTTATAAATACGATTGTAAGACGATGATAAACATTGATTTAACTAAAATTTCTTCGATTGCTTTCGATTCGCGTGCCGTGGAGCGAGGTTCTCTTTTTGTGGCAACACGTGGCACTCAGGTCGATGGGCACGACTATATCGCCAAGGCGATTGAGCGCGGGGCTAAGGTGATAGTGTGCGAAACTTTGCCCGAGGTTCAACTCTCTGATGTTGAATACATTAAAGTGGAAGATAGCCACGCAGCGCTTGGGGAATTAGCCTCTGCTTTCTATGGCAATCCGTCCCGTAAGCTCAAATTGGTTGGCGTGACTGGCACCAATGGCAAGACCACAACGGCCACCTTGCTTTGCGATTTATTCACCAAATTGGGCTACAAAGTGGGGCTGTTGAGCACGGTTGTCAATCGGATAGCGGGGCGCGAAGTGGCCGCCACCCACACCACTCCCGATCCGGTGGAGCTCAACGAATTATTGGCTCAGATGGTGGTGGCGGGGTGTGATTATTGTTTTATGGAGGTCAGTTCGCATTCGCTGGTACAGCGCCGCACGGCGGGACTTACCTTTGTGGGTGGAATTTTCACCAACATCACCCACGATCATCTTGATTATCACGGCACTTTTGCCGAATATTTGAAGGCCAAGAAGAGCTTTTTCGACGCTCTGCCGCGCGAGGCTTTTGCGCTCACCAACCTCGACGATCGCAATGGCGAGGTGATGCTTCAAAATTGCAAGGCTCACTTGGTGAACTATTCGCTACGTGCGTTGGCGGATTATCATATCCAAATTATCGAAAGTCATTTGGATGGGATGTTGCTTCGTGTCAATGATAACGAGGTTTGTGTCAATCTATTAGGTCAATTCAACGCCTACAATCTGGGGGCAATATATGGGGCGGCGATCGAACTCGGGGCTCCAAGCGACGAGGTTCTCGTCGCCCTGAGCACGCTCCGTTCGGTGAACGGTCGATTCGACACCTTGCGTTCTCGATCTGGGGTGCTGGCGGTGGTGGATTACGCCCACACGCCCGATGCGCTGCAAAATGTGCTGACCACGATCCGCGAAATACGCTCCAATGGTCAGATTATCACTCTCGTTGGTTGCGGTGGCGATCGAGACACCACCAAACGCCCAGAAATGGCCCGTATTGCAGCCGAACTCTCGGATCGAGTTATTCTCACCTCCGACAATCCGCGCAGCGAAGAACCAGCCGAAATTCTTAGCCAAATGAACGCGGGGCTTGACCCGGTTTTGCGTCGCCGAACGTTGACAATCGAAAATCGAGCCGAGGCAATCCGTGCTGCTGTGGCTTTTGCTGGCTCGGACGATATAATTCTGGTGGCCGGCAAGGGGCACGAAACGTACCAAGAAATCAAAGGGGTGAAACACCATTTCGACGACAAGGAAGAGATCCAAAAAGCATTTGCTCAATGACTTACTATTTAGTTATACCTCTGTTTTACTTGGTTTGCCTTTTACCTCGGCGGGCTCAAAATTCGATGTCTTCGTTGTTTTATTGGGTGCTTTACCGTGTGGTGCACTACCGTGTGAAGGTGGTTCGGTCTAATTTGGAAAATTCGTTTCCCGAAAAAAGCGAAGCGGAGCGTATGGAAATCGAGCGAAAATTCTATCATCACCTGGCCGATGTGTTTCTGGAAACGATATTGCTGGCCACTATGTCGGCCAAGGAGATCAAGAAGCGGATTGAGTTTATAAATGTCGAGCAGATAGAGCGTTACACGGCTGGGCGTTCGTGGATCGCGGCTATGGCTCACTATGGATCGTGGGAATACACCATCAGTTGGGGGCTACATTCCAAGCACGACAAGGTGCTGGCGGTCTATCGTCCGTTGGTGGATAAGGGTTTTGATCGTTATTTCAGGCGTACGCGCAGCCGCTTTGGGGTCGATCCGGTGGCGATGGAGAGTGTGGCGCGTGAATTGGTGCGCTACAATGCCACGGGAACCAAGGTGACTCTGGCGCTGATTGCCGATCAAAATCCACCACGAGTTTCGCCAAATTGGTTGAATTTCCTGGGGCAACCAACGCTGTTTTTCAACGGAATGGAGAAGTTGGCGCATAAATTTCAAATGCCAGTCGCCTTTATTCACATTGATAAATTTGACAATGGGCACTACAAAGCGTGGATGGAGGTGATCTACGATGGCACCGAAAAGTTGCCAGATGGCGAAATTACACGTCGATATGCCGCCAAACTGGAAGAAATGATCCGCGAAAGACCCGAGCTGTGGATGTGGTCGCACCGCAGATGGAAACACGTGCCGCCAAGCGACGCGGATCTGTTCTGACCAAGTTTTACTGACGGGGTTACTCTTTATGGCTGCCAACCACTACTTGCGTCAAGCGTTCGGGGTCGAAATATCGAGCGGCAAGTGCCAGTAATTCGTCGGACGTGGTGCTCGAAATACGAGCTAAAAACGTGTTAATATAATCATCAGCCACCCCGGATTGTAGATTTTCGATCGTTATGTCGGCAATGCCGAACGGGCCATCGACTAGGCGCATTAATTCGCCGATAATCGTATTTTTTGCCATTGCCAACTCTTCGGAGCTTATCTTTTCGGTGGTAAGTCTACGGATTTCATATTTGATTTGTTCGATGGCATCTGCTTGGACTTCGCTCGCCACTTCGCACTGAATGGCCATATACGAGGCGTAGCGCAAAGTGGCCAGCCCCGCGTAAACGCCATACGTGTAGCCGCGTTCTTCGCGTAGATTTTGCATCAAACGCGATGAGAAATAGCCACCCAAAACAGTTGTCAACAGTTGGAGCGGGATGAAATCGATGCTCGACTTGCCCGGCATCAAACACCCCATTCGGATCGAACTTTGAGTCACCCCTTCGCGCCATATGTCGCGATGAAGGCCTTCGCTCGTTGGCAGCATAATCGATTGATCTACTGTTTTTTCGCCCCGAGGCAAGAGCTCCACCGCATTGGTTATTTGAGCGATCGTCTCGCCCACCACATTGCCCGAGCTCACCACATACATATTGGAGGCCACGAACCATTGGCGATGAAAAGCACGCAGATCATCGCTCGTGAGCGGGTCGATCATATCGGGATCCCAAGTGCGCCCATAGGGGTGATCGTCGCCAAAAAGTGCGCCCACAAAATTGCGACGGGCGATGGTGGCTGGTTTCTGGTTGTCGATGATCATCTGCTCGCGGCGTTTGGCTTTGTGAAGCTCCAAATCGTGTTCGTCGAAAGTAGGATGGGCTATCATATCGCGCACCATTTCCAGGGCTGGAACCAGAAATTCGCTGGCCGCGGCGATGGTGATAATTGTCGAATCGCGATCCACGCTCGCGTCATAATAAATGCCGTAAAAATCGAAATGTTCGGCGATCTGTTCGCTCGTTTTCGCTTGACACCCTTCGGCAAGCATCGCCACGGTGGTGTTGGCCAGAAAGGGCAAATTCTGGTGGCGCGAACCGACATCAAAAATCAGAGACACACGAACCACGTCGGCCGAAGGGGCGTAGAGCGAATGAATAACCACGCCCGAAGGGGTTGTAGTTTGCTCGGTGGCAATGAGTTCTAGTTTGGTGGGGAGTTCGGTCTGAGGTGCTGTTTTACGGTCGATCATTATTTTTGTGCTATTTGTCGGTGGCTAGAAAAGCGGCAACGTGCTGTTGAGCCTCTTTTTGAGCGATTTCTAGATTGTCGTTCACGATCACCACGTCGAACGATGGGGCATAGGTGATCTCTTGTTCGGCTTTGTTGACTCGTCGTTCGATAGCCTCGGCCGTGTCGGTGGCGCGGGATACGAGCCGTTTGCGCAGCTCGTCGATCGAAGGTGGCATCACGAAAATAGACAGCGCCGCCTGCCCAAATAAGCGTTTGAGGTTCACCCCACCCACCACATCGACATCAAAAACCACAACCCCTTTTTTGCTCCATATCCGATCTAGCTCTTCTTTGAGTGTGCCGTATGATGTGCCGGGATATACCTCTTCCCATTCGACAAAGAGGTCGGCTTGTGCCGCTGCTGCGAATGCTGCGGGCGATAGAAAATAGTAGTCAACGCCATTCTGTTCGGTGCCACGCGGGGCGCGCGAGGTGGCTGAAACCGAAAATTCGAGCGAGGGGAAAAGTGGCAACAAGTGGCGGACGATTGTCGTTTTACCACTGCCAGATGGGGCTGAAAATATTATGACTTTGTTCATTTGTCTATCTTGTCATTTGTCTATCTTGGTTTATTCAAAACTCAAAAAGCTAGCACAACGTGTCTAGCTTTTTGATACATAAGGTGACTGCTAAAAATTGCTTTTTCGTCGTTGGACTTCGGATCGAAAAGTCCTCATTTACCGCGAGTAAACTGCGGTTTTTCGATCACTAGTCCGCCTTGAAAAATCTAATTTTTAGAAGCCCCCATAATTTAGGTGGATCGATCTAGATCCATTTGACAAGCGCAAAGTCTTGTCGGTGTGGCAATTCTGGGTTAGTGGCGTAGACCCTGATGGCGGCATCAAAGGTGCCAGTCACCTCGGGTGACGATTCTAATTGATAGCGAATGACACTTCCTTCGATCGAAAAAATCGAGAATTGCGCCGTGGTGCGAATCTTGGTCTTTTCTTCGCCCGAAGTCATCGGTTCCGCCACAATCAGTTCAACACCAATGTCTTCCTTCTTCAAACCGTCGATGTCCAGCGTCACTTCCAACATATAGTTGCGACCCATAACGATCGCTTCGTGTGTCAGGTCATATTTCTTGGTCTCGATCACTTGGATATTATCCCACGAGCGCGACACGCGTCGCTTCCAAGCGGCTATCTCGCGCGCTTTGGCGAAATTATTGGCCACCAAATGGGTGTGACGTTTGAAAAGCTTGCTATAGAAACGATCTTCGTAATCCTGCATCATACGGTTGGTTGTGAAATCGAGAGCCACTTGGGCAACGCAATTTTTCATCAACTGAATCCAATCGGCAGACATCCCATCTTTATCTTTGTTGTAATAGGCCGGTACAATTTGATCCTCGATTGTGGCGTAAACCATTTCGGCATCCAGCTCGTCTTGGAAACGTTGCTCCTCGAAGGTACGTTCCATAGGCAACATCCAGCCTGCGCCATCTTTGTAGCCTTCGACCCACCAGCCGTCGAGCACCGAGAATTGCATCACACCGTTCATCACCGCCTTTTCGCCCGACGTTCCCGACGCTTCCAGCGGACGCGTTGGTGTGTTGAGCCAAACGTCAACCCCTTGAACCATACGGCGTGCGAGTTCCATATCGTAATTTTGTAGGAAGACCACCTTGCCCACAAATTGTGGCATTTTAGACACTTCAACAATGCGTTTGATCAGATCTTGACCCGCCTTGTCGGCTGGGTGAGCCTTGCCAGCAAAGACAAACTGAACTGGTCGCTCAGGGTTGTTGACCAAAGCCTCCAAACGCTCCATATTGGTGAAGAGCAGGTGCGCACGTTTGTAAGTGGCAAAGCGACGAGCAAAACCAATAGTGAGCGAATCGGTCTTCAACTCCTCTTGGATCTGCACCAATTGACGCGGCGAATCGAAGCGGAATTGCATAGGGTCGGCCACCCGAGTACGAATCAAATTGATCAAGCGCTCTTTGAGGTATAGGCGTGTGGCCCATAGCTCTTGATCTGGAATATTATAAACTTTTTGCCAATTTTCGCGTGAGTAATCACCGTGACTGAAGTCTTCGCCAAAATATTTGAAGTAAAGTTGTTTGAGCTTCGAGGCGGTCCAAGTTGGGAAGTGAACGCCATTGGTCACGTAGCCAATGTGCAGTTCGTCAGCTAGGTAGCCTGGCCATAGGTGACCCAAAATGTCTTTGCTCACCTCGCCGTGGAGCCAACTAACGCCGTTGACCTCTTGGCTCATATTGCAAGCCAGGACACTCATCGAGAATTTCTCGTTAGAATTATTCGGATTCGACTTACCTAGGTTGACAAATTGTTCCCAGGTGAGTTTCAAGCGATCTGGGAAGTGCCACAGATATTGGCGAATCATACCCTCGTCGAAGGCATCGTGGCCAGCTGGTACGGGGGTGTGGGTGGTGAAAAGCGACGACGAGCGAACGGCTTCCATCGATTCCGAGAAACTCAGATCGCCATCTTGAATGAAATTATAGGCGCGCTCCAAACTGATAAAGGCCGCGTGACCTTCGTTGCAATGGTATACATCGGATTGAATGCCAAGAGTTTTCAGCAGGCGAATCCCGCCGATACCGAGCAGCAATTCTTGTTTGAGGCGGTTGTCCCAATCGCCACCATATAAGTGGTGAGTGATCGAACGATCTTCGGGCAGGTTCAAATCGTGATCCGTGTCCATCAAATATAGTTCGGTGCGACCCACATCGCAACGCCAAATGCGCGCGTAAACGTCACGACCGGGGAAGGAAACTTTAACCGTTTTCCACTCGCCTTTTTCGTCACGCACGGGAGTGATAGGCAATTTGTCGAAATTCTGAGGCTCATATCCTGCCTCTTGTTCGCCAGCGTTGCTCAGCCGTTGGGTGAAATAACCGTAGCGATAGAGCAGACCAACAGCAGTCATCGGCACGTTTTTGTCTGAACTCTCTTTCAGATAGTCACCAGCCAAAATGCCAAGACCACCCGAGTAAATCTTCAACGAGGCGTGGAGCCCATATTCCATCGAGAAATAGGCAATCCGAGGGCGCGAGGCACCATCTTTGGCCGCCATATAAGTTTTGAATTGACCATATACATCGGCCAGCTTGGCAAGAAAATCTTCATCGACAGCTAGTTTTTTCAGATCAGACAATGTCAAACGATCCAACATAGCGATAGGATTGCGATCGACAGCATTCCATAAATCGGGATCGATCTCTTCGAATAGCCAGCGAGCCGAATCATTCCAACTCCACCAAAGATTTTTGGTTAGCGCTTCGAGCGAATGAAGTTCCTTGGGAATCGACCTCTCGACAATCATACGGGTCCAAGCTGGACCGCAAGCAGGAGCTACTTGTTGCGATAG
The DNA here is from genome assembly GCA_036648455.1 of Mucinivorans sp. Classification (GTDB taxonomy): domain Bacteria; phylum Bacteroidota; class Bacteroidia; order Bacteroidales; family Rikenellaceae; genus Mucinivorans. The sequence goes on from JAVXIH010000017.1 coordinate 23,283, forward strand.
GAAATTAACTTGTTCGTGCACCTCGCCGCCGTCTAGGCGCAAGGCTTCTGTGCGCTCTTGCGCCTTATCTAATGCCATAGTATATGCTTTTTCGTAATTTATAAATAGATTACTCCATAGGGCAATCTGTGAAAGTTCCATTGATTCTTTGCGCAAATCGGCCATCTGAGTCTTGTTCATCGCCGCGTAGGAGGCGAGAGTAGAGCTGATGCCATCCACCAACTCTTCGCTGTTGGTGTCTGTGCGCGGGATCACAACCACGCCGCGGTGTGGCCCCTTAGCGTAAGTATTGACCCAGAGGCCAAAACCAGCCAAAGTAGTGGTGATTGTTGGCACCCCGAAAGCGATACTTTCGAGCGGAGTGTAACCCCAAGGTTCGTAATACGAAGGGAATACGGTCACATCGGCTCCCACCAAAAGTTCGTAATATTTCTTGTTGAAAATCCCATCGTCGCCATTCAAATAGCAAGGCACAAACATCACGCGCACCGAGCCTCGCGCATCGAGCAGGCCGCGATAACGCAAACGACCAATCACAGGATCGTTCTCCGAGTCACCCAAATAATGAGTTGTGTTGGCAATGTTGCGTGAATCGCACAGTGTTGTCCCGTCGGACAATTTGAGTTGCAGATCGCGACGCGGGCCGTGGTTCCAGCAAGGAACCATAATGTAGGCCAAAATCGGACGTGTGGTGCCCGTTTGTTGCAATCTGTCGAGCGAGTCGATAAATTCGTCTATCCCCTTGTTCTTAAATTCGTAACGCCCGCTGATCACTACAATCATCGGATCGGCCTCAAAATCGACTCCCAACGCCGCTTCGGCTACCGAGATCATCGTTTCGCGCGCCTCGGCCCGTTTGGTGGTGTAGTCCTTGCCCTTGAAAACAAAACTATTTTCGAAGCCATTAGGGGTCACCGTGCTCACCTGTTGACCCAGCATTGCCAGGCATTCGTGCGATGTGATGTCGCTCACCGTGGTGAAGGCATCGCTGTTGTGAGCCGCTTGTTTCTCGATACTATGTTTGGCCATCACACCGAATTGGCGGGCTAGTTCATCGACATTGTATGTGTCCATCGAGCCATAGAGAGGCAGTCCATTGCCTGCGATACACCGACCCATCACCGTGGCGTGGGTGGTGAAAAGAGTGGCGATGTGCGGAGCGTGTTTGCGCAGATAGAGCGATCCGCTGCAAGTCATCCACTCGTGGAAATGTGCCAGGATTTTATCATTGGCCTGGGCATAAAACCTAGTGAATGATTCGATAACGCGTGCCGCGGCGTAGCCGAAGAGCACTGGTTCTACGTAGTCCCAGCCGCCCGAGATACTATCGACCCCATAATCGACCCAAAGTTCGGCCAGCAGTTCGTCTTTACGTGCGATGAAGGAGCTGGCATCCACCAAGAAAGCGATTGGCTCGCCCGCCACATTCCAATGACCGATGCGTACTCTAAGGCCTTCTTTGTAGGCGATGGTGCGCCACGCAGCAAAAAGCGTAGCGTCTTCTGTAAATTCAGCATTTGGCCCTTCGCGTTGCAGATCAGGACCGATGACAATGTAGCTGTCGTATTTTTGCATCACCGTCAATGCCTTGGTGCCCACAACTGTGTGAATACCACCTACTTTATTGCAAACCTCCCACGAGGTTTCAAATATGTAATGAGGTAGATTTTCTTGCGACATATATTTAAAATTTTGTATTAGTGCACTTTATCTATGTTATAACGTGCCCAAAGATATAAATTAATTATTAGATTTCTCGAAATAAGCGAAAAATTATGAAATTTATGATAAATTATTACATAAAATTTGCAGGACAAAAAAAATATAGTACTTTTGCACTCTATTCGCGGCGCAATATTTCGTATTGGTATTGAGCTTTGGATATGAATTAATTAAAGGAGAGATGGCAGAGTGGTCGATTGCGGCGGTCTTGAAAACCGTTGAACTGCAAGGTTCCTGGGGTTCGAATCCCTATCTCTCCGCAATCAAGCTTGATAATCAAGCAGTTATAAAAACTACGCACGGTTTTACGCACACAAAGCGAAAATACCGTGCGTTTTTCTTTAGGGGGCTTCTAAAATTTAACTCTTTGGTATTCAGATGATTCTTCGTATATTTGTACTTGTAAAACACTTAGAAA
>JAVXIH010000018.1:0-25355 GCA_036648455.1 Mucinivorans sp.
CGGAGCTTACTTGAAGTAAGTGAGGATTTTAAGATCCGAAGCCCAACGCCTAAAAAACGATTTTTAGAAGTCACCTAAACCCTTATTTACAGCCTGAGCCCCCTATTAGAGTAACAACGCGGCTTGTGCCTGCTGGAATTTTTCGAAATTAAACGCCGCGAAAGTCGCCGCGAAATCCGCAGCCACTGGTTCGAGAGCCAGATTGCCAATGCTCCCCAGATGGGTGTGGTTCACCTTGCGTAGAGGCTCGAAAGTCCCATTTTTGATCTCCAAACCCACACGCCGATAGGCATCGCGGAAAGGCACACCGCTGACAGCCAAGGCGTTGACCACCTCGACACTGAAAATATAGCGGTACTTCTCTTCGTCCAGAATATTATCACGAACAGACACGTGTTCCAACATATATTTGGCCATCGCCAGACACTCTTTGAGCGATGTGATGGCGGGGAAAACGATCTCTTTCAACAGTTGCAAATCACGATGATAACCAGACGGCAAGTTGCCCGTGAGCATCGAAACTTGCATCGGGGTGGCGGCAATCAGATTGCAACGCCCACGCATAATTTCCCACACATCGGGGTTCTTTTTGTGAGGCATAATACTGCTACCCGTGGTCAGAGAGTCGGGATAGCTGATGAAGGCAAAATTTTGACTCAAATAAAGCGCGTTATCCATAGCCAACTTACCGAGTGTGAGCGCGATATTGGCCATCGCGTTACAGAGAACTCGCTCCGTTTTGCCACGTCCCATCTGGGCGTAAACTACATTATAACTAGGTGAGTCGAAGCCCAATAGATCGGTTGTCATCTGCCGATCGAGCGGGAACGAACTACCGTAACCAGCCGCCGAACCAAGCGGATTTTTGTTGCATACTTTCCACGCCGAGAGCAACGTTTGCAGATCGTCCGCCAAACTCTCGGCCCAGGAACCAAACCAGAGACCAAAGCTCGACGGCATAGCCACTTGCAGGTGAGTATAACCTGGCAAAAGGGTGTTTTGATGGGTTCGAGCCAGCGATTGCAAAGTCACGAAAAGATCGCGCGTGAGCTCCGCTATCTGGCAAATTTCACCACGAAAATAGAGCCGCAGATCGAGCAACACCTGATCATTGCGCGAACGCCCCGAGTGAATTTTTTTGCCCACATCGCCCAACATTTCAGTCAGCCGAGCCTCGACTTCCGAGTGTATATCCTCGCTCGATGGATCGATGGCGAACTCGCCGCCTTCGATCTGACGGGCAATTGTTTTGAGCCCTTGTTGCACCTTGGCCAACTCATCGGCCTTCATCAGATCGATGGTGGCCAACATCCGCGTGTGAGCCAACGAGCCCAGCACATCCGCCATAGCCAACCGTTCGTCCAGAGCACGATCACCGCCAACGGTAAATCGATCGACTTCAATGGTTGAAGCCTCATCTTTCTGCCAAATCTTCATATTTATCTTCTTAGAAGCTGTTTTAATTTTTCAGCGTGTATTCGATTGTCGTTGTCACTCTGATTTTTTTGGTTTGCGGGGTGTATTGATCGCGATCTTCGATCGAGATTTGTCCCTGCGAAGCGGTTTTGATTTTACCTAACTTTGAGTCCGAATCCTCAGCGAATTTCTCGGCCGAAGTACGCGCATTCTTTGTCGCCTCCTCTATCATCGCCGGTTTAATGTCGTTGAGCGAAGTGAACAAAAACTGAACTTGATATTGATACGGATCGTTAGAAATTGCAATGTTTTGACGCAAAAGCGCTGTCTGATTTGCACGCAAAGTGATCACTTTATCCACATTTTTGGAATTAACCGTCACCACTTGGGTCACCAAATAACGGAAATTCTTCTTGTTGTCTGAATATTGATTTGCATCCACGTCCACAATGGCGGGAGCAGCAATTCCAATTTCGTCTTTCGTAATTCCACCGCTGGTCAAAAAAGCAACCACTTTGGCGTTTTTGCTCTCCAAGGCGTTGTATATTGTCATCAGATCGTTGCCCATTTCGGTGTAAACAAGTGGCCAAATCACCTGATTGGCTGGCACTTCACGTTCGGACAACCCACGCACACTCACCACCCGATCGGCATCTTTGAAGTTTCCGATTGCCGAACTCAGCAGAATCCCTGCCAACAAAATCCCTAAACCAATACAGATTCCAGAGATCATTTTTCCTTTGTCTTCCATAGTATTTTATCTTTAAGATTAATATTCCATTTAGTGTTATTTAGGAGCTTTACGGTACAAATATACACCAATTATTAGATATATAATATTGGGCAACCAAATTGCTAGCCAAACGGGCAAAGTGCCACCTTTGGCAAATTCACCCACAAAACGCATCAAGACTATATAGCTGAAACACAGCGTTATACCAATCCCGATATGGAGCCCCGTACCACCTCGCACTTTGCGCGAGGAGAGCGAAACACCGATCAAAGTCAGAATAAATGTCGAAATTGGAAAAGCATAACGCCCATAAGCTTCCACTTGATATTGCGCCACCATATCCGAACCCTTGGACTTTTGAGCCTCGATAAATTTCGCCAAGCGGAACGAATCCATCGTTTGGATCAACTCCGCCTCGCGCCCCAACTCATCGGGTGTCAAGTTGAGCAACGTGTCGAGCGCCTCGCTGCTACGCAGCAAAGTGTCGCGATCGCCTTCGTAGGTGCGCAGTGTGTATTGAGGTGCCGTCCACCGACCTGTCTCATCGTTAAATTTGACACTCGCCGCTTGGAGTGAACTCACCACCCGACCGCCATCGTAGGTCTCCACTGTCAGAAAACCTGCCGTCGAACTCTTGCCATCAAAATCCCTCACAAAAACAAAAGTCGAAGAGGCCAACTGACGGAAAATATAACGATCATACCTAGATTCCTCTTGCCCAGGCTGTTGCATATATTGCCGCTCGAAGGCGATGCGCCGCGCATTGGCTCCCGGAATGATCAAAATATTGAGAGCCAAAGAGAGAAGCGTGATCACAAAAGCAGCCACAAAATAGGGGTACATCATACGGTTGAAACTCACACCGCTGCTCAGGATGGCGATGATCTCGGTGTCGTACGCCATTTTGGAAGTGAAAAAAATCACGGAAATAAAGGCGAATAAACTCGAGAACTGATTGACGAAAAACGGAATAAAATTCAGATAATACTCACCGAAAATGGCGCTCCACGGGGCGTGACCACTCATAAAGTCATCGATCTTCTCGGAAGCATCGAAAATCACCATCACCACAATAATCATAGCAATGGCGAAGAAGTATGTCATCAAAAACTTTTTGATAATATACCGATCCAAGATCATCAAGCGCATAGCCGACCCCAAATTCTTGATGCTATGTTTCAACGCGTTTTTTTTCCACACAATGCTATTAATTTTATGCTTTATCTTTCGGTGAAGTCGGTAGCTTGATCTTCAAAGGTTCTTTAACTTTCAGCGCTTCGAATCCCTTGCCGTATACCCCCATCACCGAACCGACGGTGATAAAAGCGTTGGGATCTATACTTTTCACCACCCGATAGACGGCTGATTGTTCGGTCTTGCGGCACACAACGAGCACTATTTTTTGTGGCGCACCGGTGAAGCCACCCTCACCGTCCAGAAATGAAACCCCGCGCCCAACTTGGTTGATAATGGCGGCGGCAATCTGTTTATTATGTGGCGAAAAAATCATAACTTGTGCCGATTGCTTGGATCCCGACAACACCATATCGATCGTGTAGCCCATCACACCCATCACCACAAAACCATAGACAATGGGGCGCACCTCGCCTTTGAGGAAATAGGAGCTACACACGATGATCACGTCGCAAGCGATGATCACCTTGCCCACCGAAATATTGCGATACTTGTTGATCACCAAGGCGATAATATCGGTACCTCCGCTGCTGCCTCCCTGCGAGAAACAAGTACCGATACCCACCCCAGCCAACACCCCGCCTAGGATAGACATCAAGAGTTTGTCCGAATTTGGATCCATATCCAGCAAATCGCTCGGGATATAAAGCTGCATCAAAGACAGCGCCGCAGTGTTGAAAATGATGGCATAGATGGTCTTGATTCCAAAACGAGGCCCGATTGCCAACACCCCAAAAGTGAGCAAAATGGCATTGACTATGAAATAGTAGAAACCAACCGTAAAATGGCTCTCGAAGGCGTAGTAAAGCAATGTTGCCAAACCACCAGCTCCGCCCGGCACGATCTCGGCAGGCACTAATATCGTTGTGAAAGCGAAACAGTAGACCAGCAAGCCAAGCGAAATGATCACATACTCGCGCAATGTCTTTGCAATCGAACTTTTCATATCTTTATCTCTTTATGCTACCACATTAATGATTTTCCCTTTGACAAATATAATCTTTTTAATTTCACGACCAGCAATTTGTTTGATCGTTTGTTCGTCGGTGCGGATCGCCTGTTCGATCGCCTCGGGCGACATATCGAGAGCAAAAGTCCGCGTGAAACGCATCTTGCCGTTGAAAGAGACTGGGTATTCGAAACTATTTTCAACTAAATACTTTTCATCACACAACGGATAGGCTGCCGTGCAGACCGAACCCACACCGCCTAGCTCAGCATAGAGCTCCTCGCAAATATGAGGTGCAAAGGGCGACAGGAGAACCACAAAATCGCACAGCACAGCTCGCGAAGTGGTGCTCTGATCATAGAAATCGTTGAGCGCGATCATCGAGGCGCTGATGGCGGTGTTGAAGGCAAAGGCTTCGATGTCTTCGCTCACTTTTTTGATCACACGGTGCAGAGTTTTGAGCTCGCGCGCCGATGGGGTGCAATCCGAAGCGGTTTGCACCAATCGCCACAAACGACGCAAAAACTTATGCACCCCATCGATACCATTTGTGTCCCACGGTTTGGATTGCTCCAATGGGCCGAGGAACATTTCGTACATACGCAGGGTGTCGGCTCCATATTGATCGACAATCATATCGGGATTCACCACATTGTACATCGATTTGCTCATCTTTTCCACCGCCCAGCCACACACATAGCGACCGTTTTCTAGCACAAATTCGGCATCCGCATATTCGGGCGACCATTTGCCGAACGCCTCAACGTCCAGCACATCATTGCTGACAATATTCACATCCACGTGGATTTCCTGCGTGTCGTATTGGTCTTTGAGCCCCAAGCTCACATAGCGATTTGTCCCCTTGATGCGGTAGACAAAATTTGAACGCCCTTGGATCATCCCTTGGTTGACCAACTTTTTGAACGGTTCTTCTTCGCACACCGCACCGATGTCGTAGAGGAAGAAATTCCAATAGCGCGAATAGATCAAGTGACCCGTAGCGTGCTCGATTCCGCCCAAGTAAAGATCCACATTACGCCAATATTCATTGGCTTCCTTGCCCACCAGCGCCTCGGAATTATGGGGATCCATATAGCGAAGATAGTAAGCCGACGAACCAGCAAAACCTGGCATAGTAGATGTTTCGTAGGCCCACCCTACGACCCGCGCCAGAGGAGGCTCGCCGGTTGGCGAAGGCGAAAAATCATCAACATCAGGCAATTCGAGCGGCAGATCAGCTAGCGTCAGTGCCACTGGCACATCATCCTCATCATATCGAATCGGGAACGGTTCGCCCCAATAGCGCTGGCGGCTGAAAATCGCATCGCGCAGACGATAATTTATCTTTTTGAAACCGATTTTCTTGGCCTCTATCTCTTCAAACATTCGCTCGATGGCATCTTTGACTTCGAACCCTGTCAGGAAATCGGAATTGATTAACTTTCCACTCTTGGCATCATAAGAACCTTCGCTCACATCACACTCGATGATGGGGATAATTGGCAACTCGAACATCTTGGCAAAGGCCCAGTCGCGCGAATCGTGTGCAGGGACAGCCATAATGGCACCCGTACCGTAACCGGCCAGAACATAATCACTTATGTAAATCGGGATACGCACTCCGTTGAACGGATTCAGAGCATACGAACCAGTAAAAGCCCCGCTCACACGGCGAGTATCGGCAATTCGTTCGCGTTCGGAACGTTTTTTGGTTTGGGTTATATAATCCTCGATCGAAGCGCTATTGTCGGCCGTTGTGAGTTCTTTGACCCACTCGTGCTCAGGCGCTAAGACCATAAAAGTAACTCCAAAAACAGTATCGGCACGTGTGGTGAAAATTTCCAACTTGCGATCCGATCCTTCGATGGGGAAAAACATTGTCGCCCCTTGCGATCGGCCAATCCAACCGCGTTGGATCTCTTTGAGTGATTCGCTCCACGCCAAGCGATCGAGCCCCGATTGCAAACGCTCGGCATAAGCCGTCACCCGCAATAACCATTGCTTCATCGGACGCTGCTCCACTGGGTGTCCGCCGCGAACCGACAAACCATCCTTCACCTCGTCATTGGCCAAAACAGTGCCCAAAGCCTCACACCAATTGACCGATGTCACGGCTTGATAGGCCAAACGATAATCGCGATGCAGTATCTCTTCCAACTCCTTGCCACTCAGCGCACTCCACTCGGGATGCTTTTTGATCAATTCCGCGATTGGGCGAGCCTTGTTCAACTCACTGTCGTAGTATGAGTTATACATTTCGAGGAAAGCCCACTGTGTCCACTTATAGTATTCGGGATCCGAGGTGCGGATCTCGCGCGACCAATCATACGAAAAACCGATCTTGCTCATCTGCTCGCCATAACGCTTGATATTTTTATCCGTTGTCACGGCAGGGTGTTGCCCGGTTTGAATGGCATATTGTTCGGCCGGCAACCCAAAGGCATCATAGCCCATTGGGTGCAAGACATTGTAGCCCTTAGAGCGTTTGTAACGCGAAAAAACATCCGAGGCAATATAGCCCAGCGGATGGCCAACGTGCAACCCCGCTCCCGAAGGATAAGGGAACATATCGAGCACATAATACTTTGGTTTGCTGTGGTCTACCTCAACTTTATAAAGGTTTTCATCGTTCCAACGCCTTTGCCACTTTTTTTCGATCTCTTTGAAATTATATTCCATAGTTTTAATTCTTCGCTGTATCTTGCTTTGTCAATATTTTTTCGTGTTCCGCTGTGTCGAGCACCACTTGTTTGGCACGCGAGAGTTCGGTGTCATCCACCAAGGAGTATTCGATCGCCCCGCGCAAAAATGACCATCGAGTGACAACGGCCGTGGCGATCAGATCGCACAATTCGTCTTTGAAAGTCGCCAACTCCTCCATCTTATTGTCTTGGATTTTGGAAGCGATCGCCTTCAATTCGTCTGCTATTTTGTCGTCATATTTTTCGCGTTCTGCTGCTTTGACCAATTCTTTGAGCTTGATGGAGCTCATCGATTCATAAGTTATCTCTTTGTCGGCCATAAATCGAACAAACTCATCATACAATTCATCATTGACCGCAAAACGTCCAACGGGCATTGCGTGATGGGCAGCATAATTATTGGCAAAGTCATCTATAAAGCCGTAGGCGGTCAGAATAGCGGCAAATTTACTAAGATATTCGGGTGCGATTTTCACATCGGGCATCACCCCCCCGCCGTCGTATACCTTGCGCCCAGCAGCAGTCTCGAAGGTACGAATCAGCGAATCGGGCACCGTGCCCACCGAACCATCGTCGCGCCTGTGGGTGTAGTCCAACGCCTGGATACACCGCCCCGATGGGGTATAATATTTGGCCGTTGTGACCTTAAAGAGTCCGTTGTATGGCGTTGGACGTGGCGATTGCACCAATCCCTTGCCAAAGCTTCGTTGACCGACAATCACGGCGCGATCCAAATCTTGCAACGCCCCAGCCACAATTTCCGACGACGAGGCCGACGTACTATTGACCAACACGGCCAGCGGTAGGTTTTTATATGTAGGCTCAACGCGCGTGCGATAGGTGGCGCTCGATTGGGCAACGCGGCCTTTGATTTTCAGGGCTTCGGTCCCACGGGGCACAAAAAGTCCTACAATGTCGATCGCCTCGCTCACCGAACCGCCGCCATTGCCACGCAGATCAAAAACCAGCCCTTTGAGCGCTGTCTTTTCAGCCATTTTATCGATCGCCTCGCGCACCTCTTTGGCCGATCCTTCGGTGAATGAATTGAGGCGCACATAGCCCACTCCGCCGTCCAACATCCCAGCATAGGGGACACTGGGCACGGTGATTTTTCGGCGTGTGATAACCACTGTTCGGGTGGTATTGGTGTCTGTTATGGGACGATATTTGAGGGTGAATTTGGTCTCGGGATCACCTTTAAGCATCGAACTAACCTTCGCTGAACCAAGTCCTTGCAGGTTTATCCCGTCGATTTCCATCAACCGATCGCCAGCCTTCAATCCGATTTCGACCGAGGGCGTACCTTCATAGGGTTCCGAAATCTCGACCCAATTTTTGGGCCCCAATCCGCGTTGGCGAATAAGCGACCCGATGCCGCCATATTTGCCCGTGACTTGGTATTCGAAATCGCTCATATCCTTGGCCGGGATATATTCGGTGTATGGATCGAGCTCGGAGAGCATCCCACGCAGAGCATCGTTCACCATTTTTTCGGGCTTGGTGCTGTCTACATAGAACAGCGTTGCATCGCGATAGACCGAGAGCAGAATCTCCATTCCGCGTGCCGCATCAAGATCTTGTGTCGTCTTGGCGCCAACTTTGGGTTCCGCAGTTTGACCCAGAGACACCGCCGCCATCATCAAGAAGGTGGCTGTAATTATTAGTTTTCTCATATTTTTTACTGGATAAAAGTGCCCATTCGGAAGGCCGCTTTGACTACTTCCTTGCGCGGGCCACTGATCTTTGAAAGGCCGTCGACGGTTGTGATTTCGATCTGGTCTTCGTACATCAACATCATACGTTTCAATTTGCCTTCAGCGCGGAAAGTCATTCGCGATGGATCTGATTCGCGCTCGTCGAGTTGAGTGTAGCCACACATTGTCATCACATTGACCACCTCTTCATTTTTTTTGGCTGCATCGAAAGTAAGGGTTTTGCTCGTGAAACCGAAAAATGGGTAGAAAAGCGCAAAAACTACAACCACCAAAAGTACCATCCAACCACGTGTGGTGGTAAATAAAGTCGAGAATGGAACTTCAACCCCGCCCAAAGCGTTCATCAAAGCGAAGATCAAAACAAACAAAATCGCCAAATAAACTACATACTTAGCCGCACGAATAGGGTACTTTTTCATATTTTTATTATTATTTATCAAGTTAATATCATTTTAATTTCTCTTCAGCAAGGCCGCCGCTTGCGCCCGCGCGGCATCGGTCACCTCGGCTCCCGAAAGCATCGAGGCTATATTTTCTAAACGCTCGGCGCGGTTGAGTTCTTTGATGTGCGTGGCTCCGTCTTTGTAAACCAGAAAATGGTGCTCGCCCTTTGAAGCCACCTGCGCCAGGTGCGTGATGTTGATCACCTGCATCCCGCCACCCATCGACTCCACCATCGCGCCCATCGCATCGGCCACAGCACCCGAAACACCTGTGTCGATCTCGTCGAAAATAATGGTCGGCAAGTGCATCTGACGTGCCACCATAGCCTTCAAACACAGCATCACGCGTGACATTTCGCCACCCGAAGCTACTTTATCCAACGGCAACAACGATTGGCTCGCCCCACCAGCAAACATAAATTGCAGCGCATCGGCTCCCGTTGCACCAAGGTCTATGGGCTGCATCTCGACCTTGAAACGCGCACCACGCATTCCTAACTTTTCGAGATTGGTGGTCACAAAGCCTTCGAGCTGCACGGCAGCCTTAGCACGCGCGGCAGTTAATTTCGAGGCCAAAACAGTGAGCTTTTCCTTCTCTCGCCTCACCTTTTCACTCGCGGCAGCCACCGCCGCCTGGCCACCAGAAATCGCCATATACTCCCTTTTCAACTCCGCCAGACGAACGATGAGCTCGTCCGAAGTTTCGAGCGCCTGTTTTTTGCACACGTTATATATGGAGTCGAGCCGCTGGTTAACAAATTGTAAGCGCACGGGATTGGCCACCACCTGCTCGCCGAGGAACGAGACCTCGCGAGCGATGTCGCGCAGTTCGATCTGCACACTTTCCATCCTCTGGGCCAATGAATCCACCACAGCCATCCGACGACCCACCCGAGCTAAAGCCACGTGAGCGGTCTTGATTTCCATAATCGCCCCGCGCTCTTCGTCGTCCATCGCCGCCAAAGCCATCGACAGATCGGTGGCAATATCTTCGGCATTGGTCAACAAGGTTTGCTCTTCTTGCAAGGCAAGATCCTCGCCATCTTTGAGGTGTAGAACTTCGATCTGGTCGATGTTAGTCAACAAATATTCGCTCCGCTCGGCTCCACGAGCCACCGCCTGCTCAACACGCGCCATCTCGCGCTCGGCAGCACGAAAAGCTTCCCAACGCACACCATAATCACCTAACAAAGCACCATTACAGGCCACAGAATCGAGAATTTCGCGCTGAAAATCGGCTCTACTGACCAGCAAAGTCTGGTGCTGCGAATGAATGTCAACCAATCGAGCCATCAATTCCCTGAGCAAACCAACCCCAACGGGAGTGGCATCGACAAAGGCTCGCCCCTTGCCCGTGCGCGACACGAGACGACGAATGACAATCTGTGACGAAAATTCCAAATCGTTCGAAGCGAAAAACTCCTCTAAGCCATAGTTCGAAATATCGAACTCACCCTCCACCACCAACTGATCGCCAGCTCCACCGATTACCGTCGCCTCGGCCTTGCCCCCCGAAAGTAGACCCAACGCCCCAAGCAAAATAGACTTGCCAGCCCCGGTCTGACCAGTAATGGTGTTCAAACCCGCATAAAGATCCATATCGAGATGCTCGATAATCGCGTAATTTTCTATGTGTAAACGAGTTAACATAATTATTCAGATAATTGATCCCGCCTCTGTCTGTCTTGGCTTCGAAGGCTCGAAACAAAAGATAGAGCTACCCCCGTTTCGCTTTTATGTAATCGACAATATCAGAGGCCACTTCACGCTTGCTTTTCAGCTCAAAAACCTGCTGACTCTCGCCGTCTATTATCGTAATTTTATTGGTATCGCCCGCAAAGCCAGCCCCAGGATCGGCAAGCGAATTGAGGACAATGGCATCTAGGTTCTTTTTAAATAGCTTATCCTTAGCGTGTTGCTCTTCATTGTCGGTCTCCAAAGCAAAGCCCACCGTGAACTGCCCCATCCGTTTGGTGGCCGAGAGAGTGGCAGCAATATCGCACGTGGGCACCAAGCGGAGCGTCATATCATCCTTGGAATGTTTGATCTTGCGATCCTCCACCGTGGCCACCGTATAATCGGCCACCGCAGCAGCGAAAATCGCAATGTCGCACCGCGGAAATTCTTCGCTGGCTCTTTCATACATTTCGAGAGCACTCATCTGACCCGCAATCAGAGTCACATCGGCACCACGAGCCGTCAATTCCTCCGCCAAAGCACGCCCCATTTTGCCTGTCGAAAAATTACTTATATAACGCACCGGGTCGATCTTTTCGATCGTCGCACCCGAGGTGATCATCACCCGCACACCCGCAAAATCCTGACCCCTCACAAAAAAACTTTCCACCGCGCTGGCAATCGTTTCGGGCTCCGCCATCCGCCCTTTGCCCGTCAGACCGCTGGCCAAAAAGCCCTCGCTAGGCTCCACCACCATCGTGCCAATGGTTCTAAGTTTAGCTATATTTTCGATTGTCATCGGATGAGCCCACATATCCAGATCCATCGCCGGGGCAACCATTACTTTGCTACGCGCAGACAGAAAAGTACACAACAACAAATTGTCGGCAATCCCCGCGGCCATCTTTGCCAAGGTATTTGCCGTGGCGGGGGCGATCACAATCAAATCGGCCCACGTGGCAATCGAGATATGAGAATTCCACGCGCCACTCTCGGGGTCAAAATTCTCGACCAACACCGCATTACCCGACAAAGTTGCCATCGTAAGCGGCGTTATAAAATTCTTAGCCGCCGCCGTCATCACAACGCGCACCGAATGACCCGACGACACAAAAAGGCGCACCAAATGCGCCGCCTTGTATGCTGCAATTCCACCCGTAACGCCAAGAACGATATTCATTTTCTACGAATTAAGAATTAATCATTCTTAAAGCTCATCGGCGTGTATCTCGACCAATTTCCCTTCCAGAAACTCATCCGTTGCCGTGAGCGTGGCTTTGGCTTGACGCTCATAGAAGCGCGAGATTTCGATCTGCTCGCGATTTTCGAAGGTCTCTTCCAAATTGTCTGACGTACCAGCAAAATCCGCCAATTTTTGGGTCAATTCATCTTTGGTCTCCTTGGATAGTTGAGCCGCACGGCGTGCCATAATCACCACCGATTCATAGATATTACCTGTCGATGCGTCGATTTCGCTCAACGTACGAGTTTCTGTGTTACTTGCTCTTTGTTTCATTATTTTTGGCTGTTTTTTTCTCTGATTTCAACTGTTTTTTGATCTGCGGAATCGACTTAATCAACTTTTTATTCTCTTCACGCAGCGTGACGCGTTCTTCTTTGGTTTTGGTCAAGAATATCTTGTTTTTGTTCTCCTCAACCCTTTGACGAGTCTTATCCAATTTTTCGATCGTCGTTTCGATCGCCTGACTCATCACCCCATTTTCGGCATTAAATTTCTGTGCATCGGCCAGCATACGTTCCAATTCGCGATTGAACTGTTTGCTCTCGGGATAAGCCGATTTGAAGTTATAATAGGCATCGATCATTTTAAGGTAACGATCCAACTGTTTGGCATACACGCTATTGCGAGCATACGCATACCACGATTTGCACACCAAGAACATCATATCTTCTTTGTATGGGATCTCGGGATATTCTTTGAGCGCGGCACGCAGCGAGGTCACCGCTGATTGATAATGACCTAGTTTATAGTAAACTGCCGCATTGAGATATGTTTTGTAGTACAATTTGCGATTGAGTTCCTCGATCGCCTCCTGCAAATCCTTGACGTAGGGCGAGGTGGGGTGTCGAGACACAAACTCCATAAAGGCCGACAAAGCACGACGGGTATCGGTCTGATCCTTTTCGGGTGGCAAAGACAAATGATAAAAACTCATACCATACAGATACTCAGCCTCGATGGTGAATGGCGAACGGGTAAACTGATTTCGATATTGATCCATCATTTGCCCTGACGATATGTAATCTTCCATATTGTAGGCAGCCTTACCCATCAAAAAGACGATCGAATCCTCGCGCGGAGTACCCATCAACGACGGCAAAACGTTGTCGAACAAGGCAAACGTTTTATTGTATTTTTTTGCGTCGTAGAACTCCATCGCTGCCCTGTATTTGGCCTCTACATCGCTGCTTTTGAGCAACTTAGTAAACTTGCCACACGAACTAAGACTAACCAACAACAAAACAGCCAAAATTATCTTTCTCATACTCATTCTCTTTTAGACATAACAATCAAGTGACAAAGATAAGATTTTTTTATCACTTTTTCCAGAAACATTTTTCAGCAACTCATTTTCACAAAAATCAGTCGATTTATCTTCGGATTTCCCTTCCCCCCAAGATCGCTATAATGCTGGCGGAAGTTGGAGCCGTTTGAAAGCGCTAGCTCGATTGAGCATCACCACGCGTTCCACCGTGGCGGCGGGATAGTCACGGGCGATTGTTTCGGGGCTCTGACCTTGATCCACCAAACGACGTAGGATCGCATCCAAAATCTCGTAATCGGGCAACGATTCGCTATCCAATTGACCATCGCGAAGCTCCGCCGAGGGAGCTTTGTCGATTATATTTTGAGGGATCATCTCGCCCCGCACACTATTTATATAGCGAGACAATTCGTAGACCTCACCCTTGTAGAGCGACGCAATCACCCCCACCGCACCACTCGTGTCGCCATACAAAGTGCCGTAACCAACCAAAATCTCGGAACGATTCGATGTGTTGAGCATCAAAGCGCCCGTGGCGTTGCTAACGCCCATCGTGAGCGCACAACGAAGGCGCGACTGGATGTTTTCGGAAGCGAGACCTAGATCGCTCGCGGGCAAAATCGCACGCAATTTACACATCGCCACCTCATACAGATCGTCGATGGCCACTATGTCGTAGTGAAGATTGAGTTTCGAGGCCATCGCCACCGAATCGTCAACCGAATGTGACGACGAAAAAGGCGAAGGCAACAACACCACTCGCACTTGGTCGGCTCCCAAAGCCTCGACAGCCAACGCCACAACGAGCGCCGAATCAATGCCGCCCGACAAAGCCACAACCGCCTGGGTGGAGTGCGCATCCTTGAAAAATTGCTGTAATCGATGCGTCAGATCTTCAAATGTTTGTTTAGCGTCCATAACTCTATATTATAGTTCGATTTCAAAAAGCTTTTCCCAATTTTTGCCGGTCATATACACCTTGCGCCCCACACTGTCGTAAGCGATACCGTTTTGAACATCGGCCTTAGGATTTTTAATCCGCCGCCCCAGAGCCGAACAATCCACCATCGCCTCCACCACTCCCGATTCTGGATTGATGACGGCCACCATCGAAGACATATAAATATTGGCCCATATCCGACCATCGATCCACTCCAACTCATTGAGCTCGGCCACAGGCCCGCGATCGCTCACCACTTCGAACTGCCCAATAACGGTCAGATCGGTGGCCCTGAACACCTGAATGGTGCTCGAACCGTTGCTCACATACAGTTTTCCATCACAAGAAGTGATTCCCCAACCCTCGCCATTCAAATCGTAAGTTGCAACTTTGCGGAAAGTCTTCGCCTCATAGACAAATATCTTGCCCTCGCGCCAAGTCAACTGATAGAGTTTTCCACCTTCGAGAGCCAAGCCCTCACCGAAACAATCAGAGCTAAGATTCTGATTTCTAACTACTTTACCTGTCGCCAGATCTACCGCGCGAAGCGAGGAAAGCCCATACTGACCCGTACTTTCATAGAGCTGCCCACCATCGAAGAGCAACCCCTGAGTGTAGGCGTTTTGGTCGTGATTGTATGTGTTGACGATTTTCGCAGTATGGAATTTAGGCGCAGCCACCACTTTGTTCTCCGTACTTTGGGATTGGGATTGGCTCGATTCTGATTTCTGCTTTTGTGCGCTCGCCCCACACGAAATAAGAATCACACCCAGAAAAATGGGCACAAACGAGCTACAATATTTTCTTAAACTCATTGCTTACAAAGAGATAATAAATTACAATACTAAACCGGTAGATTTCCCCCACGCGTGACTTGGGAGCATCGATTTTGGGATAACTTCGCCTAAGTCGCCAAAAATCCATATGACCACGAACGATAGACCCCGCAAAATGAAGCTTTCCGGCAACCAAATAACTAACCAAACGCAACGAATCAGTGGCCAAACGCGCCACATATACGCACGCAAAACGCGGCCAAGAAAGGTTCTTGTAGAGCATAGCTATGTTGTTGCGAAAATTGAGAAAAGTCTTGCGCGGCGACCAAACGGGCAGCGTACCCGCCCCTACGTGATACACCACACTCCCCGGACACACACGCACCGAGAGCCCCATCCGCCGAAAACGCCAACAAAGATCGATCTCCTCCATATGAGCAAAAAACAGATCATCGAAACCGCCAGCCGCCCTAAAAGCCGAAGCACGAACAGCAAAAGCAGCCCCAGATGCCCAAAAAACTTCGCGCTCATCATCGTACTGCCCACTATCTTGCTCGCACTCGTTGATCAAGCGCCCACGACAAAACGGATAACCCAACGCATCGATAAAACCGCCCGAAGCCCCAGCATATTCAAAATAATCACATCGATCGTAACTCAAAATCTTGGGCTGAACTGCCGCCACTTGATCGTTACTCTCCAAACAATCAATCAACGGATCTATCCACCCGCCACTCACCTTAATGTCCGAATTAAGCAACACAAAATACTCATAGTCAAGCCCTTCGAGCGCACGATTGTAGCCACCCGCAAAACCATAATTCTGATCCAGCAACACCTGCTTTATATCTGGAAATTTAGTATTCAACAGATCAAGAGAATCATCCATCGAACCATTGTCGGCCACCACAATATCCGCCACATCGGATGGGGTATGCGCCAAAAGACACGGCAGAAACTTTTCTAGAAAGTCCCTACCATTCCAATTTAGTATGACGACAGCCGTTTTCTTCATTCAAAAAATTCAGATCGCAGTATTTTTATTATTTCCTCACTAACAACATTTGTCTCTTAAAAACATCACTCCCAAAAACGTTCAAAGACAAGGCGCTATTTGTTTTTGAAGCGGAGCGTACTCCGGGTACGTGAGCATTCAAAAACAAATCGCAACGCAGTATTTGGACGTTTTTTTTATTTGCCGTGACACTGCTTGTACTTCTTGCCACTCCCACAAGGACAAGGATCATTGCGCCCAACTTGTTTCTCGACGTGTACGGGAGCTGGTTTTTGCTTGTCGCCACTACCTGCGGCCAACGCGGCTTCGGATCTTGACGTTTGCAACTTACTCATATCTTGCGGCTTAGGCTTAGGAGCTTCGCGTACCGGTGCGTTTTGTTGAACAGGGATGAAGGCTTTCAAAAGAGTCGATAGCACCTCGCGATTGATGTCGTCCACCATAGTTTTGAAGAGCCCAAACGATTCGAATTTATAGATCAACAACGGATCTTTTTGTTCATACGAGGCGTTTTGAACCGACTGTTTCAGGTCGTCCATATCGCGCAAATGTTCACGCCATTTGTCGTCGATGGTCACCAGAATAATGATCTTCGAGAAAGAGCGCATAATCTCGGCACCACCATTTTCGATCGCCTTTTTCAGGTTGACCGACACGTTGAAACCACGCAAACCATCCACCACAGGGATCATAATATTATCAAATTTCTCGCCCTGCTCTTTGTATATATTTTGTAGCACAGGGAGCGCCACACGAGAAATAGTGTCGCTACGGCGCGCCAAAGCTGTGCGCATATCGGCCACCAAAATATCAGTCAATTCATCGTCCGTGAGATCCGAAAACTGTTTTTCGTCCACCGTAGGCTCGATCGAAAGCTGCGAAATCATCTCTAAACGAAACGCCTCCAAATCATCACTTCTGAAATTCTCGACAAAAGCTGCCGCAAAGTCGTTCATCATATTATTGATGTCCAGATCAATAGACTGACCGCTCAGGGCGTGGCGACGGCGGGTGTAGATCACCTCACGTTGCGAATTCATCACGTCATCGTATTCCAACAAGCGCTTACGCATCCCGAAGTTATTTTCCTCAACCTTACGCTGAGCTCGCTCGATGGCCTTGGTCATCATCCCCGCTTGGATCGATTCGCCATCCTTGACCCCCATCGCGTCCATCATCTTGGCAATACGCGCCGAACCAAACAAGCGCATCAAATCATCCTCCAACGAGACGAAAAATTTAGACGACCCTGGGTCTCCCTGGCGACCGGCACGACCACGCAACTGACGGTCCACACGGCGAGACTCGTGGCGCTCGGTGCCCACAATGGCCAGACCACCAGCCGCTTTGACCGAATCGGTCAACTTAATATCCGTACCACGACCAGCCATATTGGTGGCAATTGTCACCTGACCGTCGCGACCAGCTTGTTGAACAATCATCGCCTCGGACTGGTGTTGCTTGGCGTTCAACACGTTATGATCCACACCGCGAAGACGCAACATTTTACTCAACAGCTCCGAAATTTCGACCGAAGTAGTACCCACCAACACCGGACGACCCTTGTCGGTGAGCGCCTTGACCTCATCGATGACGGCTGAATATTTCTCACGCTTAGTTTTGTAGATCACATCCTGTTCATCGCGACGCGAAATCGGGCGATTAGTTGGGATCACTATCACATCCAACTTATAGATGTTCCACAACTCAGATGCCTCCGTTTCTGCCGTACCGGTCATCCCCGAAAGTTTGTGGTACATACGGAAGTAATTTTGAAGCGTCACGGTAGCAAAAGTTTGAGTAGCAGCCTCGACCCGCACGTGTTCCTTGGCCTCGATGGCTTGGTGCAACCCGTCCGAATAACGACGACCGTCCAAAATACGACCAGTCTGTTCGTCTACGATTTTCACTTTATTGTCTTGGACAATGTACTCGGTGTTGTTTTCGAACATCGCGTAAGCCTTCAACAGTTGGTGCACCGTGTGCACGCGCTCGCTCTTGACGGCATAATCGGCCAACATTTTATCCTTGGATTCCGCTTTCGCATCAGCAGTCATATCATTATCGTGCTGCAAACGAGCTACTTCCGATCCAATATCTGGGAGTATAAAGAATGACTTATCTTGGGTTTTGACCGCCAACGCATCGTGACCCTTGTCTGTCAATTCGACCGAACGAAGCTTTTCATCAATCACAAAGAACAGATCGTCTGTGATTTCGTTCATCCGTTTCGAATTATTCTCCATATAGGTGTTCTCTGTTTTTTGCATCAGAGCGCGCATCCCCTCTTCGCTCAAAAACTTAATCAATGGCTTATATTTTGGCAAACCCTTCACGGCGCGAAACAACAAAATTCCGCCTTTTTCGGTATCACCAGACGCGATAACCTTTTTGGCCTCGGCCAAGATTGAAGTACAGAGGTTCTTCTGTAAATTGTATAGGTTCTCCACCATCGGGTTGTATTCCTCGAAGAGCTGATCCTCGCCCTTGGGCACGGGTCCCGAAATGATGAGCGGAGTCCGAGCATCATCGATCAACACACTATCGACCTCATCCACAATGGCATAGTGGTGAGCGCGTTGAACCAAATCCTCCGAAGACGAGGCCATATTGTCACGCAGATAGTCGAAGCCAAACTCATTATTGGTTCCAAAAGTAATGTCAGCCTTGTAAGCCTTGCGACGCGCATCGGAGCCCGGTTGGTGGCGATCGATACAATCGACCGTCAAACCGTGGAACTCATAGATCGGCCCCATCCACTCCGAGTCACGACGAGCCAAATATTCGTTCACCGTCACAATATGAACCCCCTTGCCAGCCAAGGCGTTCAGAAAAACAGGCAACGTTGCCACCAAAGTCTTACCCTCACCAGTGGCCATTTCGGCAATGTTGCCCTTGTGAAGCGCCACACCACCAAACAGCTGGACATCATAGTGAACCATATCCCACTTGATGAGATTACCTCCCGCCATCCACGAGGTTTTATAAATCGCTCTATCGCCGTCGATAGTCACAAAGTCCTTAGTGGCAGCCAGTTCACGATCGGCATCGGTCACTTTCACCTCCACCGTCTCGCCATCCGTAAAGCGACGTGCCGTCTCCTTGACAATCGAGAAGGCGACAGGAAGCATCTCTGTCAATTGTTCTTCGATAGTTTTGTTAACGCTCTTTTTCAGGACATCGATCTCGCGCCCCATCGCTTCTTTGTCGGCGATAGAGACATCGACGCTATCGATTTTTTGGTTAAGCTCCTCGATTTGATTTTCGTCAGGTGCGATAGCAGCAGCGATAGTGTCGCGCAACGAGTTAGTCTTTTGGCGTAACTCATCGTTGCTCAAGGCAGCAATAGCAGGATAGGCAGCGCGAATTTGAGCCACAATAGGCTCTATTGCCTTGCGGTCTTTATCGGCCTTGCTGCCAAAAAATAATTTAATCAGACTGGCTGTTATTGACATAGCGATCTTTTTAGGTGTTTACTATTTAAGTATATGTATTAAAGGGACAAATATAACGTTTTTTTTGTAGCTTTCCTTATATTAAACAAAAAAAGAGGCAAACAGTATATCGCAACTGTGCCTCTTATGTTTTGAGAGCTCGAAACGACTATTTGTTTCGATCTTCGATATGTTTTTTGTATCGGGTGTTGAACTTTTCCACGCGTCCTGCCGTGTCAACCAACTTCTGTTTACCTGTATAGAACGGGTGTGAGGTGTTGGAAATTTCGACTTTATAGACTGGATAGGCTTCGCCGTTCACTTCGAGAGTTTCCTTCGACTGCACAGCGGACCGACACAAAAACACAATTTCGTTAGACATATCTTTGAATGCCACAACGCGATACCCTTCTGGGTGAATTCCTTTTTTCATCGTTATTCTGGTTTTTGTTTATTTATATTGATCGGCAAAGGTAGACTGTTTTTCGCAATTAAAAAAATATTTTTCAAATAAATATCATTTAGGCGCATCGATTCTATCATCATTGAGCAACTACCACGCGCAAACCAACATTAAAAGGAGCTTGCCAACTCTTATAATATCGGCGAGATGATATTGTTGCCTTCGATGCTCGGTCGCGCCACGAGCCTCCACATACAATTTTGCTGCCGAAATATCGCCCATTTGTCTTGCACTCCGACATCGTCCATTCGGCCACATTGCCCTGCATATCATACAGTCCCCAAGGATTCGCTTGGTATTGTCCACCACGAACGCTGATCAGATTCTTGTCGTTCGATTTAACATCGCGCGGCACAAAATCCCAAAATTCGCGAGTCACCGAATTATCGGGCATAGGCACCGTAGGCTCCAACCCCCAAACCGCCAAATCTTTAATCGTGTAATCGGCTAAGTTCTCGTAAGCGGAATAATCCGCCTCACGATCCCCGTACCACATATCCGCGCCACTGCCAGCCCTACAAGCCCACTCCCACTGTTGCTGGGTGGGCAGAGTGACCGTCACACCCCATTTTTCGCTCAGCTTATCGCAATAAGCCACCGCTTGATCCCACGAAACACGGATCACGGGTTGATCAGGCTCGTTGGCCGGATAGCCAGGCGTGGTATGATCCTTCCATTGTTGACCTATAAAACGGCTGTCGTGGTCGCCGATCAGAGCACAATATTGAGCATTCGACACTTCGAGCGCACCCATCCAAAAGCCTTGATCGATAGATACTTGTTCGTAAGAGGATGGTGATTTACCACCTTGATCCACGCCCATCGCATATTTACCTTTTGGCACCCACACCAAGCGCATCGATACGCCGGGTGCAATGGAAAGCGTTTTTTCGATTTGCGCCAGCGCTCCACCTTGCAGCGCCTTGGCTTTATTGGTATCGAAACACCAGCGATTAATTTTCTTCAAATCGGGTTGCTCGTTCACCTCTGCTCGTGGCATTATGGGCTGTGTTGGCTCGCGGCTTTCCAGCGTTTTGACATAATCAACCAGCTCACGTTTCCAATCCACCGACACATTAGCATAGCGGTGCATCAATTGTTGGCGACGATCATACTGTTCAAAGGTGGCTTTGTATCGCCCTGCGATCTCGAAAGAGCCAAAATATGGCGCATTCAGGTCGATCCATTTGCAAAGTGTTTGATAGGCCTTCTGATCCATTTCGACATTATGGTGCCCCTTGTCGATCATTTGTATCAATTCGCTGTTCGAGGCGTGATATTCATACGGGCGAAGGACATACATATCCGCCTCGGGCCCCTGGCGATAGACATAAGGATGCAAGGCCAAGTAGCTTGTTTTCATAAAACGGTGCGTCGTATAATTACCCCAGCGCACATATTCCTTCATTTGTTTGCCCGTCAGATCCATTTTGTTGCTCACCCCGTCGTGACAAGCGATACAATATCGATCGATAACCGGCTGAACATCATATTCAAACGAGAATGGGTGTACTCCACCGTCGGGCGCTTGGATGATGGAAGGTTGTTTGACCGAGGCCGCGACCCGTTTGGGCATCACCGTCGTATTTTGATCTTCGTGACACCCCACACACGAAACTATTTCGCCCGGCATAGCGGCAAACCAACTACGCATCCATTGAATACTATTTCCCTGATCGTCAAGTGGTTGAAGCGATATTGGAGTATTGGCTGGCACTTTGAAAATCACCGAGCCATCGTCCTCAACTTTCACCGTACCCAGTTCGCGTTTCAGATCCCACCCGCTCTGCACACCAAGGGCATCAAAATCGGACGGCGATTTCATATACGCATATTCGTAGGCAAAGACACGGAGCTCTTTCACCGTACCACGAGGCACTTGGCGCAGTCCTTCGCCGTTGTAAAGATCTTGAATAAAGACCGTTGCCTGTTTGTCACCCTTCACTATCCGATCGGGAATCGAGGGAGGCGTGGGGCGTTTAACCACAGGGATCGGGGTCAGGTAGCCATCCGACTCGCTCTGGGCGATCAGGGTCACGTTATCGAAAACATCGACCAGATAGATACCCCACAAACCGTCGGGATAGAGTTTGGCAGTCACCACAAAATAATTTTTATTCAGCGGATATGGACGCGAAAATTGGGGCCACACACCGTCCACCAAGCGATCCTTGATCACGGGCTCAACTTTGCGATTCCTAAATGGGATCTCCTGCACCACTCCTTTTTCTTCTTTACGCCCTTTCTCGGGGTCAAAAACAATCAGATGACCCGACCGCGGAGTGCCGTGGTGACCCGAAACGATACCCACAAAACGACTACCAGCATCGGGCAATTGTTGCATATCGTAGACGCTTGTCGGCCAATAGGAGCCACTGCCATAGAGCGATCGACATTCGGTTCCATCGGGGTTAGAGTGCATAATGATGCGCGAAAAGTAATGAGTCAAATCGGTATATTCCCAACGGGTATACATAATGCGTCCGTTGTTGAGCACCGTGGGCGACCAATTTCCGTCTTGATCGAAAGTCAATTTACGCATCGATTTATCCTTGGGATCATAGATGGCAAGGTTCATAATAATCCGCTCGCCGTGTTCGCACGGGATACCATTGTAGCCGATGTTGGTGGTGAACAACACACGCCCATCGGGCAAATAGCAAGGGTCGGCATATTCGAGGTCCGCTTCGGGCAGATCGGACACCAATTTCAGATTTTTGCCATCGAGCCCGATCTCAAAAATCCGCCAACTGGGATAGGTCTGGTTATAGAAAGGATCGATCACCACATCGCCAGCCGAAGCGAACATCATCCGATCGGCATTCCAGTGCAGTTGCAAATCGGCAATACCTTCGCCACTAGTTGGTTTATAGATGGTTCGCCGCTTGACTTGATCGCCTCTGAGATTCGACAATTCGCAAATTTCCGCATTGTATCCCGTACTCGGCACATCGATCAGCCCCATATAGTTACTCATCGGCATACACATTTTGTTGGTCGTGCCGCGACGCGCCTGCGAACCGAGCACAAAACGAGTGGTGACAATTTTATCGATATCCAGCAGCGGATTGGCCAGCAAAATAGTGCGTTGTCGATCGAGAATAATTTTCGCTTCGCCCAATGCCCGCGTGCTGTCTGCGCCATCAATGCGGCTAGAAACCGAGCTGAGATTCGCTTTAATAAAGTCCAGATTGGCGCGTGCAGCAGCATAATTGAAGGTCGACTGACTTTTCAGGTCATTGATCGCCAAATCCAAGGCCTCAACATTGACCCACCTCAGCCGAGCGCGTATGTCTTTTGAGTTCTCGACAGCCCACAATGGCTGAGCCAGACTCGATAGAGCAATGGTTCCCAGCATAAAAATTACCTTGATACTTCTCATTATTCACATTTATTTATTTTGTTATCCACATATTTTAATGGGGGGCTTCTAAAAATTAGATTTTTCAAGGCGTACTTTGGTCGACGAGCCGCAGTAGAACGATGAAAAAGCAAGTTTCAGAAGTCACATAATCAGCCACACGTTGCCATACGAATCGTGAGCACCATCACTCTTGACCTTGGCGCGCAAGAGGCAAGAATTATTACCCGTGGCACGGCTTGGAACGGTCAGCGGATAGAAATTCTTCGCCTCGGTCGTTCCGCTATGCCCTTGGTGAGGATCTCTACACACAATTTCGCCATCCATAACAAGTTCCACATCTTTGATCATCAATTGATTAGCTCCTCTCACATATTGCAGCAACACCCCTTTGGCTTTTTTGATTTGGCTAGCCGACACAACCCACTCCATCGTCGTCCAATCACAAGAGACATCTGTCGAGGTCCAAGAACCGATTTTTTCGCCACCCCGATCATTGATCGCCGCTGGCGATATTGCCTTTGCGCTTTCGATCAATTCCAGGCAAGCGGCCACAGGATCGGCATATGGCTCCACAGAAGAGAGCCCCTGGCGCTGCTCGACCCAATCGCGTTCCCAAGCCGCAAAATCGAACGCACGGCCTGTGGCCTTGGACTCAAAATAGTGTTGCCACCGAGGCACGTAGTAATCCCTGATCAAACCCGACCAAATACGAGCCGAATAATCATCCACCGGAGGCCCCCATATGGTGACTATACGGCGCGCGTTACGTTCGTAATATCGACCGAGCTCAGGTGTGGTGGCATAAGCCTTTGCGAAATCGAGCCAACGTTCCAAACTCAATGTAGGATGGCTGGCTAGCGCCCGATCCGCGCCAAGCGCCAAACGAATAAAAGTTTGCTGTAATTCGAGCGCCCTCTCCGCTCGGCCATCGGTGTATGCTTTGTTGATTTCCCGAACAAGGATCTCCATTTTTCCACCCAAATAGTGCGCCGTCATCTCGGTCAGATCATAAACAAAAAGGGGCGACGAGCACATCTCATTCGCCACGCTGGCCATCGCTTCGATGGCACGATAGAGCTCATCGGTGGCCTTGATAGTGCCTTTTTGGGTCATCCCGGGGCGGAATTGCCAGTTGTAACGAGGGTGATCGGTGAAGGAGCCATAGACCGACGACCGCAGAGCACCCCAATAATTATTCATCGCCGCCGGCATTTGACCATATCGGCAAACGGTGTATTGTCGGAGCCATTGATCAAGGTCGATACTGTCGGCCGTCCAACCACCATCGCATATCAATTCATAAATCACCTCGTTGTTTTCGATCCCTTCGGGAGCCATTCCGTAGCCAGCCAACCGCCCTTTGTTGGGCGAACCAAGCGCCGCAAGCCGACCATTGGCATAAAATTCCAAATCCCCAGTCAGCCCCGTCTTGCCACCCATATTAGGAATCACGCTGTACACCCATTCTTTGTTGTAGAAACCTTGGTACAGATCCCAGTTCGGGCCATTGTGCCAAAAACGCATATTGTAGTCGACAGCCAAATCGAGAAGCAACATTTTGTCGTCGGGCACCTTGCTCACCAAGGCTTGAAGAGTTTTATAGTCCCATATATCACGTTGATAACCAAACATCCAGCCCTGCATCACCCACACCGCATCGGGACTACCAGCCTTGATGGAACGATAAACCGCATCGCCATAAGCGGCCAGCAGCGAGTAACGATCTGGCGAATCCTTGGGTGGAAACGGAATATCCATCTCGTTGAAACTATCGACAATATAGTATTCGCTTTTGCCAAATTCGCGTTCCCATTCCTCGATGAACATCTGCCCTATTTTGCTGAACAGCGGTTGATCGGGCGATAGCATCCAGTTGTGAAAAGCACCACCCCACGAAGTTTCGATCAACTTAATATCGGGATAGAGACGCGCCAAAGATTTGGGCACAAAACCAGCAAAACCAGGGCAAATAGGGTGCATCCCAAGCGAAGTCATACGCCCAAGAATTTTGTGTTGCAATTCCACTT
>JAVXIH010000019.1:0-25082 GCA_036648455.1 Mucinivorans sp.
GTGTACGCTCCGGTTTACGACCAAAGTCCGCCTTGAAAAATCTAATTTTTAGAAGCTCCTACCAAATACCTCAAAGAAAAGTTATGAACGCTGAAACCCTGAGCCAAATAGCCAAACAAGCTTCGCTCGATGAAATCGAAAGCCGACTGGCCGCCAACCAAGAGGTGACGATCTTGATCCGCGGGTGGAGTATGCGACCGATGCTCTTCAACTTGCGCCACCACGCAATCATCTGCCCAATCCAAAAACCCCTCGCCACAGGCGATGTGGTGGTCTTTAAATATAAAAACCGATTCCTGATCCACCGTATAATCCAAATACAAGGCGAAAACCTAACCATCCAAGGAGATGGAGTACCCTTCGCCACCGAAAAAGTAACCCGACAAGACGTGATCGGAGTGATGAGAGAAGCCATAACTCCGCGTGGGAAACATATAAAATGCGACTCAGAGCCCTGGATCCGAAAATCGAAACGCTGGGCGGCCGTCAATCCGAATGTCAAATATATTGTCCTCAAATTCTTGCGCCTGCTCGAAATACTCAAACTAATATAACCAATGATGACGTATCACTATCGAATAGCGAATTTCGCCTTCACACTCAATACCCTAAACACGATCAATAGCAAAGGCGCCCTGTCGTACTTCCAAACTCCCGCCACACAAGGCGACCATGCCGCCGTGGTGAACCAAATAAACCAAATGTACGACACCCAAAACGCCCAAATACTGGGCGTGTACGACTGGTTCGAATCCAAATGTACATTCCTTAGACACCAAAATACTTACTGCTGGCTCAGAGTCGATGCCATCTCAGGCGAAAAAGAACAACTCGTCTGGCAAGGTGATGCCCCTACCGAATTTACGATCTACTCATCCATGCGACGACACGTGGTGGAACATATGATGCTCATCGCCGCCTCGTACGCCATGTTGCCCCACGGAGCACTGGTGATTCATAGCTCGGTGATCGAAAATGATGGCCGCGGATTTATGTTCCTCGGCGAATCAGGTACCGGCAAAAGTACTCATACCAGCCTGTGGATTAAACATATCACCGGCTCAATGATGCTCAACGACGACGGGCCTGTGGTGAGAGTCGAGGGCACAAAAGTGAGCGTCCACGGATCGCCGTGGAGCGGCAAAGGTTGCGTGTATCGTAACGTTGAACTCCCAATCCAAGGGATATATCGCCTCAGCCAAGCTCCCCAAAATAAAATTGCAAAGCTAAACACCACGCAAGCCCTGGGCGCGATGCTACACTCGTGCCTGCCACAATTGATGACCGTCGAAAAACATACCGACATGGCGCTCAATATACTGTCCGATATTATTGCCACAACGCCGCTCTTCCACCTGGAATGCCTGCCCGACGAAGAGGCCGCGCGAATGTCGTTTAACCAAAAGTGATGCTCGGTAAACTGTTCTCCATAATCCCGCCCTCGATGCGAGCGCGAACGATCTCAACCCTGGCCGTGGCCGTGGTGGGCGTGATGCTCGACCTGGTTGCCGTGGTGGGATTCGTGCCCCTGCTGGCTATAATCGCTAACCCACAGCAAGTGACGGCTAATGAGTACCTCAACACCATATACCAATGGAGCGGAGCCCGAAATGAACTCGTCTTTACGCTCGTTCTGGCCGCGATATTGCTGGTGGTGCTGGTGATAAAAAATGCAATCGTACTGCGTATCTCGTACTGCCAAAAACGATTCACCTCGCGCCTGTTTGACCAATTGTCTGTCGCGGCATTCAAATATACGTACGCCAAAGGACTGCTCTATATCCGAACAAATAATAGCAATAAACTTATCAACGACATAGGACACAGCACACTGGTCTTTGCCACGCTCGTGGTGGGCGGGTGGATCACAATCCTGAGCGAGAGCTTTCTGCTGGTGGTGATCTGCGTCTTGGTGTCGGTCTACAACCCGATACTCTTTGTCGCGCTGCTGCTGATATTCGTGCCCTTTGCAATGATCTATACCAAAATTTTGCGCAAAAAAATGCAGCAAATGGGGAAACAAGAAAACGAGATGCGAATTTTGCAGTATCGTACCCTCAACGAATCGCTGCGCGGATACACCGACGTGCAACTCTCGCGTAGTTTCGAGAGAGTCATAGCCCAATATCGAACCCTGCTCCAAGGAATGGCAAAACCGAGAGTGGGAGCCGAAATTTTTCGCGAAATGCCTAGCCGACTTATCGAACTGGTGGTGCTGATGGGAATTATTGTGCTCATTAGTGTGAACCTGATCTGGCAAAACAACGTGGGAAGCCAACTGATGCTCACAATGGGGGTGTTCGTGATCGTGGCCTACAAAGTGATGCCCGCCATTAATCGGATGCTCGCCGCGTGGAGTACGCTCCATAAATGCGACTTCGCAACCGATTTCTGTGGATCCATTACCAGCGAGGAACAACAAACCGAGCCCGACGAAAACGAAGAGTTCGACAGCCTTGTGCTCGATCATATTACTTTTGCCTACCCGGGACACGAACCGATTTTTAATGATTTCTCGCTCCGAATCGCTCGCGGCGAACGAGTGCTGGTCAGCGGCGCGTCGGGATGCGGAAAATCAACCCTGCTCCACATAATGATGGGCTTCTATGAACCACAAAAAGGACGAGTGTTGGTGAATGAAATCGAAAAACGATATGGGAAAATCGGCTACGTGTCACAAGAAATATTTATTATGGACGACACGCTGATGGCCAATATCACGATGCAAGCCGAGGTCGATTGGGCGCAGTTCGAAAAGGTCTGGAAGTGGGTTGGGCTCGAAAATATGGGCGTGGGGCGCGATGAACGCCTGCGCGAATGGGGAAATCGACTCTCGGGGGGGCAACGTCAACGAATAGCCATCGCCCGAGCGCTATATCGAAATGCCGAACTGCTCATACTCGACGAAGCAACGGCCGCGCTCGATCAAAAAGCCGAAAAACAAATTATCGATTGCGTGGATGCCTTGCCCCGTAGCGTGACAATTATCTGCGTGGCGCATCGACCGGTCAACGATGCGTGGCGTGTGGTGAAATTATCATAAAAGTGAGTTTCGCACGAAATTTTTCTTATCTTTGTTAAAATTGATAATCTACAAAGTATGAAAAAATTATTCTTTACCATCTTTACGCTTGCTTTTGTGGTCACTGCGGCCCTCGGGCGTGAAACGCAACGCGTGTTCGAGGCTTCCGCATTCGGCATAGTCCCTAACACCAAAGTCAATTGCTCGCCTCTGATCACTAAGGCTTTGGCCACTATCAAGAAACAAGCGCGCGGTGGTCAAGCCGTGCTTCGATTGGAAAAAGGACGCTACGATTTTATGCTCGATGGCGCGACTCAACGAGTATATTATATATCGAATCACGACCAAGATAACCCCAAAACGGTTGGTATCGCTATCGAAGATATGCGCAATCTAACCATTGACGGCGGCGGTTCTGATTTCTATTTCCACGGACGAATGTTGCCCGTGGCGATGTTGAGATCCGAAAATTGTACGCTCAAAAATTTCACTATCGACAACGAAAATCCGCAAATTGCCCAAGTCGAGATCATCGAAAATGATGTGAAAAAAGGTATGATCACCTATAAAATCGCTCCGTGGGTCGATTATCGTATCGAAAACGGTAAGCTGATCACCAAGGGCGAAAACTGGGAGCTGACACAACGAAGCGGGATTGCGTTCGAAAAAGGCACCAAACACTTGGTCTACAACACGAGCGATATTGGAGTTGGTACTCAAAATGTGGAGCAAATAGCGGATCGAGTGATCCGTGCTCCGTGGGCAAATGCGAAATTGGTGGTGGGCACGGTGGTGGCTATGCGCGGTTGGGGACGACCTACGCCAGGCGTTTTTATGAGCCACGACAAAAATACGACGCTCGAAAATATCAAGGTTCACTACAGCGAAGGGATGGGGCTACTGGCTCAAATGAGCGAGAATATTACGCTCGATCGATTCTCGGTTTGCCTTCGCGGCCATAGCGATCCACGCTATTTCACCACCCAGGCCGATGCGACTCACTTCTCGGGTTGCAAGGGCGTGATCTCTTCGTGCGATGGTCTGTACGAAAATATGATGGACGATGCCATCAATGTTCACGGAACATACCTTAAGGTGGCTAAACGCGTGGCGGACAATGTGTTGGTGGGGCAGTATATGCACTCGCAAGCTTATGGTTTCCAATGGGGGACGGTGGGCGACGCGGTGCAGTTTGTCGATTCGCGCACTATGGAACTCATCGACACGGTGAACTATATAGTCGATATAAAACCGTATGACCTGCCAGCAATAGATGGCGCTAAGCAATATCAAATTACACTGAAAAATCCGATTCTGGATGTGATCAACGAAAAAGGGGTCTATGGGATCGAAAATTTGGAGTGGACCCCGAAAGTTATCTTTTCGCGCAACACGATTCGTAATAATCGCGCGCGTGGCACTCTGTTCAGCACTCCGCGGCAGACGCTGATCGAGGACAATGTGTTCGATCACACTTCGGGTACCGCGATTTTGCTCTGTGGCGATTGCAACGGTTGGTTCGAAACAGGGGCTTGCCGCGATGTGACAATCCGTGGCAATAAGTTCATCAATTCGCTCACCAATATGTTCCAATTTACGAATGCCGTGATTTCGATTTATCCAGAAATTCCAGATCTGAAAAATCAGCAGAAATATTTCCACGGTGGGCAAGGATTTCCAGGGGTGGTTATCGAAAATAATGTTTTCGAGACTTTCGATACCCCAATTCTTTACGCCAAGAGTATCGATGGGCTAGTGTTCCGCAACAATAAAATAATTCAAAATCGAGATTATCCGGCTTTCCACTGGAATCATAATCGTTTCTTGTTGGAACGCACGAAAAATGTGGTGATCGAGGGTAATGATTTTGTGTGGGACAAAGATCAGAATAAAGACATCAAGGCTGTCAAATAATTGTCAGTGTGAAGATACCCTGAAGGCAAAAGATCCAAAAGTTAGAAACGAAGTCTAGCTTTTGGATCTTTTGCCTTTTGAGATTTATGGGGGTGCCTCAATATTGTTCGCTCTCCACCATATCTTTGATGCGAAGCTGTGGACTTACGATCCCTTGGAACACGTTGTCGCTCACCGTGTAACATACGTCCACGTGACCCCCGGCTTGAATATGTGGAAAAAGTTCGACTTGCGAAAAAGCAATGGCTCCAATCGAAGGCGTGATTCCATCGGTGAGTGCTAATTTCAGGTGTTCGCCCTTGCCGCCCACCAATCGCGCCGTGCCGTTGTCCGACAGCCCTCGCGACAGGAAAACGGGCGCAGGATTGCCCGGCCCAAAGGGGGCAAAACGATCCAAAGAACGTCTCAAAGCAGGTGTTATATCGGCCAGCGGAACTTCCATATCAATGTCGATCTGCTGTACCAAATCGTTCAGGGCAATGTGTTTATCGACATAAGCCTCGAACCGAGCACAAAAAGCATCCAACTTTTCGGGTTTCATCGTCAAACCAGTGGCATAGGTGTGTCCGCCAAAATTCTCTAGCAGATCTGCACACGATTCCACCGCCTCGTATAGGTCGAAACCTGGCACCGAACGAGCCGAACCAGTGATAAAACCGTTGCTCTCGGTGAGCACCACCGTCGGGCGATAGTAAGTCTCGATCAGACGCGAAGCCACAATGCCAACCACACCCTTCATCCAAGCGGGGTTGAAAATTATCGTACTTTTCTTCGTTGCCGCCGTTGGATCGTTTTCCAGCAACATCCGCGCCTCGGATGTGATCACCCGATCGGCCTCCTTGCGCAGGCGGTTGAACTCCTCGATGCGATTCACATAAAAAAGCGCCCTATCTTTGGTGGGTGCCGTCAGTAGTCGCACCGCGTTACGCCCGCCGCTTTGTGCTCGCGGATCGTTGTGGTCGATGTCGATTTCCATACGTCCGGTGGCGTTGATGCGCGGCCCGATTTTGAAGACAATATCCTCGATGAGCATCTTGTGGCGTTCTAATCCACAAATTTTTATAATCGCCGAGAGCCCCTTGTTCGCCTTGTCGGAGTTGAGCTGTTCGAGACCGAAATAGCCCATCACACGATTCTCGTCCACCAATGGAACGATGTCGGCAGCTATGCTAACAACTACTAAATCAAGCAAATAAGCGATCTGATCGACTGGCACACCTTTGTGTGCGCAATAGGCTTGTACTAATTTGAAAGCGACTCCACAACCCGAAAGCTCCTTGAATGGATAGTGACAATTGACCCTTTTGGGGTCGAGCACCGCCACAGCAGGAGGCAATATTTCGTCGGGCAGATGGTGGTCGGTCACTATGAAATCCACCCCGTGTTTGGCTGCA
Organism: Mucinivorans sp.; assembly: GCA_036648455.1. Lineage (GTDB taxonomy): Bacteria > Bacteroidota > Bacteroidia > Bacteroidales > Rikenellaceae > Mucinivorans. The sequence continues at coordinate 6,331 of JAVXIH010000019.1, forward strand.
TACGCCACCTCTTCGGTGGCCTTGATCCCGCAATCGACCGTAATGATAAGCTTCACCCCATTGTCGGCTGCGTAGTCGATTCCGCGGTGAGAAATACCATAGCCCTCGGCATAACGATCTGGGATATAGAACATTATGTCTTTGGAATAGGTCGAGAAAAAATTGTAGAGTAGCGATACTGCCGAAGTTCCATCGACATCATAGTCGCCGTAGAGCATTATTCGTTCGCCATTGTCGAGTGCCCGATCGATCCGATCAATGGCAACATTCATGTCGAGCATCAAGAACGGATCGTGCAGATCTTGAAGCGAAGGAGCGAAAAATTTTTCGGCCTGACTGACCGTGGTCACACCGCGCTGATAGAGCAGGGCGGCCAGCGGCGGTTCGAGCCGAAGGGTAGTGGCGAGCTGCTCGACCTTATCCAAGGTGACGGCAGATCTAACGACCCATTTTTTAATAGTTTGCATTGTATATTATTCATTTTTTATTCTTAAATTATGGAAACTTTTGAAAAAGCTAATTCTCAGAAGTCGCCTTATATGATTTTGCACGCAAATTGTTCGGTGAATTTGCGGCAAAAAACATCTTTGACATCCTGCATTTTCACACCACCTTCACGCCCGTAGCGCGCCATTTCGGCAGCAATTGAGCTCACTCCACGATCGGTGAAACCACACGGATTGATATGCGAAAAATAGTTCAAATCAGTTGTCACATTCAGCGCCGCGCCGTGCATTGTCACCGAGTGTGAGGCGCGAACCCCAATGGCGGCTATCTTGCGTGTGTTGTCGATCCACACCCCAGTGGCTCCCACGCTGCGCCCGGCCGTGATCCCAAACTCGGCAAGAGTGCCAATTATCGACTCCTCTAACCTATATATATAGTCGCGCAGCGAAATATTGAGCGCTACGAGATCCAAAATCGGATAAACCACCATCTGACCCGGACCGTGATAGGTGATGTCGCCCCCGCGGTCAACGTGCACAAATGTTGCCCCGATTTTCTCTAAAAAACTGGCGTTTATCAATAAATTATTTTCAACCCCACTCTTGCCCAACGTGTACACGTGCGGGTGCTCGACAAAGATCAAGGCGCTCGCCTGACGGTGGGCGATGAGAGCCTCGAAACGCTCGCGCTGCATAGCCCAAGCCTCGATGTAGGACATCCGCCCAACATCGATTTTTTCGACCTCTATTTTTGTTCCTTCGATCATATGTGCGCGTGATAAGACGAACGCACCAAGGGCGCGCTCTCGAAATGGGTGAATCCAAGTTCTAAGGCATAACTTTTGTAGTCGTCAAATTCAGCGGGAGTCACATAACGTTCCACCTCGACGTGATTTTTGGTCGGCTGCAAATATTGTCCAATCGTGCCACGGCGAACGCCTGCCTGGTATAGGTCGCGCAGAGTCTCGTGTACCTCGTCTGTCGTTTCGCCAAGCCCCACCATCAGGCCGCTTTTGGTGTCTACACCTTTGTCGGCTAGGTATTTAAGCGCTTCGAGGGAGGTGTCGTAACGCGCCCGCGAGCGAACCGTGGGCGTGATGCGGCGCACCGTTTCAATGTTGTGACCCACGATATGAGCCCCAGCGGCGATAATCACATCGAGCAGGTCGGGTCGAGCATCGAAGTCGGGCACCAAAATTTCGATCGTAGTGTTGGGATTCTTGGCGGCAATAGCCTCGACGGTAGCCTTCCAATGCGCTGCGCCACCGTCGGCCAGGTCGTCGCGATCGACCGAGGTGATCACACAATGGCTCAGACCCATAATCTCGATCGAGCGGGCGATTTTGCGAGGTTCATTAATGTCCAGCGGTTCGGGGCGACCTGTTTGGGTGGCACAGAAACGACAAGAGCGGGTGCAAATATTGCCCGCAATCATAAATGTAGCAGTACCGTGTGCCCAACATTCAGACATGTTAGGACACTTACCACTACTGCAAATGGTGTGAAGGTCGTGCTCCCGTACAATGGAGGCAACCGAGCTGTAAGCTGCGCTTTGTTGTAATCTAATTTTAAGCCATTCAGGTTTCGAGCCCGCCTTCCCACATTTTAGAGAAGACATGTTAGTGTTTTTTTATTAATGGCTCAAAGGTAAGAAAAATAAGTTGGATATATTCTATCCTTGCCAATATTTTACTACCAATTTCCACGGCGACTTCTCGATATTGCTTTTTCGGTGTTGAACTGCGGATTTCAAAAGCATAACACTAATTTTTTCACACTGCATATTGGGTAAAAATAACTATCTTTGTGCCCAAATTACATTAGGTGACTTCTAAAAACTGCTTTTTCGGCGTTGGCCTGCGGATCGAAAAGTCCTCATTTACCGCGAGTAAACTCCGGTTTTTCGACCTTGTCCGCCTGGAAAAATCTAATTTTTAGAAGCCCCCATTACTGAATATAATGGCTACCGTGGAAAATAAATTTTCGGAAGCTACAATAAAAAACATCAATAAAGAATGGCAACAACAGCAGACATCAAAAACGGAATGTGCATTGAATACAATGGCAAAACTTTCTTAGTAGTAGATTTTCAACACGTTAAACCAGGGAAAGGGCCAGCCTTTGTGCGCACCAAACTCAAAAACCTGGAAAATGGTCGTACTATCGACAACACCTTTACCGCTGGCGTGACTATCGAACCGGTTCGCGTCGAGCGTCGCCCTTATCAATATCTTTACGAAGATGATATGGGTTGCAACTTTATGCACACCGAGACTTTCGAACAGATCCACATCGACCGTTCGATGATCGAAAATTCGGATCTGATGAAAGAAGGTCAAATTGTGGAGGTTATGTTCCACACCGAAAAAGATATGGTTCTCACGGCCGAGCTTCCTGCGATTGTGGAGATGGAGGTCACCTACACCGAACCGGGCTTCAAGGGTGACACCGCGTCCAGCAACGCGCTCAAACCAGCAACCGTCGATACAGGTGCCGAAATCCGAGTGCCGCTTTTTATCGCAACAGGTGAAAAAATACGCGTCGATACTCGCACTCGTGAATATTACGAACGCATCAAATAACAATTAAAAAATGCAATATAACCTTACGCCCAAAGAGGCGCACGAAAGAGCTCAGTCGCTCGCCTCGGGCGAGCGAATCACACGCCGCTCGATCGATGCCCGCCGCCGAGGCGATATTCGCGTGCTGCTCACCATCGAAAGTGGCGAACTGGAAGTGAACAAAGAACCTTTCAGGGCGCAGAATGTAGCCACCTCGCGTGAGGTTATCATTGTCGGATCGGGGCCTGCGGGTCTGTTTGCGGCTCTGGAACTCATCGAGCGTGGGTGCCGCCCCATAGTGATCGAACGAGGGCACAATGTGAGCGCCCGCAAGCCCGACATCGCCGCCATCAATCGCGGGGCGAAGGTGGAGAGCAATTCGAACTACTGCTTCGGCGAGGGTGGCGCGGGGACTTTCTCGGATGGCAAACTATACACCCGTAGCAAAAAACGCGGCGACAACCAACGTGTACTCGAAATTTTTCATTTTTTTGGTGCCGATTCATCGGTGCTCTACGAAGCTCATCCGCACATTGGGACCGATCGCCTGCCTCGAATTATCGAGCGTATGCGTGCGGCGATCATCGAGTGTGGTGGCGAAGTTCGTTTCGACAGCCGAGTTGATGATCTCATTATCGAGGGTTCGGTGTGTCGCGGGGTGCGGATCGAAGGAGGCGAGAAAATTCTAGCTTCGGCCGTCATCCTTGCCACTGGTCATTCGGCGCGCGATATGTACGAATTACTCCACCGCAAAGGGGTGCTGCTCGAAGCCAAACCTTTTGCCGTTGGGCTCCGAGTGGAGCACAAGCAAAGCCTGATCGATACAATACAATATAAGAGTGAAGAGCGTGGCCAATACCTACCCGCGGCATCATATTCGCTCGCCGTGCAGAGCAAAGACCGCGGTGTGTATAGCTTTTGTATGTGCCCAGGAGGTTTTGTGGTTCCTGCCTCGACAGCGGCTGGTGAATGTGTGGTGAATGGTATGTCGACTTCGGCTCACAATAATATATATGCAAATGCGGGTGTGGTGACCGAAGTGCGACTGTCTGATCTGGACGATTTCACCAAGCATTTCGGTGTGATGGGAGGGTTGCAGTTTCAACAACAATTGGAGCAGATGGCCTTTGCGCAAGGTGGCGGCGAGGGTAATCGTGCGCCGGGGCAGGGTTTGATGGACTTTGTGGGTGGCAAGCCCCCCAGAGAAGTTTTGCCCACTTCGTATCACCCTGGTTTAACACCTAGCGCCATTGATAAATGGTTGCCTAAATTTGTCGGTTCAGCGCTTCGCGATGGCTTGAAACAGTTTGATCAGAAGATGCGCGGTTATCTCACCCAGGATGCGCAAGTAATTGGTGTAGAGAGCCGTACCAGTTCGCCTGTCCGTATTGTGCGCCATAGCGAGACTATGGCTCACGTGCAGATTGCGGGTCTGTATCCGTGTGGCGAGGGGGCGGGTTATGCGGGCGGGATACTTTCGTCGGCCGTTGATGGGATTGCTGTGGCCGCTAAGGTTGCCACCCGAAATTAGTGAGCGCCATTGATGTATAATATCCTCAAAACATAACTATAAGTTCACAATATGATCAACGCACCATCTTCCAAAAGTTATGCTCAACGCGCCATTGCTGCCGCTCTGCTATCCGATGGGCAGTCATCGCTCCGCGGAATTGACCTGAGCGATGATACCAGCGCTGCGCTCGATGTGAGCGCTCGCCTAGGTGCAAAAATCACACACCAAGGGGATGTCTATTCCATTCAAGGCGGATTAAATCCACTGTCCGATCTGATTTCGATCGGAGAATCAGGGCTCTCGACACGACTTTTCACTCCAATTGCCGCCCTTTGCTCGCGTGCCATTACAATCACGGGGCACGGTTCGATAATCAAGCGCCCGATGGATATGATGATTTCGCCCCTGCAATCACTTGGTGCTCACGTCGATACTAATAACGGCTTTTTGCCTTTCACCGTCTGTGGTCCGCTTGTTGGGGGGCGCACCGTTGAGGTCGATGGTTCGCTCAGTTCGCAATTTCTGACTGGGTTGCTTATGGCTCTTCCTCTTGTTGACGGCCATACAACGCTTATAGTCAAAGATCTACAAAGCAAACCGTATATCGACATCACGCTCGATGTGTTGCAACAATTTGGAATCCAAATCACGAACGACAATTATAAGACATTTCATATCGCTGGTAATCAGCATTATACGCCGACAGACTATGTTGTCGAGGGTGATTGGAGCGGCGCGTCTTGTCTTTTGGTTTTGCGAGCCATATCGCACGCGAATTTCGATATTGGCAATCTAAATCGGCAGTCGGTGCAAGCTGATCGTGCTATTGAGCGTGCTATATCGCTTGCTGGTAGTGATTTACACTGTTTTGATTTTGATGCTACCGATTGTCCCGATTTGTTTCCTGCCTTGGTTGCTTTGGCGGCGCATTGCGTGGGTGATAGCCATTTGAAGGGGACTAATCGCTTGACTCACAAGGAGAGCGATCGTGCGGTGGTGCTCAGGGATGAATTTGCGCGTTTGGGGATTGTTGTTGATATTTCGACTCCCGATGTGATGATGGTGCGTGGGGGAGAGGTTGGCCTGAGTGCCGAGATTGACCCTCACGGGGATCATCGTATCGCGATGGCGGCGGCTGTTGCGGCGTGGAATCGTCACGGTGTCAGCGTGTTGAATCGGTCGGTGGTGAACAAATCATATCCTGCTTTTTGGGATGATTTGGCGTTGATTGTCGGTCTGATTTGAGTGAAAATTTGTGATTTCTAAAATAATTACTATATTTGTACACGTCTGTCCCCCGCATATCGTGCCCAAAAGCATTGATAATCAAGGCAGATCATCGCTCGGGGTGTAGCTCAGCCCGGTTTAGAGTACTCGTCTGGGGGGCGAGTGGTCGCAAGTTCGAATCTTGTCACCCCGACAGCTGAATTACAAGCACTTACATTAATTTGTGAGTGCTTTTTTATTCGGTCGCCTTAGAATCGCTGTTTAAAATTTGAAGCGAGCGCTCAGCAAAACACCACCGCGGATCGTGCTTTTCGAATCAAGATATGTCAAACGCCACACGTAATCGACGCGAAAAATATTGAGGATATTTTCGAGCCCCACACCAACCTCCATATAAGGTTCCCCGCCAATGGGCGACGATTGAGTAGGGAAAGCGGGTAGTTTGCTGTTGTGAATCGGATTATTCTTGGCCGACAACGCGCCCCACACTCCGCGGAAAGTAAACACCTCGCGCACTTTAAGCTTTTTGATGAGCGGTATACGGCTCAGAATCAAGCCATCCATATAGTACGACAAATCCCACATCAGGTAGCGATCGTAGAGCAATTCCATCGGGTGCATCATCGCAAAGCGCCCCTCGCGCACCACATAACTCAGGTTGGTTGGTGGTTGAGGCAGCAACATATAAGGCACCGTGCTCCATTGACCACCCGCTTTGATGGCCAGATCCACGTAGCCCAGCGGTTGGCAATTGATGCGATACGAAGCGCTGAGCTCGGTGATGTGACTCGAATAGTCGCTCCCCAGAATGCCAGCAAAAGAGGAAGTGTGGTTGACCTCCACCACGGGCGCGTAACGATTCATCGAATAGCGCCGTCTTTTGGTTTGGAAAATCACCTCGCCTGGAGCGTAACGCAAGCGGAGTGATAGCTCGCTCATCGTGTAATCATTCAGCCCAGGGGCAAAACTCATCACCCGCGAAGCGAAATCGGTGTAGTGGCGAGCGGTGAGATCGAAACTGAAATGAGAAGGAAATTCTCGTTTGTAGGTCAATTCCACGCGGCGCATATAAGTGAGCGAATTGTCCTTGGCACGGCGCAACCACGAAAAAACGTTGTCCGTCGAGGCAGCACCAAAAGTAGAGCCAAATTTATGCACATCATCCGTGTAACTGAGCCGCAAAGAGTGAACGGGAAATTCGCGCATATGATTTTTGTGATTCACAAAACTCCATTCGGCAGCCGCCATATATTTCCATCGATTATCTCCGATACCATAAGCGAGGTATCCTTCCAGAAAAAGTCGCTTCATCAAACGCGGTGTTGTCATACCGCCAAAGCTCAGGCGCGTACCTTCGAGCTCGTTGCCCGAAATAAAGTTAAAAATCGGACCGATGTCAAACCGACTCTGGCGTCCTGTGCCTAGATATCCCTGGGTGGCGATGATGGTAAGTCCTTCGCCAATAACGAATAGCGGGCGGCGGCGCAGAGTTTCGCTCACGGCGTGTACTTGGTCGATCTGCATAGTGGCAAGTCGCGAAACGATGGGAGTTGGAGCCTTTGGCTGTTCGATATTGGTGGCCAGAAATTCGTAGCCCACATACTCGTTCGTTCGGCGTGCATCCAGAGCGGTCGAGTTGTTGGTGGCCGAAAAACCGAAATTGAGATCCTCACTGTCGATCAATCGATAACCAGTCGAATCGAGCCGATAATTGATCACCACATTCAAATCGCGTACATAATTCACATCCGCCGTGCGTGGCATAGTGAGCTCGGCCCGCTGGACAAAGAGCGACGAGTCGGCTCGGACATATAGCGCCCCCGAGAGCCCCAGCCCATCTTTGTTGTAAGGGAAAAAACCTAGACGCACGCACGGTGACCCATTGACGAGCGTTGTGTCTGCCCCTAGATAAAACTTATAAAAACCGACAGCTCCACGCGCCAAGGGGCTCATAAAGCGGCGTTGCACAAAGTTGATATAGTCCGTAAAAACATCGATCGATTCCATAGCCGTTGTCAGATAGGCCGACACACTTTCGTTGTCTAGCTTCTCGTCGATGCCGAATGTTTGATTGAGCATCTCTTTCTCGTGCTGCACCCCGTTTTTGTAGGTTGTTGACACGATCCGTTCTTTGAGCGAAACGGGCAACGTCAAACGCCCTGTGGTGGGGTTGACCACCGTGTTTTGGTTGAGATGTACAAGTTTGCTAGTCGAATCCAGGAGTTTGAAATCATCGACGGCGATTACGATTTTTTCGTGACGGGTGTATCTGAGATTCGTGCCGCGGTATGGATCGCCCTTGTCTCGGCGCGCGATTATACTCTCGGCCAGTTCGACGGCCGGGTTACCGCGTTTTTTGTAATACTGTCTACGGCCTCTGATTTGGATATGTTCGTCTACTTGAACTGTTTTGAAGATCGTGTCTGGTGCGGCTTTTGTGCTATTTTGTGCATACAGATCTTCGCCATCAACCAGTAGCGTTAAACAGAAGAATAGAAGTAGCCAATACTTCATAGCATTGTTATTTTTTAATCAATTCGGTCGAATGCTCTCCGCCTTTGACCTTACCTTGACGCATCAAAAAACCAACAGCACGTTTGAATACTTTCTTACTCATCCCCGCGTTGAGTTGCACAACGTCTGGATCGGTTTTGTCGCCGATTTCGAGCCGCCCCCCATTGTTTGTTAGCAGTTCGAGCACCACATCCGACGCGGTTTGCACTTGGGCAAAGCCTTGCTTTTGGAGCGAAACGTCGATCCGCCCATCTTCGGCAATCTTGGTCACAAAGGCCGTCAAGGTGTTACCAATTTCGACGGGTTGGAAAATTTGATTGTCGTAGAGCATCCCCCAGTTTAGGTTGTTGATCACCACCCGATAACCGCGATCGCGCCGCTGAGCGACAAAGATCGATACTTGTTCGCGCTCGCGCACACTGATTGTATCGTTGTTGTAGTATTTTCCGATTTTGGTGGAACCCACTATTCGCCCCGTTGTGTTGTCGATATACGCCCCCACGGTGTGAATTTCGCCCGTATGCATCGGCACTACTTGGTTGGCGAAGGGGACAAAAAGGTCTTTGGGTAGCCCCCAATCCATAAACGCCCCAATGCGAGTCACGCCGACAACAGTCAGTGCGGCGATCGAGCCAACCATCAGTTTCGGGGTGTCGGTGGTGGCAACGATCCGATCTTCGGAATCGAAGTAGACAAACACATCCTGTGTGTCGCCCGCTGCCCACCCTTGGGTGGCTTCCACGGGGATATAACGATTGGGTAGCAACACTTCGGTGCCCTCGGTGTCGGCTAAGTATAGACCATTGTCGCTCTGGCGAATGATGGTCAAAGTGTTTATTGTGCCTGGATTTATCTTCATTTGTGGGCAAAGTTACGAAAAAAATGGTAACTTTGTCACGCTATAATGACTACTATCAATCATCAATATAAAAGTAGACTTTTAAATTATGGATTATGACTAAAATAATTTCGGAGAAAAAACTTTTGTGGATAAGTTTTGCTGTGGTTGGGTATTTTTGTTTATTATATCTAAATGCTTACTTCATAAAATCTGATTTAGTTTTTATAGGGTGGTTCCAAGAACTACTAACGATACTATTTATACTTTTTCAGTTTATACTTTTGATAATATCGATTTTATACTGTGTGAAAAATAAATTTCGAGTAAATAGACCTTCGTTTTGGAGTTTCTTTATTTTATCAATAAATAATCTATTTGTTATATGTAGTTTAATTTTTAGAAGTCACTTATAGCAATTTGGACTGTAAATTATAATTGACCCTAAGAGATAGTATGAAACATAATTAATATTTTTGTGAAAAATGGCTAAGAGTTTAACAGTTGCCGCTGTGCAATTTAATTCTGCGTGGCAAGATGTAGAGCAAAATTTGCAGGCCGCGTGTGGCGCGGTGTCTGATGCCGATGCCGATTTGGTGGTGCTACCCGAGATGTTTGCCACTGGTTTTTCGATGAATTCCGAACTTATCGCCCAGGGGATGGATGGGCAGATAGTGAGTACGATGACCCGTTTGTCTCGCCAGACCAACAAGGCTCTGATTTTCAGCGCCGCCATCGCCGCGGATGGAAAATACTACAATCGTCTGTTTTTCATCACTCCAAACTCAGGAGTGGAACGAACATACGACAAGCGGCACACATTCCGTATGGCGGGCGAGCATAACCATTACGCTTCGGGCACGGATCGAGTGGTGGTGGAATACTTGGGGGTGAGGATTTGTACTTTGATTTGTTACGATGTGCGATTTCCTGTTTTTTCGCGTTCTAAGGGCGATTATGATTTGCTGATTTATGTAGCCTCGTGGCCGGCCGTGCGTTCGTTTGCCTGGAAAAGTTTGCTCACGGCGCGTGCGATCGAAAATCAGACCTACCTTATGGGCGTGAATCGCGTGGGTGACGACCCGAAGGAGCATTATTCGGGCGATACGGTGATCTTAGATTTCCTAGGTGCGACGATTGCCGCCGCTGACAAGGATGTCGAACAGACTGTGGTGGCGGAACTTTCGATGGATAAACTCGAAACGTTCCGTAGTGGTTTTCCAGCATATTTGGATGCTGATAAATTTGAAATTTTACCTTAGGTGGATATTGGGACAATCATAACCCTCGTTTTGAGTGGAATTTTGGTGGGGGTGATCAATACATTTGCAGGGGCGGCGGCCGTGATCACCATCTCGCTGTTCTCGTTTCTCGGTTTGCCGTTGTCGGTGTCCAACGCCACTAATCGTATTCCAGTGATCTTCCAGACCGTTACGATGACCCTGGGCTTTATGCGTCAAGGGTTGGTTGATTTCTCGTTGGCGCTCAAACTTTCGATCCCTACCGTTATCGGTGCCATTGTTGGTTCAGAATTTGTGTCGCGTATCAACAACACATTTTTTGTGTTGCTGCTCATCGGGGTTTTGGTGTTGCTTTTCACGATGCTTCTTTTCGACCCGACTAAGGCACTCAAAGGGCGCGAAAATGCTGGTCATCCGCGTGCGATACACTATGTTTTGTTGCTCGGCATCGGCTTTTATGGTGGGGCGTTCCACATCGGCGTGGGTTACTTGTTCCTGTCGTTGCTGATTATGGGGATGGGCTACAACTTGCTGCAAGCCAATGCTATGAAGGGTTTTATAGTGTTGATTTACACTATTTTTTCGCTTGCCGTTTTTGCGCTCAATGGCGAGATCAACTGGGGCTATGGTTTGGTGCACGGGGTGGGTAATGTGATAGGGGCTTATTTTGCGACTCGCTACGCGACTCACATTCCGGTGAGTGTGCTGCGTTATGCGTTGCTAGTTTTTATCGGTTTGACGATTATTTATTTGTTTTTTGAAAAGATATGAGAAAATTACTTTTTGTGCTTTTATGTGCTTTGTTTACAATGAGTTGCGTTGGGGCTTCGCCATCAACAACCCCTGTCAAGGGTGATCCAGCTCCGGTTTATTTTGCTCCGCTACCTTCGTCGCTCAATTTTGCTGGCGAGAAAGTGCCGATCGAATACCCCGATGTGAGCGAGGCTTTGGAACGCGAGTTGAGTGTGACGATGTATATGCACTCGCGAACTCTGCAAACTTTGCGTGCCACGACGCGTTACTTCCCATATATCGAGAAAATTTTGAAAAAGTATGGTGTACCATCCGATTTTAAGTATCTTTGTATGGCCGAGAGTGGGTTGAACCCCAACGCTCGCTCGTCGGCTAGTGCGGCTGGTCTGTGGCAATTTATGTCTTCGGCAGCCAAAGATTTCGATGTTGAAACGGGCGAAAATGTCGATCTTCGATTCCAAGTTGAGGCGGCAACCGAGGCCGCGGCTCAATATTTGAAGAAAAGTTACGATCGATATGGGAATTGGACGCTAGCGGCAGCTTCGTATAACGTTGGTTTGGCAGGAGTTTCGCGTCGGGCCAACAAACAAGATGTGGAGAGTTACTATGATTTGTATTTGCCCGAAGAGACGATGCGTTATGTGTACCGCATTTTGTCGATGAAAATTATTGAGCAAAACCCGGCTCATTACGGGTTTATTTTGAGCGCAGAAGATTATTTGAAGCCTTTTGTCAATTACACCAACCTCACGGTGAACGACACGGACATCGATTGGTCGGACTTTGCCAAGGATCACGGGACAAATTACAAAGTGCTTCGGATTTTGAATCCTTGGATTCGTAGTTATGAATATGCAAACAAGAGTGGTAAATCATATACGGTGAAAATTCCAAACAAAGATTTCCGCCGTCTGGGATACTAAAAAATATAACAATTATGATACAATCGATGACTGGTTATGGGCGCGCCGAGGGTGCGAGTGGCGATCGTAAAATCACGGTCGAGGTGCGTAGTTTGAATGGCAAATCGCTAGATTTGTCGCTCCGTTTGCCCTCGATTTACCGTGCCGGCGAGCAGGATTTACGTGCCCAATGTGCTAAACAAATCGCGCGAGGCAAGGCCGAAATGAATGTTCAATACGAGTTGACGAGCGGCAGCAGCGTGTCGCCCATCAATCGGGACGTATTTCGAGCCTACTACAAAGAGTTGCTCGGTTTGGGGCGCGAGGTGGGTTGCGATCTGGATAACGAACAGATTTTTGGTGCGATTCTTCGCCTGCCCGATGTGCTGGGTGGCAGCGAGCGGTGCGATATTTCGCCCGAAGAGCTTGCCGTTCTCGGCTCGGTGGCTTGCCAAGCGTTGAAAGCTTTTAACGATTTCCGCACCCAAGAAGGGGCGGTTCTTATTGCCGATTTATTGCGTCGTGTAGATAAGATTGAAGCGTTGCTGCTCCAAGTCGAGCCCTTCGAGGCGGCACGCATCGAGACCGTTCGCCAGCGGCTCAAAGATAGCCTCGAAAAAGCAGCCGTCACGGTGGATACCAATCGCTTTGAAGCTGAGATTATCTATTATCTCGAAAAATTCGATGTGACGGAAGAAAAAGTCCGTTTGCAACAACATTTGAACTATTTTCGTAGCATAGCCGCCGATGGAGGTGACGCGGGGCGCAAACTTGGTTTTATAGCCCAAGAAATGGGGCGCGAAATCAACACTCTGGGCAGCAAAGCCAATCACCACGCTATGCAGCGTATAGTGGTGGAAATGAAAGATGAATTGGAAAAAATCAAAGAGCAGGTACTCAATATTTTATAAACAAAAACAGTAATCAAAAATAAGTCAAAATGAAAAAGGTAATCATAACTTGCGCCGCGGCTTTGATGTCCATTGGCGCGATGGCTCAAATTTCGGCCTACAAACAGGGTATATCCGCCGCCGTGGACGGCTACGCGCTGCCTCGCACTGTGGTTCAAGGGGTGGTGAGTGTGGAACGCGAAGTTATTGTACGTGGGCCGTATGCCCGTTTTGCTTCTCAGTTTTTGGGTGTCACTGGCGCGCCGATGACCGACAAAGAGAGTTTCAAAATTCTTGGAGCTCGTCTGAATTGGGCTACCGAGCCCGATCCGGCGATGGTCTTTGCGCTCGACGAAAAGAGTACGGCGCTAGCGAAGGTTTTCACTTGGATCGACCCTTCGGTTCCGCAGATCACAACGATGGCTGCCGATAAAGATATGGAAGGTGGCAAAATCGGCAATCAATTCCCATTCACCGATGTTGGCGTTTCGACTCTGGTAGACAATTCGGCTCGCGGTTTGAGTATCGAACGCACGAGTGCTGTCGAAAAATCGACCGAGCAGATGGCAGCCGATGCCGCTGCTGTGATTTTCCGTATCCGCAAGAGTCGTCTTGATCTGATCACGGGCGAGGCTGGCGAATATGTTTTTGGCGAGGGGCTGAAAGCCGCGCTGAATGAAATGTCGCGTTTGGAGGCCGAATATATGGCTCTTTTTATCGGTAAACGTTACCTTCAACGCACCGAGCACACCTTCTCGGTGTTGCCCGAAGCTGGTAAAAATCGTGTAGTGGCTTTTCGTTTTTCAGAAGCCAAGGGCTTTGCCGAGCCAACCGATCTCACCGCATCACCGTATAATTTGGAATTTGCACCCGAAAATGGGGGAGGGCAAAAGATAATCAAAAAATCGGGATCGAAAATGGTTATCTATCGTGTTCCAGCCCTTGAACGTGTGACGCTTACCAATGGATCTAATATTTTAGCTTCGCTCCGTGTGCCGATTTTCCAAAAAGGATCACTCACCGAAGCGCCAGTGTTGTAGATGAACGGCCACTTGCGACAATTTCTTGCCACCGTATGTCTAGTTGTGCTTACTAGCCAATCGTTCGGTCAGTTTTATTCAACTGGTCGGAGTTCTGGTGCCACGCCATTGTTGCAGATCAAAACGGATCATTATCAACTGGTCTTTCCTCGGTCCTACACCCAGCCGGCCGTTCGTTTGTCGAAATTTCTGGACACTATTCGTCCCTATATTTCAACTGGAATTGGGGTTGCACCTCGCTCGGTGCCCATCGTGATGCGCACGGGGAGCGTCTATTCCAACGGTTATGTGACTTGGGCTCCGCGGCGCGAGGAGTTGGTGATGATGCCCCCCGCTTCGACTTATGCCCTCACGTGGGACAAACAATTGCTGGTTCACGAATGGCGACACGTCACTCAAATCACGGCCCTCAACCACGGTCTGACGCGTATCGCTTCGTGGCTGCTCGGCGAGGCTGGTTACGCGGTGGGGTTGGCGGTGATGAGTAATTGGCAGTTGGAGGGCGATGCAACGATTGCCGAGACTGATATGGCGGAATTTGGTCGTGCTTTGCAACCAGATTTCACGGTCGGCTACCGTACTCTTTTTGCCGATGGCCAGCGCAATTTCAAGAATCTAGATCGCTGGGTTTGTAACTCTTTTTGGCGGCCGCACCCCGACATTTACAAGTACGGCTACCAGGTGATGAGCGAAACCCAAGAGCAGTTGGGAGTGGATAGTTGGGGCAAAATTTTGCGTTATTCGGGTCGCTGGCCAATATTTATTTTTCCTGATGCGGTGTGGCTGAGCCATAACCATCACACTTCCTATCGCAAGATAGCCCGTCGTCGGTTCCAACGTCTCGATTCGTTGTGGACTCCTTTGGCTCAGGTTGACGAAAATTTTGAGGATATTACAACTCCTTTGGTGCGCAATTATACCACTTATCAATGGCCTGTTAAGGTTGCCGATGGGGTGGTGGCGTTGAAAACCGATTGGAATTTGCCCACTCGATTGGTCAGCTTGGATTCAACCGAGAAGCGGATCAAATACGTAGGGCCAGTTTCTTCGCCTCTGGTGGCTGTCGATTCGATGCTCTATTGGACCGAGTTCCGCCCCCATCCAATATATGAGCAAGAGAGTTTTTCTTCGATCTGTTCCTTTGACCTTCGTCGTTCGCGTCGCCAGGATTTTGATCGTCGGGGGCATAATTATTTCGTCACTCCCCTTGATAGCAATCGCTTTGCCACCGTGAGTTACGATGAGCAGATGCGCGGATATATTCAGTTTTTTGATTCGAAATTCAAACGAACTACGCGCCACACTTTCCCCGAGAACGACATTTCTATTCACGGTTTGAGTTACGACCGCTCGACTCGCACCTTGGCCTACATTGGTCTGGATGAGCGTGGTATGTGGATCGGGGCGATCGACAGCTTGGGTCAAGACCGCCCGGTGACTCGCCCCAGCGTGGTGACGGTGTCCGATCTGAGGGCGCAAGATGGGCAACTTTATTTCTCGTCGATCGAGAGTGGGCGGAACGAAGTGCATAGCATCGATTTGGCGAGCGGCGTGGAACGTCAATTGACATATTCCAAATTTGGAGGTTCACAACCCGTCCACATATCGGGCGACACGGTGCTCTTGGTGAGCGAACGTGCTCGGGGTCAGATGATTTCGCGGGTGGTGGTGGATTCCGACACGGCTCGTCGTGTGGAGTGGACCCGAAAGCCAAAGGATCTATTTAGCCTCTCCACTCGGCTCAAATGGGATGTGCCACGGGTGGATACAATCTCCACCACCAGCGTGGCGCTCGACACACTGACTAACGTAAAACGCTATCGTCGTTTTTCGCATCTATTCAACCTGCATTCGTGGGCTCCGATCAGTTTTGATGGCGACTATTTGATGAACGATCGTCCGCTACGCATTGCCTTTGGGGTGTCGGCTTTTTTCCAGAGTACGATGAGTGATTTCGAAGGTTTTGCCACCTATGGTTGGGTCAACGAGCGCAATTGGGTCAAGGGGAATTTCCTCTACAAGGGTTTGCCTGTCAATATTTCGTTGTCGGCCGAATATGGCGGTGGCGATCAGTTGATCTATGGTAATCAAAAGATCGAAAATCCAGATCTTTATTTTTCGACTGGCATCAATTTGTCGTTGCCGTTGAATTTTAGTTCTGCTAATTCAACGCGACTATTTCAGCCAAGTGCATCTTTTCACTATTCGAACGCCAAGCTGTGGGATGCTTCGCACAGTCAATACGATATGGGATACGTCAATTACAAGGTGTCGCTGTGGTGGTCGTCGTCGCGGCGTACCGCTTATCGAGCCTTAGCTCCGCGTTTAGGCTATGCCGTTCGGCTCGGTGCGGCTGGGGCCTTTGACGGGCGATTTGCCACCCAATGGAGCATTTTGACGCGTGGTTATTTGCCAGGAGTGGGAGCCAATCACTCGATCGCCATCCACGCCGGGGCTCAATATCAACGGCTGGCCAATTTTAATTTTACATCCAAAGTTCTTGTGCCGCGCGGTTTGATAGATATGGAGCCAACGACAGGTTACTTTGCCGGTTCGATCGACTACAAGGCACCGGTAGCCTATCCCGATTGGGGCTGGGATGGAGTGCTTTTCTTCCGTAGAATATGGGCTGGCTTGTTTGCTGATTATTCGATGGGGCGCTATTTGGTTCGAAATAGTGTGTCCCAAACATCACTATTGCAAGAGCGTTGGTCGAGTTCTTATGGTGTCAATATCGGTATCGATTTTACACTTTTCCGCAGTTTCGAACAGGGGATCACCCTCATATTGGCTCAGCCTCGTGATCAGAAATTCTATGTGGAAGTTGGCTACAAGATGACTTTCTGATCTTGACGTGCTTCGCCATTAACGCTTCCGATTTACGGATTTACGGCACAGAATTTGTACAGAATAAAGGGGGCTTCTAAAAATTAGATTTTTCAAGGCTGGCAAGGTCGATGAGCCGCAGTTTACTCAGCTGTAAATGAGGACTTTTCGATCCGAAGCACAACGCCGAAAAAGCAATTTTTAAAAGTCGCCTAAAATTAAAAAACCCGAAACTATGAAAAAGATTATTTTGACGTTTGTGGCTCTTTTAATTGCCATAACTACGATCCAGGTGCAGGCTCAAAAAACCACACCTGCTCAAAAACGTAAAATCGAGCGCGCCATTGCCGATTCGATCAACCAAGTCAACGTGCGTTGGGCGGTCGAGAACAAAGATCTATATTTTGATGGTATCGATATGCAGATCAAGAACTTAGATCGTTATTCGCTGCGCGCCCCATACAATGTGGTTGAGGTCGATGGTGATTTTATCCGTGTCAGACTGCCATATTTCACCTCTGTCAATTTGATGGGTAACAATCCTGCTATCTTGGATTTCGAATCCTCTAACATCAAATATTCCTACACCGAACGCAATGGGGTCTATATTGTGAAGATCGATATTCGTGAAGCCAAAAATACGGCAATGTCCACGCGTCGATCGCCGAGCGATGGCTACACGCTAACCTTGACCATCAGTGGCAGCGGCAATTCGAGCGTAGATCTGGCGTTGACACCGAATTTCACCTCTACGATTTTCTACCGTGGGCGATTAGACTTCTAGCCTCTGGCGAAAGGTTGTGTAAAACTCATCAGTGCGGGGCGTGGGCAAATGTAGCTCGCGCCCCATTTTTATCACCTCGCCCGCAAAAATTTCGATTTCCGTCTCGCGACCGGCCACCGTGTCTTGCGCCATCGAGCTGTAATCTTCGTCTTGCAGAATGTCGAAAGTTTTAAGAGCGTTGTCCACCAGCTTTTCGGCACCAGATATTTGGCGAGCCGTGGCTATCGCGGCCGCCTCGCGCATCAGAGCCACGCTGAGCTCCATCGCCGAAGGCGAATTTTTCAACTCGCCGTAATTGTATTTATAGAGACCAGTGGGTAGGTTGGTGCCGATGTTGATGACGAATTTGCCCCAAGCGGCAGCCACCATATCTTCGGGTATGCGGTATTTGATGTTAGCGGCATCGAAAAGTTCGGCCACACTCTGCACGGTTGGCGAATATGGTGTCGAATTGATCTCTTGGCCAAAATTAGTGCGATACATCCCATCTTGCGCGGTCTCGTTATTCTGACCTCGCGAAGCCGTGTGACCCAAATAAAAACCGCGAAGCACATCGCTATCCGCAAATCGTTCGCGCGCCACATCGTAGGCTTTGAGCCCGTTGAGTAGCGGCAAAATCACGGTGTGGCGATCGACAATCGGTTCGATCGTATCGAGCGCGGCAGCATAACCGCCCCATTTGGTGGCTATGATCACCAGATCCACTTTTTCGTGGGTGGCGTGTGGGGTGAAATAATCGAAAAAATAGGGCTTGTGGTTGAAAATAAATGGCTCACTCTCATAACGCACTCGGCGTTCGCAATCCGCTGCCACACGAAAATTGAGCCCCTCGACCTTCGAACGTGCATCGTCAAAAGCCGCAGCGTATACCGCTCCAACGGCTCCACGCCCAATAAGAACAACGTTTTTGATTTTCATCTATACATTATAACTTCTGGGGGCTTCTAAAAATTAGATTTTTCAAGGCGGACAAGGTCGAAAAACCGCAGTTTACTCACTGTAAATGAGGACTTTTCGATCCGCAGTCCAACGCCGAAAAAACAATTTTTAGAAGTCACCTTCTAAATCTCGGGTCGCATTTGAGGGAAGAATAGCACCTCTTGGATCGTGGTTTGTCCGGTGAGGAACATTGTCAGGCGGTCGATCCCGATCCCCATTCCCGAACAAGTCGGCATACCATATTCCAGCGCGCGCACAAAATCACCATCGATAAACAT
>JAVXIH010000020.1:0-24992 GCA_036648455.1 Mucinivorans sp.
GTTGAATAATATACAAATTGGTTGTTTGAATTATTATCAATCCAGGCTTTTGTATCTGTGACTTTAAGCCATTGCGTTTTCCAAGGTGTTGGCACATAAAGTACCTTGCCAAACCATCTCAAGCGGCTATTGCGAAAACAAGCTGCAGCTAACTGCCTGTACTTATTTTTTAGGCGATTAATCATTTATTATGATAAATACTATTTTGTTAGTATTGATTGAGGATTTCTACTACTTGCTTAACTTCATCGTCTGTCAACACAGCGCTAATAGGTAAGCTTAACACTTCGCGGTGTATTTTTTCGGTGATCGGATAACTGCGCTCATTCCACGTGGCGTAGCAATGTTGTTTGTGAGGGGCGATGGGGTAGTGGATCAATGTTTGTACCCCGTTGTCGGTCAGGTATTTCTGCAAAGCGTCGCGGTCGGACGTGCGGATAGAAAAAATATGATAGACGTGTTCCATCGGGTCAGATGGCTGCAAGGGGAGAGTGATTTTGGGATTGGTGATATGTTGGCAATAATAATTTGCCACCACACGACGACGAGCGTTCTCGTCCATCAAGTGGCTGATCTTGACATTCAAGAAAGCCGCCTGAATTTCGTCCATACGGCTATTATAACCACAATAATCAAAGACATATTTCTTGGATGAGCCATAATTTGCCAGTGCTCTCACCACGCGAGAGAGCTCTGCATCTTTGGTGGTGATAGCGCCGCTATCGCCAAGCGCACCTAGGTTTTTGCCCGGATAGAAAGAAAATCCGGCCGCATCACCAAGATTACCTGTACGCACACCTTTATATTCGGCTCCGATTGCTTGCGCGTTATCTTCAACGATTTTTAGATTATGATTCTTTGCTATTTGCTCCAATTTTTCGTTCCACACCGCGCGCCCATAAAGGTGTACCACCATAATCGCTTTTGTGCGGGGAGTAATGGCTTCTTCGATTTTATCGATATCGATATTGCAACTTTCGAGTGTTGGCTCTACCAATACTGGTGTCAGTTTGTTGTCTGTAATTGCCAGAATGGTAGCTATATAGGTATTGGCTGGTACGATCACTTCGTCGCCTTCTTTCATCACTCCCATCTCTATGTAGGCTCTTAATATGATCCGTAGCGCATCCAGTCCATTGGCTACTGTGATGGCGTTAGGTGTCCCGATCAGCTTTTTGAGTTCATTTTCGAGTCGTTCGTTTTGAGTCCCTTGCAGATACCAACCACCGTCAATCACTTCAGCCGCTGCAGCTTTAAGTTCTGCGCCATACTGCGCATTAATTTTCTGTAAATCCAAAAATTTTATCATATTGAATATTCTTTTCCGTTTTTATCTTTCTTATAAAGGTCTAATATTATGCCTTCATTGGTAATGTAACCTCTTTGGCGTGCAGGATTTCCGTACCATAAGGTATTGTTTTCGATGCTTTTTGTAATTACGCTTCCTGCACCTACCATTGCATATTCTCCGATTTCAACGCCTGCGATTATAGTTGCATTTGCTCCGATGGAAGCCCCTTTGTGGATCGTAGTTTTACCAAAACTTGATGGATAAATTTTGGAGCGTGGCACTAAATCGTTAGTGAAGGTTACATTTGGACCTATGAATACATTATCTTCGATCTTTACACCATCCCAAACTTGTACTCCTGATTTTATGGTTACATTATCTCCAATTATAACATCGTTTTCGATCAGTACATTAGCACATATATTGCAATTATTTCCAATTTGAGCATCTTTGAATACAACACAAAATTGCCAAATATTGGTGTGCTGACCTATATTTGTCGTCTTTACATCAGCCAATGGGTGGATATTGATCATTGTTGTTTGTATTCTAAAAATTTATCATAGGAACGGATGTAGTCCGCTTCCTCGTATTCCATCGAGGCGAGTACAAGGCAGACCGAACCGCTCGAAAAATTGTCGAGTTCTCGCCACAAGCCAGGAACGACTAACAAGCCTTGGTAGGGGCGATTGAGGGTGAAAGTTCGTTTGATCTTCCCGTCATCAATCTGTACGTCGAAGCTCCCGCTGGCGGCAACGATCAGTTGTTTCAATGCGTAATGGGCGTGACCTCCGCGAGCTTCGCCACCAGGTACGTCATACAAATAATAGGTGCGTCGAACATCGAATGGCACATCAACGCCATTTTCGACCACCGTTATATTGCCGCTATCGTGCGTATGTTTATCTAGCTCGATGATCGAGCAATCGTATACTGTGCTACCCATTTGTAACCTCCTTTTTGAATTGATCAAAATCGCGAATATAATCTGCCTCGTTATAACGAGTTGATGAGAGAACCAAGGCCAGTGAGTTGGTCGAGAAGTTTTCTAGCGTGCGCCACATCATTTTCGGAATATAAACCCCGCAATACGAACGATTGAGCTGAAAACGGTATTCTTTTGTGCCATCATTGAGCACCACATCGAAACTGCCGCTCAGTGCAACTACCAGTTCCTCGTTTTCGCGATATGCGTGTGCGCCGCGTACTTCACCTCCTGGCACATCGTAGATCCAATATGTGCGCTTAATAGCAAAGGGAATATGATTATTCCCTTCTATAAAACTCAGATTACCCCTTCGATCAAGTATCTTGGGTAGGTTAATGATTTGTGGCTCTTGTGTCATTATATTTTACAAATTGTAATCATTTGATAGAGGTAATTGCTTATTTGTTGCTCTCGACAGTTTGTTCTGATAATTAAACGGCTTAAAAACCGATCTTATTACAATGTTATATACGTAGAGTGACTTTGTATACACTAATTTATTGTGCGTTTTACTTTGTCTCAATTGAGAATAATTCCCATATTAATCTCGCGACAAAGGTATAACAATTTAATGAATATGCCAAACATACAAAATATCATTTATGATCATTATGGCGAGTAACTTATCAGTGCTGTGTATGGTTTAGCGCTTTGCGTGATTTTTTGTCACTATGGTGTATTGCTTAGTGTGATATTCATTGGGTTGTTTTTGGTTTTATGATTATGTTTGGTGATTGTCCGAATACGTTGCAATTGGGGGGTACTGATTGGTTCTTGAGTAGCGCACCTGCGCCGATATTTACATTGTCTGCTATCGTGCAGTCGCCCAAGATCATTGAACCGGCAAACATTTTCACATTTCGCCCTATGTTAGGATAGACTATCTTGCCGCCACTCAAATGAAAACCGCCAACTGCGCAACATTGATAAAACAAAAAGCCATCGCCATATTTGCCGCGACCCATCACAGAGCCAACCGGATGCTCGCACATAAAGAAATCGGGCAATGCCACAGCGTAATAAATGTCTACCGAATTGAGCGATTTGTTCAAATAATATAATTTATCACATACCTCACTCTCTGATGGTGCTGACTTGTAGATAGTGTTCGCAAAATAATAGAGGAAAATTGTATATTGAGTTGAAATATAGGGGCTGAAAAATGGTTGACCATCTCTCTGGTAATACTTATTGGGAGTTTGGGCAAAGCAGCGTTCCGTGCGCTCTAAGGTGGCCTCATAATGGGCATCAAGCACATCAAAATCGTGCTCGCTATTCAAAAACAACGAATTGAGTTGTCGCTTCAATTGTTCCAAAATGAGCGGCTTATCAATGGCGAATGTCATCATATTTTATATGGCGGTCCAGCCGCCGTCTACCATTAAATTGTGTCCCGTGATGTAGCTCGCCCCGTCGGAGAGCAAAAAAACCACCGCTGGCGCCATCTCTTGGGCACGACCCATACGCTTCAAGGGCGATTTGGCGTTGTAGGCGTTCAAAAATTCCTCGCGCTGACCATCCAAAACGCCACCCGGAGACATACAATTCACTCGGATACCATATTTGCCAAAATAAGAGGCCAGGTAACGCGAAAAATTGATAATACCACCCTTGATGGCCGAATAAGCGGCTGGCGAAGTGCCTCCATAGCCTTCATAGAGCGTGAAATCATTACCCACCACGCCGTATATCGAGGCGATGTTGACAATGGAGCCGAAGCCTTGATCCTTCATCACGGCAAGCGTTTTCTGGCACATCAAAAAGACAGCGTTCATCTGCATATCAACGTTACGCTGCCAACTTTCGTATGGCACATCCTCGAATTTTGTGCCCCAATCTTTGGTGCGAGGGTAGGCGCTGTTGACCAAGCCATCGATGCGACCATATTTGGCCACCATATCATCGATCAGTTTTTCGACCTCCACCTTTTCTGTCACATTGGCTATCGTGTCTGGCATTTCGCCCCAGCGATTCGCCCCAATATCAACGCTCTGAACCACGGCTCCAGCGGCGCGACAATACTTTACGATCTGGCGACCAATCAATCCGCAGCCACCAGCCACGATAATCACTTTATCTTTTAGTTCCATCTTCTAAACATATTTTTAGCACATCGTATGCTTGATTAATGTCGTTAAATCGTTCGCCCGAGGCGATGGCAGCCACAAAATGGCGCATCTGGGTGGCATATGTGTCGCCAATTGTGCGATCACTTTGAAAAACAATTTTCCCATTGCGATTGACACTATTTTTTAGCAAATCGACTATCCAAGTCTCTTTGTCGGTCACTATTTCGAGCGTCCGTTTCGAATCACATCTATAATAATTCAGCACCACCGAAGCCGTGAAACCAGGGTACTCGATCGTGTAATTTGCGTAGTCGATGGCCGAAATGCCAAGAGACGAAACGTTACGAAATATTTTTGTCACTTTTTGCGGTGCTCCAAACAACCAATAAAGGTAATCAATTTCGTGAATCAAATCAATATGCACCCCTCCGCCCATCTCTTTGTTGGCCGAATAGCATTCGCGCCAAGCGACACCCGCACGCCACGAGGGCAGCGACGAACCGCAATATGTGTTCACTTCGTTCACCCGTTGACCGTCTATTTGTTGCTTGATGTATTGTATTGACTCCAAAAAACGCAGGTTACAAGCCACGTATGTCAACCCATCGACCATCACTGGCGCGGCAAGGGTGTCAGAGAGTGGCTTCTCGATCATCAGCGGAATATGCTCCTGTGCCAAACGTTCAATGGCTGCACGGTGGGCGGCGGTGGGGTTAGATATGATAATAAAATCGGGCTGCACGGCGAGCAATTCTTCATACGAATAAACGTTGTTCACCCCGTCTTGGGCGGGCGAAGTCTGGGTGTGGCGCAAGGCATAGAACTGCGCGGTGAGATCCAACGCCCTCACGGCAGCTATATGTTTACGGGCGATTGAGCCCAGGCCTATAATTCCTACTTTCACAGTTCGAAATCTAATTTATTGTGACCGATCAAAAATTCAATTATTTCAAAATCCAAAGGATGATCCAAATCGAAACAGGTGTGCTGCATCTCGTATATCAATGAACGCGAGGTGATTGCTCCACGCAGCCCCTCATCGAAAAAGGCCTTGGTGTAGATATAAAACGAAGCGTTCAGGTCATATACGATGGGTGCTGCTTGGCGTGCGAAGACCTGGCCAACGGATTTCACTTTGTCGAAATAGCCGTTCTCTTTTTGCTCCACCATATTGAAATACGGGCTACGCGAAGATGGGCTGACCGAAAAAAGATTCAACGCACTAGGGTCGGCTTGGATGACGGCAAAGGCAGCCTCTAAGTCCGCTAGATTGCGTAGCGGCGAAGTTACATCCATATCGAGTATGTAGTCGTATCTAATATTGTTTTCGCTTTCGGCAAAACGCACCACATCGGCAATGGCATCTACTTTGCCCACCGCGTCACCAGCCAAACTCTCGGGGCGAACGTAGGAGGACACCAATCCGCATTGCGAAGCCACGCTACGAATCGCCTCGCTATCGGTGGATAGGGCGATGGTGGTGTGGGGGTGTTTGCTCTGGAAAACGCGCGCCACATCGATCGTGTATCCTATTAAGGGTTTGCCACACAGTGGTTTGATATTTTTGCCAGGGATCCCCTTACTTCCTCCGCGGGCGCAAATCGTGATTAGTATATTCATTATTTACGTGTATGTTTGGCTAATTCTTGTACTTTTTTGAAATCTTCGGGCTTGCCTATGTCGATCCAATAGCCAGACAATGGAAACCGAATCACGCTACGTTTTTGCTCGATCAGCAGCGCCATTAAATCCGTAGCGTTGAAAAATGTATCATCGGGAATCAGATTCAAAAGTTCCCGTTTGATGAGGTAAATCCCCGCATTGGCGTAGTAGTGATATGCTGGTTTTTCGTGCACTCCAACAATGTTGCGCGTGCCTTCGATCTCGAAAATACCATACGGAATGTTCACCGAATAGGGCACAGCGGCAATCGACATATCGGCATCGTGCTCCTTGAAATGGAGAAAAAAATCTTCCAAATCAATGTTGGTAAACAGATCTGAATTCATAATCAAAATCGTATCGTTGTGCCAATTTTCGACGAATTTTATGGCACCCATCGTACCCAGGAATTTAGGCTCGCGTACCGTTTGCACTTGAATCCCTTCGATCGGGCTAGCGAAGTGCGCGTCTAATTGCTCGGCTAAATAATTGGTGGTCACGCTGATATGTTCTATCCCGTGGTTGAGCATATTGTCCACATTATAGTCGATGATCGGTTTGCCAGCCACTTCGAGCAGAGGCTTGGGGGTGGTGAGCGTGGCCGGACGAAGCCTCTCGCCGCGCCCGCCCGCCATCAACACCGCGTCGATGGGTAGATAGGCTTTTTTATGTTGGAAATCAAGCAACTTCACCATACGCCCTTCGCTGTCGAGCACGGGTACGATTTTATATCTTTTTGCGCGAATCATACGTTGCTTTGCCAGGTCAAAGGTGTCGTTGGTCAAACTCGTAAAATGTGCATTGTAGACTTTCGCCACCGTGTCGGTCAATTGCATCCCGCGCAAAATCGCACGCCGACAATCGCCATCGGTGATCGTGCCAAGCACCACGCCTCGATCGTCGAGCACAAACAAAGTTAGAATCATACTGCCCGACTGTTTGTCGATTTTGGCCATCGCCTCCAATATACTTGCGCTTTGCTGTATTATGTATTGATCAAAATTATCCATTTTGTATGTTGAAGAAATGTTTCTTGATTATATCTTTCGAATTGTGTGTTTTGATGATCTGCAAAATTTCTTGTGCCGTATTCTCTTTTTCGTATGGATTGGACACACTGGTCGGTTCTCGGCCTATCACTTCCCGTATTTTCGTTGTAATGTCACTCGCCGTTGGCTGGCAATTGATGACACTTACGGCGGCTAGTCGTCCTTTTTGTCGATCGCCAATATTGATTGTTGGGATGCCAAAACTAGGCACTTCGATGATCCCGCTACTCGAATTACCAACCACCGCGCCAATGTATTGCAGCACCGATAGATAACGCTTTATGCCGAGCGACACAAACCACCCAGAGCGCTTGCTATTGACCGCGCACCAATCTTTGATCTTGCGGGCGATGATCAAATTTTCTGTATCTGAATTAGGCATCGTGAAAATCACCTTCACTTGGGGTAGGTTATCCAGAGCTTCGAGTAGTTCGTTGATCTGATTTTCAGCCGTATTGTTTTCTAGCGTCACGGGGTGGTAGGTGATGAGAATCGTGTTGCGATCTAGTTCGAAATTGTCCAGACTTTTTTCGGTCTGTGCCTTGTCCCACAGCTCGATCTTTTTGATATTCTCCACCCCTATCGCCCCCACGTTGAACACGTTGCTCGGTTGTTCGCCCATCTGGATCACTCGTTGGCGATAAGCTTCGGTGGAGGTCAGGTGCAGGTGGCTCATCTTGGTGATCGAGTGGCGAATAGCATCGTCATAGGCTCCCATCGTGATCTCGCCTCCGTGGATGTGAGCCACTGGAATCTTGAAAATCAAAGCCGCTGTCACCGCCACTAGAATCTCGTATCTGTCGCCCAAGACGACGATCATATCGGGCTGTAAAATCTGGTAGGCATCCGCAAAACCATCCATCGCACGAGCCATCGATTTCACGGTGTCTCGTCTCGTGTCGCCATCTGTTTCCATTGGCACACGATAATCGATTTTGAAGCCATCAGCCTCTATCTCTTTGTATGTCAAACCATACACATCCGACAGGTGCATATTGGTGGCAATTATTTGTAGCTGCAATTCTTCGTCGGCCTCGATCAGTCGAGCCAAGCGAACCAGCAATCCCCATTCGGCTCTTGTGCCCGTCACTATACATATCTTTCTCATAGCTCGACGGATAATTCGATTGGTTCCTCGTCCGCGAAATCTCTCGTGGCTTGCCGTCCGATTACCGACTCCCATTCCATAGGCGAAATGCCGTTGGCGGGGCGTTTGGTGGTTAGATTCTGTTCGTCGAAGGTCTCGCCTTGGTGGATGGCACGGGCAGCGACGATCGATTTACGGGCAATCGCAATATTTTGGATCTCGGATGCCGCAGCCTCCTTGATCCCGCTACCCATCGCTCGTTCGATGTTACGAATATTGGCCACCATCTGTTGCAATTGGCTTGGTTCGAGCGAAGCTCGATGGTCTGGGCCCTCCATTGTGCGATCCAGGGTGAAGTGCTTTTCGATCACCACCGCCCCCATCGCCACGGCGGCCGTCGGAATTTCGATGCCTTCGGTATGGTCGGAATAACCGATTGGCAGGTTGAATTTGTGGCTCATACTGGCCATCGCCCGCAGGTTGATCTCGTCTTTTGGTGCTGGATATTCGGTTGTGCAGTGTAGCAGGGTGATCGATTGTGGCGGGGTGCCAAATCGGGTCAGCACCTGGATCGCGGCAGCAATTTCTGCCATATTAGCCATCCCCGTGGATAGGATCACAGGTTTTTTGGTCTGACCGATTTTCCGTAGATAGGGGAAATTAGTGATCTCGCCACTTGGCACTTTCCACATCGGCAGATCGAGCGAGGCGAGAAAATCAATGCTTTCCAGATCAAAAGCGGTCGAAAAAAAAGCCACGTTTTTTGACCTGCAATGTTCGATCAGTTCGTAGTGATTCTCGGCGCTC
Organism: Mucinivorans sp.; assembly: GCA_036648455.1. Classification (GTDB taxonomy): domain Bacteria; phylum Bacteroidota; class Bacteroidia; order Bacteroidales; family Rikenellaceae; genus Mucinivorans. The sequence continues at coordinate 8,954 of JAVXIH010000020.1, forward strand.
AGTTCCAACGCTCGGAGCATCGCATATTGCGAAGTGTCCCTGCCGCCTATGTTATGTTGTTGATATTGTGCCTTTTGGGCTGAGCGACTCACTAGTCTGTCAGCTTTGAAAGTTTGAAATTTGACGTAATCCACCCCTGCCATCGCCGCAGCGTCTATCAAACGGCGCGCCGTGTCCATCGATCCGTTGTGGTTCACGCCAGCTTCGGCTATGATGAGGGTGTGATTCATAATTTTTTCATTAAAATCGCAGGATTTCCCGCGTATATTCCTTTTGTCTTCAATGGCTTACGCACAAACGAAGCCGCCGCCACCACACACCCATCGCAGATCGACGCGCCGTTGAGCATCACGCTCTGACTGCCCAAAAAGGTCTGCTGACCCACCTTGCAATCGCCGTTCACCATCGCCCCCGTTGATATGTGGCAAAAATCGCCAACCACCGCGTCGTGTTCCACGTTAGACAGGGTGTTGATTATGCAATTTCGCCCAACCGATGCGCCCGCGTTCACCATCGCCCCGTGTAGCACAACTGTCCCAGGGCCAATGGTTGCGTGCCGACTCACCGATGCCGTCGAGGCAACGATCGTGGCCAGGGTGCCTTGTGCTTGTCTTATTTTTTGATCGATCGCTTGGCGAATGGTGCAATCTTTGATGTGACCGACCGTGATCACAAATTCGTGTTGCTCAGCATATTGTGCAATATCATCGTCCGTCCCGATCACTTTATACCCCAAAATATCGTGTCCCACATTGATGGCCACGTCCAACACGCCCGCAATCACCCTATGAGCGCTTTCCGCCGCCTCGATCACACTCTTGCAGTGCCCGCCGCCACCGATCAAAATTAATGGTTTCATATCTTTACCGAACTAGGAATGTTGACTACTCGCGCGGCTAACCATTCGGCATTGCTCAGATCGCCACACTGGGCATCGGCAAACATCGGCAGACGGTTCATCAATTCCCACACCGGACGCGTCATCACGCCCGAGTCGTTGGTGGCTGTCAGAAACTCGATTTGAGCCTCGTGGTTGGGCAGAATTACAGCGTTGAGCCAATAATTGGATGAAGTGTCGGGGCTATCCACGAAAAATTTCATATCGGTACGTGGCTCGAAAAATTGTTTGTAAGCCTCGGCCGTGGCGCGTTTACTGGCCACATATTGCGGCAGAACCTCCATCTGCGCACAACCGAGCGCCGCGTTTATGTTAGGCATCCGATAGTTGTAGCCGATTGCATCGTGGCGAAATTCCCAGCGGTGGGCAATTTTGGCTTGCGTTGTGATATGTTTGGCGTAGGTGGCCAGTTGCTCGTCATTGAAGATGAGCATTCCGCCGCCACCGGTGGTGATGGTTTTATTGCCGTTGAAGGACAAAATCCCAACCCGACCAAAAGTCCCCGTGTGCTTACCTTTATAATAACTGCCGATACTTTCGGCGGCATCTTCAACGAGTTCGATATTCCATTTTTTGCACAATGCTACCAGTTCATCCAAGTGCACTGGGTGACCAAAAGTGTGCATCGGGACACACGCCTTGATACGTCGCGAAGTCGATTTGTTGAAACATTCGCCGCCGCGCATTTGAGCATTTGTGTCGAGCCATTCGCTCATCTTGGTTGGCGAAAGCCCCATCGTATCCATATCCACGTCTACAAAAACAGGCCTCGCGCCGCAATACGAAATTGCATTTGCCGTGGCGATAAAAGTCAGCGGCTGGGTGATCACTTCGTCGTTAGCCTCAACACCAGACAACATTAGCGCCATATGCAGCGCATTGGTGCCGCTCACGCAGACCACCGCCTTTGGGGCACCCGTAAATTCCGCCACCATCTCTTCGAAACGAGTCACAAAGGCCCCCACACTCGACACAAAAGTGGTGTCGATACATTCATTCAAATATTTTTTCTCATTCCCACTGAATGTTGCCGCGTGAAGGGGCACAAAATCCTGAGCGGGATAGAGTTCGTGGATAAATTTGATAATCTCGTTATACATTATATATGTCTGCTTTATATTTCACTAGATTTTCGGGATTGGTGAACCACTCGATTGTCTCGCGCAAGCCTCGTTCGATGTCGTATTGCGGTTCGTATCCCGTCAACTCTTTGATCTTTGAATTATCGCCCCACAGGCGGAATACTTCCGAATTTTTGGGGCGTATACGTTGAGCATCTTCGGTGAAGACTACATCCGAACCCATAATCTTGGCAATCAGGGTCAGCGTGTCGCGCATCGAAATCTCGAAGTTACTCGCAATATTAACCTCTTGCCCCACGGCAGCATCGCATCGAGAGAGTTCAATAAATCCGCGGCAGGTGTCCTTCACAAAATTGAAATCGCGTGTCGGGGTCAAGTCACCAAGCATAATTTCCTTCTTGCCGTTCGCAATTTGGGCAATGATAGTGGGAATAATGGCGCGTGCCGATTGACGAGGACCGTAGGTGTTGAACGGGCGAACGATGACAACGGGCAATTCGAAAGCGTTATAAAAACTCATCGCCATCGCATCGGCTCCAATCTTGGTGGCCGAATATGGAGATTGTGGTTGCTTGGGATGTTTCTCGTCGATGGGCACATATCGAGCCGTGCCGTAGACCTCAGATGTCGAAGTGACGAGCACTCGTTTGACATTATTTTCCTTGGCCGCCTGGCAAATATTGAGCGTCCCTTTGACATTAGTGTCCACATAGCTGTCGGGCGCAACGTAGGAATACGGAATGGCGATGAGCGCCGCTAGGTGGAAAATAATATCGATGCCTTGGGTGATGTGTTTACAAAAATGAGGGTCGCGAACGTCCCCCGTCACAACCTCCAAATGAGGATGCTTGATACCATCGAGCCAACCCCAATAGTTGAATGAATTATAATACGATAAAGCTTTTACTTGGTATCCTTGGTCAAGCAACATCTCCGTGAGATGCGAACCAATAAAACCATCGGCCCCAGTCACTAATACTTTTTGCATACTATCTTATTTTATAATAGTTATAATTCCGCATCTTCTTACTCAGCGTTAAAATTACTATACTTTTTCGAAAGCGCAAAATATTTCAATCTATTATATATTGGTGACTTCTAAAGATCGCTTTTTCATCGCTCTACTACGGATCTAAAAATCCTCATTTGCGGCGAATAAACTGCGGCTCATCGACTACGAATCCGCCTTGAAAAATCTGATTTTTAGAAGCCACCTTGAATAAGAAGCTGTTTTAATTTCCTCCCAAAAATATTAGAAGCATAAAAAAACCTTTCAAAGTTAAACAAAATTTTGAAAGGTTTTCATTACGTAACAAAAATCTCAATCGAATAATTTGAAGCCCGTTTTTTATTCGATCGTTATGTCCCAGATCCCTACGCTGCCTTCGAGCATCACCAGCCCGGCGGCGTGGTCGAACAGCGTCTGGATATACATCGCCCTCAGGTCGTTGTATGTCCGTTCGGCGTTCAGCACTTCGAGCAGCGAACTTTCGCCACGCGAGTAACTGTATATCTTACCGTCGATTACCGCCTTGGCTTTGTCTAGCATTCCATTTGTGTAGTGCTCGACTTGGGTGCTGAGCGAGAGATAAAGATTGTGATTTTTCATAACTTCGGTCTGAACCTCGATTTGCGCTTGGCGGTAATCATACTCGGCTTGGGTGGCCGTGAGTGATGCGGCTCGAATGGTGCCTCGATTGAAATTCGAGAATTTCAGAGGCACTGACACCCCGAGCGTCATACCGCTGAATCGCGGTGCGGGAGCTAATTCGTTGCGTACTTCGGTGTTGTAATTATAACCGAGCGCGATGTCGAAATCTATATTTCGTTCTCGACGAGCCAGTTTCAACGCTTTTTGCGCAACGGTTACATTTTTGAATGCTGCTGCCAAATCGGCACGATTGGCAAGCGATTGGGTCAAGAGTTCGTTTATCTCAAACTTGCGCACCGCCATTTGTAGCGCTCCAATGGGCACGTAGAGTGTGTCGGCATTGAAACTCGACAGGGGAACGTTGAGCGCCACATACGAGTTGTAGAGTTCGCTTTGCGCTTTGAGCAGTTCATTGTATATCACTCCCGCTTCGATACGGCTTTGCAGAGCGTCGGTTTCGGTGATTTTGCCGAGCGTCCATTTCACACTGTCGGACTTTGCCAATTCGCTGATACTGAGATACGAATTAAGCTTCACCTGATATAGCTCGCCTTGTTTGATGGCTTCCAAATAGGCAATCGTCGCTTCGGAGCGTAGAGTGTGGAAATAATTGTCTAGCACGGCGGCGGTCATCTCTTTTTCGCTCAGTGCCAGATCGATACGAGCCGTGCGTTTGCCGGGCGAGAATGTTTTGCTCAGCTCCCCCGACACGCCTTGTCCCATTTGCATTCGATGGTCGTCATTGTAGGCATATTCGATGGATAGGGTAGGGTCGTTGAAAATTTTAGCCGCGCTGATCTTGGCATCGGCGATCGGGATATTGAGTTTTTGGGCTGCGTAGGCGATATTTTGTTCGCGTACTTGCTCGATATAATTCTTGAAATTTATCGGTTTTTTCACCTCGGCCTCCGCCATCAGCGGAAGCAAGACAAGAAGTATTACTATTTTATTTTTCATTGGTTGTTGGTTCAGGGCGTTTGCGCGCCAGGTGATGTTTCTCTACCATATAATACAGTGCTGGCAGGATATAGAGGGTGATGACGGTGGCAAAGAGCAGTCCGTAGACGATAACGGTCGCCAAGGGGCGTTGCACGTCCGAGCCGATGCCTGTGGATAGTGATGCGGGGAGCAACCCGAGCACGGCCACCGAGGCGGTCATCAGAATAGGGCGAAAACGGTGTCTTGCCCCCTCGATGACCGACTCTTTGAGGTTTGCCCCCTCTTTTTTGCGTAGGTTGTTGATATGCGAAATCATAATCACGCCGTTCTGGATCGCCACTCCAAAGAGTGCAATAAAACCGACGGCCGACGACACGTTGAGCGTCATACCTCGAATGTTGAGTGCCGCCATCCCACCAAACAAAGCCAGCGGCACGACACTCATCAGGGTAGCCCCTTGGCGAAATTTGCCCGTAGCGATGATCAGCAGTAGCAGCATAATGGCGAGCGCCAGCGGCACAACAATCGCCAGGCGGGCGTATGCTCGATTTTGATTCTCGAATTGCCCAGCCCACCGAATGTGCACCGTTTGGTGGTCGAATTTCACATCTCGCTCGATGGCCTTGCCTGCCGCGGTGAGGAACGAGGTGAGGTCTGCCCCGCGCAGATTGACGCGAACGGTCAAGTGGCGTTCGTTCATTTCGCGGGTGATGTTGCTTGCGCCAGTTGTCATTTTGATGTCGGCCACTTGCCAGAGTGGAATTTTCACTCCACTTTCGGTGGTGAGCATCAGCGATCCGATTTTGTCTGGTGTGTTGCGGTACGTTTCGTTGTAGCGGCATATCACGTCATAAGACTTACTACCCACAAAAATTTGAGAGATCGACTTGCCTCCGATTGCCAATTCGATCAACTCTGTGACATCAGAAATATTCAAACCATATTGGGCAATTTGTTCGCGATTGGCAATAATTTGCAGTTGAGGCAGTGGTGGTTCTTGATCCACGGCAACATCCACCGCTCCGGGGACGGTTTGCAGAGTGGAGGCTATTTGCTCGGCCACGTGGCGTGTTTCGACCAGATTATCCCCATAGATTTTGACCGCCAGATCGCTATGCGATCCAGCGATTTGATCCATCACCATATCGATAATTGGTTGCGAGAAGCCGATGGCGAGCCCTGGTATTTTTTTGAGCGCCTTGTCCATCGCCTCTATCAGTTCGGCCTTTGTGCGTCCGCTCGTCCAGGTGTCATATGCTTTGAGCCCAACACCACATTCGATGTGCGAGAGCGAGAAAGCCTCGGCCCCCTCGTCGTCGCGCCCCACTTGGGTCATCACGTATGACACTTCGTCAAATTTTTTGAGCTCGGCTCGCAATTGAGCGCCCAACTCTTTGGATTTTTCGATCGAAATACCAGCAGGTAACTGCACTTGAATCCAGATCGATCCTTCGTCGAGCGGTGGCAAGAAATCTTTGCCGACTGTTGTGGAAAGAATACCAGCACCCATCAGCACCACAACAAGAACAATGATGATCTGTCTGGGTTTGTCGATAAGGCGTGCCACTTGTGAGCGATAAATATCTGTCCATCGTTCGAGCCAGCGGTTCTTGTAACTTTTGCGCGGCATACGATACGAAATAAAAGCCAGACCCGGGATGAGTAGCAGCGCCACGGCGAGCGCACCGATGAGCGCATAACCAACGGTGTAGGCCATCGGGGTGAACATTTTTTTCTCGATATGTTCGAAGGCGAAAAGCGGTAAATAGGCGGTGATAATGATCAGGGTCGAGAAAAATATGGGCCGAGCCACTTCGCTTGCGCGGCGGATAATGCTCTCTTTGGTCAGTTCGGCGCGAGGATCGCTTTCGCGCTTTTTGAGGATTGTCTCCATCATCACAATCGCCCCATCGACAATAATTCCAAAGTCGATCGCCCCGAGCGACAGCAGATTGGCGGGAATGTCGGTGATTTTCATCAATATAAAGGCGATCAACAGCGAAAAAGGTATGGTCACCACCACCAGCACCGCCCCGCGCCAGCTGCCCAGAAAGAGGATCAGCACCAAAAAGACGAGCGCCATCCCCTCGATGAGTGTGCGCGATACTGTGTGCAGAGTGGTGTTGACCAGATCGGTACGATCCATAAAGGGATGGATCGAAACACCCTGAGGCAGAATGTTGTTGTTCAGTTCATCGACCGCCGCCTTGACCCCTTGCAACACATCGGATGGGTTCTGATGGCGCAACATCTGTACGATCCCCTCCACGCCGTCCGAATAGTCACGCTCGGCATCGGTAAAGCCCAGCACGCCCTTGCGTTCGAGTGTGCCGTGTTTGAGTTTGCCAATGTCGTTCAAATAGATCGGCACTCCATCCTCGGTCTTGACCACAATATTGCCCAGATCGTCCAGCCCTTTGACCAGCCCTATGCCGCGAATGACGTAGCTCAGATCGCCGTGCGATAGCATACTGCCGCCGGCCGAGAGGTTGTTCTTCTCGATCTTGTCGGTGATGTCGGCTAGCGAAATATGGTATTGTTCCATCTTGGCGGGGTCGATTTCGATCTGAAATTGAGTGGTTATCCCGCCGTAGTTGCTCACGTCCGCCACCCCGGTCACTTGTTTCAATCGCGGGATGATCACCCACTTGTGTAGGTCTGTAATCTCGCGTAGATCGTGGTTCGAGCTTTCGACCACGTAGCGAAAGATCTCGCCCGTGGGTGAGGTCAATGGGTTGAGCCCCGGCACCGCGCCGTATGGCAGTTCGACATCGATGAGCCGTTCTTGCACCCTTTGGCGCGCCCAATAGTCATCCGTTCCGTCGTCGAAAACCATTATCACCGTCGACAGGCCGAAGGTGTTCTTGCTGCGCATCACCTTCATCGAAGGCATACCGTTCATTGCCCGTTCGATTGGGATACTAATCTGTTGCTCAATCTCTTCGGCGGCTAATCCTGGCACTTGGGTGACAACTTGCACCGTCACATCGGCAATATCGGGGTAGGCATCGATGGAGAGCTTGGTCCAGCAGTAAAAACCCACCACACCCAATAGCACAAAGAGCACAAACATAAGACCTCGCCTATGTATGGCTTCGAAAATAAGTTTTTTCATCTTCTATTTTGCGTCTAGTAGGTAAAAAGCGCCTTCGATCACAATCCGATCACCAGCGCTAAGGCCTGATTGGATCACCGATTTGTTGTCCACTGTCGAGGCGACGGTGATCGGGGTTTTGGTGAATTTGCGTTCGCCATTTTCCACCAACACATAGCAATGTTCCTCGTGTTGCAAAATCGCGGAATTTGGGATCAGAATCGCATCTGTTTTGGCATCTGTCAACATCACTGTGGCGTACATAAAGGGTTTCATTTGTCCTTTGTGGTTGTCGCACTCAATGATCACTTCTGCCGCTCGGGTCGATTCGTCCAGCAGGTCACTGATATGATAAATAGTGCCGACAATCGAATCTTCGGGCCAGGCGGCTAGGCGAATTTCCACCTCTTGCAAGCGCTCCATCAGACGAATGTCGCGCTCCTTGACGTGAGCCACAACCCACACCTTTTGCAGATCGGCCACCACCGCCTGAGGCTCGGCATCTTCCTTGATGTATTGGCCTATGATGATGTGGTTTGCCACCACCTTGCCCTGCAAAGGCGAACGGACGATGAGCGGCTCGCCCAGAACTAGTTGCGAGGGATCGACCTGAAAAACTTTCAGCGCCGAACTAGCGTTTTCGAAGTCTTGTTTTTTGAGTTGATATGTCACCTCGGCCTCCTCGACATCCTTGGCCACTCCCACACGGTTGGCCAGCAGATCTTTTTCGCGGTTCAAATTTTTCATTGCCTGCTGCATCTCTTGCTTGGCACCAAAATAGGCTTTGCTCGTTTCGAAGAACGAGGGCGAACTGATCTCGAAAAGTGGACTGCCAACGGTGACGTTTTGACCTAGGCGGACAAACGAACGCACGATGCGCCCCGCAAAAGGGGTGGCTATCTGGGCGTAAGATGTGGGGATGGCTTGCACGATGCCCGAAGTTGAAAATTTGGCTTTGAAAGGTGCTATCTCAACGGTTTGGGTCTTTATTTTTTCGAGAACTGGCGACGTGGCGCTCACCGTTATCGTGTTGTTTTCTATACTAATATCTGTTGCTTCGGCTTTGTTGTTTTCGTTGCTCGCACACGCGCACAGCAACAAAGCCCCAGCCAGGGGTATTGCTAAATATCTCATTTGCTTGTAATTATAAAATTAGAAAATTGTTGATCGGCCAAAAAAGTCAATCAACAGAAAAAAAGTGGGAATCGATAGATCCCTAGCAAATGGATAGTGGCGGGCCGCGGAGCGAGGTGTTTTCTAGTAGGTACCGTGCCCAAGAGTGTAGGCGCGGACGATAGAGAAGGGTGATGACACGGAAAGTGACAGCCACAAAGATCGTCCCCGTGCTTGTAAAGACAAGATTGGTAAGAAGTTGGATCGTCTGACACTCGGTCGTGGTGTGCGAGTGTGCCGCAGAGGGCATATAGGGGTGCGAGTGAGTGACCGTACCCCATGAAAAAGTATGGGTGTGAAAAAAAAGCGTACTCTCGGCATAATAGCTCACAAAGAGGGCTACCAGCAAATATTTGAGTATGTTGAATGCTCTTTTTCTCATCAAAAAATCGTGAGGTGCAAAGATATTTAATTAATTTTAGAAAACACGATTATTTTTCAGTTTCTCTATTTAGAAGTCAACTTTGCGCCCTATTTTGCGTACATTGTCTTGTCGTATTTGCTTAGAAAGCTATCAACTATTTTTTTCAACCTTTTTTGTTGAGCCGCGTATTTTGGATCGCCAAATAGGTTAGTCTTTTCGCCGGGGTCCTGGATCAAGTCATAAACAATATCCTTGCCGTCGCGAGTGATGATATATTTCATATTCCGATCGATCACCGATGCGAATTGGTTGTCGTAGCTTCGATAGAAGAGTAGTGGTCGCTCCTTTGGAAGGCCGCCTTTGAGGGTTGGCGCTAGCGATACCCCGTCGAGCCCTTTTTCGCGGCAGGGGCGAGACGATGCCAGTTCGATAAAAGTGGGGTAGAGATCCATCGTGCTCACCCGTTGATCGATTTGGCGTGGGCTGGTGCAGCCTGGATAGTGGACAAATAGTGGCACCCGAGCGCCACCTTCGTGGAGTGGCCAATCGTTCTTGCCGCCTTTGAGTGGCGAATTGTCGAAATTACCACCCTGATCCGAAGCGAAGATCACGATCGTGTTGTCATACACTCCCTTGTCTTTCAAACTGCGGATCACGGCACCAAAGGATGAGTCCATCGATTCGACCATCGCGTGATATATGGCATAGGTGTTGGATATTCCTTGGGCTTTGTATTTGTCGATGATCGCTTGTTTAGCCACATACGGGGCGTGGGTGGCGTAGTGAGCAAAATACATCAACATTGGGTGGGTCGAGTAATCGTGTTTGTCGATGGCCTCCACCGCGCGCCGTGTGAGCATATCGGTCAGATATTCGCCCGAATAATCGGCCTTCACGTTTTCGTAATATGGAGGGAAAAACGAGTAAACGCCACCCAGATCCGACTGGCCAACCATCGAGTCGAAACCGTGTTTGTCGGGGTAGTAAGGCGTGCGTCCCAAGTGCCACTTGCCAACGTGGTAGGTGGTGTAGCCATACTCTTTGAGGGCGGTGGCAAAGGTGCGCTTGTCGAGGGTCAATTGTTTTATGTTGTATTTACGCCCTGGATCATCGTCCCACAACTCATAATCGCTGCCGTTGTTTATGTCTTTGGGATATTCGCTGATGTGGCGCGTGAGCCCCATTCTGAGCGGATGTTGCCCCGTGAGCAGCCCCGCACGCGAAGGGCTCGATGTGGGCGAGGGCACATAAGCGGCCGTGAAATTGATGTTACTCTTGGCGAAGCTATCAATATTTGGGGTCACAAAGCTAGGATTGCGGAAACCGAGGTCGTTATAGCCAAAATCATCGACAAAAAAGACGACAATATTGGGCTGTTTGGTGGCGGCCATAATGGATGGCGAGATCAAAACAGCAGGTAAGAGAAGAGAAGTGATCTTGATTTTCATAGTTTTATCGATGCTTTCTAGTGAGGATAAGCGCACAGTTGCCCATTTGCTTTGCTCGAAGGCAATTGCCCGTTGTGTTGTTTGATATAATTGGTCAGTTCGGCGGCGAGCTTCACGCGGATTGGCTCAAATTCGGCTTTGCCAGCCAAGTTTCTCGATTCCGACAAATCGTTGGCTAGGTTGTAGAGTTCGGATTTCTGGGTGTCGTAAAAGTAAATAAATTTGTAATCGCCCTGACGAATGGCGCTATACGTGCCGATTCCTTCGCCCGAGCAGTCCCAATGGTTCGGAAAGTGCCAAACAAAAAGGCGTGACTCAGCATTTTTCAGCTTTTTGCCCTTGATGAGCGGCATAATATTTTTGCCATCCAATTTTTGCACTGTTTTATACTTGTGCACCCCAGCCATATCGAGGATCGTGGGCATAAAATCGGTAATATCGACTGGCGTAGTTTCGATCTCTTGGCGGCGTTTGATCATCGGATCATAGACGATCATCGGCACCCGCGTCCCGCCCTCGTAGGACGAACCTTTGCCGCTTCGCAGGGGCCAATTGTGGCGATTTGCGGGCCCCGAACGTCCACAGGCCGAAAGGCCTCCGTTGTCCGACATAAAGATAATGATTGTGTTTTGGGCAAGATTATTTTTTTCGATATAATCACTTAGCTCGCCCAAACTCTGATCCATCCCTTCGATCAAGCTGGCGTAGGCGGCTTGCGAATGGTCGAGCCCCGCGTCGCGATATTTTTGGTAGTATCGATTGTCTACATCTAGTGGCACGTGGATCGCGTAGTGCGACATATAGAGGAAAAACGGTTTGTCGGGGGTGTTGGCTCTCAGCGTGTCGAGCGCTGCCATCGCTTCCAGTGTGAGTGCTTGGGAGAGGAAAATATCTTGACCCCAATATTTTTCGAGACCCGGAACGGCAAACCTTGTCTGGGTGGCAGCCCCCGCTACGTTGCCAAAATTCTTCTTGCCCAAATATGAGGCAGTGCCACCAGCGGCGTGGCCGGCAATGTTGACATCAAAGCCTATGTTCTTGGGGTTAGCGCCTGGGGTCTGCGTGGCACCAAAGTGAGCCTTGCCGCAATGAATGGTATAGTAGCCGTTTTGTTGCAATATTTGTGGTAGTGTGGTGGCCTCGATCGTGTTGCTGATACCTGTGCCGACAGGCTGCAACCCGTTCATATTCCAAGATGGAAAGTCGAGTGTTTTGTCGGCTTGGTCTTGTGATTTGTCGCGGTTGAGGGTCCAGTTGGTCACTCGGTGAGCGGTGGGGTTCATTCCCGTCAGCAACGACACGCGCGTGGGAGAGCTGATGGCCGAGGCGTAGGCCTGAGTGAATTTTACACCTTTGAGCGCCAATTTCTCCATATTTGGGGTGTGATAAGTGTTGTTCCACGTGGTGCGAACTTTGTCAAATGGAACAGACGTGTCTTGCCAACCCATATCATCCACCAAAAACAGTATTATATTAGGTTTACTTTGTGCTTGCAGAGCGAGCGGAGAAATCAGCGTTAAGGTGAGCGCTGAGATAATGTTTTTGTTTTTCATATTTTTTATTCTAGAAGAAGGCACTTCCATTGGTAACGAAAGTGCCTTAGTTTTATTGTATCAAAGAAACAGTTTCTAGAAGTCACCTAGAATCCTTCGACCGCTTTTGGCGAAGAACCTGATTGTGTCCCCCACCCTGGATTAGGATATATAGGCGAAGTTTCGACGGTGGCCTTGTCCATCGCTGTGCGCAAATAGTTGTTTGCTCCGATTGGGCTCAGGTAGTGCGCCGAGTGCCAACGTAATCCGTCATAGAAGAAGTTGTTAGCTTTGATCACTTGGAAAGGACGCAAATATTTGCTCAGCGTTGGCGAAGAGACAGTGTAGCCGCCTGTGGAGCCAGCTGGATCGCCAATATATTTGAGTTTGCCTTTGTATGACGGATCTTTCGAGTTCTCGCCACCCCAAAGGTTGAATCCTTCGACTTGGTAGCCCTCTGCAATCATTTGATCCATTGCTCTCCATCGAACCAAGTCGTCCCAGCGCATACCTTCTGACATAAATTCATCGCGACGTTCGCGGCGGATGTTGTACAGCGTAGCATCGATTAGTCGACCAGCAGAATAGGCTCCCCAGTCGCCCTTGGCTTCGATAGCCAGATCGGTGGCGGCGATGGTTTTGTTGTAATCCTCATCCACGCCTGCGCGCTTGCGGATTGCTTTCCAATAAGCAGCGCAATTGCCACCCAGCGAGTTGTTGAGCATATAATAAGCCTCGATGTAATTCAAGTATGCTTCCGCAGCACGGAAGACCACAAAACCGTTGGAACAAGGAGCCCCAGTGACACCCCAATCTTTGTAGTCCATCATCTTGCGCGATGAATAGCCTGTGTTGTTCACACTTTCGCCCATCGACGAGAACAATGGAGGAGCAGGGTATTTGCCAGTTCCTGAGTGTTCGGGCCACACCGAATAATCGCCCTTGGCTTTGGTGAATAGTTGCAGACGTTGGTCGCGATCTTTGCGATAGGAAGCGTAGTCCACATCACCGGCATAACCCGAACCGGGTGCGTAGATTGGTAGACCATTGGCCATCAAGTAACTGTCCACATAACCGCGGGTCAACCCTGTGTTCCAACTTCCGGATTGAAGGTAGATCGAGTTAGAGTGTAACAGTTTTTGCTCGCCATTGTAGGCACGCCACAAGAGAACTTCTGCATATTTTTCTTGACCTCCAATGTCCGAGAACATAACAAAGTATGGATTCGATATGGCAGTTTTAGAAACTTCATCAGCCTTGAAAGTGTTTGCCGTCAGGGTGACGCTAGAAGCTACCTTGTCGGCCGCGTCGATTGCTTGTTCGAGGAACCATTTGCTTTCGGCCTCTACGCTACCGGTTGAATAGGCGTAATTTTTGCTATATTCTTTGGTTTTGCCTGGCCAACCAGGACCTTGTGGAACGTAGGCGGTGCCTGCAAAGTATTTGAGGAACGAACCTTCATAGAGCGCTGCACGTGATTTGATGAGTAGCGCCGTGTTCTTGGTGATACGGTTCTTGCCCCCGACAGGTGTGTTGCTCAGTAGCTCGATAGCCTTGTCTAGATCCGAGAGTACAAAACGCATAACTTCGTTGCGTGGTGCACGTTCGTTGGCTTTGACCAGCGATTCGAAATCTTCTGTTAACACGGTCTTGATGATTGGATAATCACCAACTTGGCTCACGCGTGAGAAATATTCCCAAGCACGGAAGAAATACATTTCGCCAATATAGTGTTTGATATTCACGGCGTTTCCTTTGAGGGTGCCCGCTTCGAAGCGAGGGATCACAACGTCCATAAAGTAGTTGCAATTTCGAATTTGATCAAAGCCCCAATTTTGGAGCCCTGCCCCAACTTTAATTTCACCTGGGCGGAAGACATTACTTGGTGTATTGCCTGAGGCTTGGTTGTCGGTGTTGCCATCGGCCGCGTAGACCGAATTACCCCAAGGGGCAGGGCTGCTGAAATTGTAGTTTGCAATGGCATAGGCCGCCAAGTCAGCTTCGTTGTATAGGAATACCTCGGGCGTGACTGACGATATTGGAGCGCGGTTCAATAGGTCTTCACACGAACTCAAACCTGCCAAACACATCCCCGCCACTAGCGTGATTAATATTTTTGTATTTTTCATTGTTTTTTAATTTGATGGTTATTTGTTTGGACTAGAATGTAATCTGTACACCGAAAGAAACTACGCCATACAATGGATACACTTTCCCGCTTTGATCGGCGGCTGCAGTTTCTGGATCAAATGCTTTTGGTAGCGAAGTGATGGTCCACAGGTTTTCGCCCGACAGATAGACGCGAAGGCGTTGCATTGCAATCTTGTTAACCCAAGCCTTAGGGAATGAATAGCCCAGCTGAACGTTCTTCATACGAAGGTAAGCGCCATTTTCGCGGAAACGAGATTGAGTAACTTTATTCTTGTTGTTTTCCAGTGGGCGACCAAATTTAGAATCGAGGTTCTCGCCAAAATACTTACCGTAAGGGCCGTCGGCTGTGCGGAAGAAGTCGCGGTGATCTTCGTAGAAGGAGGTGAACCACTCGTTGCCGTTCACGCCCCAATAGTTAGGCGAGTTGAGCCACAAGTCGCGTTTGCCAATACCTTGGAAGAAGAGCATCAGGTCGATCCCTTTCCAGTCGAAATTCAGGGTCAAACCCATCATATAATGAGGCGTTTGGTTGCCCAGAATGGTCATATCACCTGTGTCGCCCAGACGATTGGCACCGTTCGAAATTTTACCATCGCCATCCAAGTCGGCATACATAATATCACCAGCACCCCAGTTTGAGCCAAATGCTGATTGGTTGACCTTAGCCGTGTGAGCATCCATTTCTTCTTGTGTCTTAGCGATTCCCAGTGTTGTGTAACCATATACATTGCCTAGGTATTCGCCTACCACATACGTACCCAAGCTCTGGGTTGGATTAGGGTAGCGTGTGATTTTGGTACGACTATCCGACAGGGTGAAACGAGCACCGTAGCCAAAGTCGCCTATTTTGTCGCGCCATTGTAGATCTAGCTCCCAGCCCGAGGTCAACAGGTCGGCGTTGTTGGCTTGTGGCACAGCAGCTCCTAAGGTGTTAGGCAGTTCTGGTGCTGGACCAACCATATCGAGTGTGCGGCGTTGGAAATATTCAAAGCTACCCGATAAACGGTTGTTGAAGAATCCAAATTCCAGACCAAGGTTGAGCGACGTGATACGCTCCCAAGAAAGCGAAGAGCTGTTCAGTCCCGGAGCCCACGAGGTGTTAGGTTTTTTGTCGCCGATCAACCAGTTACCGTTACCACCGCCAAAAGGCATAGTTTGATAGTATGGGTATAAACTTGATAGGTTTTGGTTGCCCGATTCGCTATACGAACCGCGGATTTTGAGTAGGCTCAACCAATCGCGCGAATTTTCCATAAACGATTCATTGGCCAAGTTCCAACCGACAGAAACCGATGGGAAAAGACTCCAACGTTTGCTGACATCTTTGAAGCGTGAGCTACCGTCGTAACGTGCACTCACTTCAAATAGATAGCGCTCCTTGTAGTTGTAGTTAGCACGAGCGAAGAAACCAGCAGTTGCCCAGTGATTATACGAACCGTTAGTGATTTTGTCTTCGCCGGTGGCGGTGTTGATCGAAGGCGGAAGGTCGGGCGATATCATACCAGGACGATACATCGATGTACCGCGGCTCTTGTCCAGCTCGAAGTTGAAACCAACCATCACCTTAAAGTAATGACCGCTATTGAATAGTTTGCTGTAATCCGAGAAGATATTCGAACTTACAAAGTTCTCTTTGTAGTTGCTTTCGCTCACCTCCGACGCGCCCTTACCTAAACCCATATCGGCGGGGTTGAGAGTTCCGTCCAC